>JBPBQE010000236.1:0-7500 GCA_050954595.1 Janthinobacterium lividum | reverse complement strand
AGCACTCCACCATCCGATGTCAGTCTGCCGCCATCAAATGCAGCAGTGACTTTCCGACCATGAATCGCTGGAAACGAAAAGGTGAGGACGCTATCATCCGCCATGGCGGTCGTGGCACTTTCTGTCCGGTCTCGAGGATTGGTGTAAGCAACCCTTCTCTAAACCAAATCAGATAGTTACGCTACGATCGCCAACCCCAAACTATCATCCCGGTGAATAAGACGGGCTAACCTATTTTATAAGCGGGCCTTGGCTTAGCGGCCATTCCTCAGCCGGTTCAAGTTTACTCACAGCTTCCGATCTTGGATATGTCGCAAAAGCGGCGACATTCGAAACGCTCAAAGTCAGGACACACGAAGCAGCACCGTGGGGATCGATTGATCCGAACGCGATGCCGCCTTGATGAGTCCACTGGCAAGGCGTTCGGCGGCGCTAGCGCAGACACGCTTATATCGCACGTTGAGTAATTCTTCGCTTGAGTTGTTGGTGTGAGTGTCGCCGTCTGCTCGTCAACAGACTACGATGAAGCAGGTATATAACCCTTTAAACGACCAAATCGATCCAATCGTTAATAGTTCTTTTAATTGTTCGGTGTAAACGACAGCCCCGGGTAAATAGGGGGACGGGACGATGGATGCAGCACCCCTCATCCTGAGTAGCAGTGTAGACGCCGCTGCTATCACCCTGCAAAATCTGCCAAACGCCGTACTCGTTCTCCATAGCAATGATGCCGTGGAATACGCCAATGGCGCGGCCCAGAACCTTTTTAAGGCGCTCAATCCCGTTGGCAGCACGCTGAGAACATTGTTCACGTTGAACGGATTGGTAGGTGGTGGCGAGGTGCTCGCCGCTGTCGCTGCCCGAACGTCCGTTTCCACCCGTTTGCCCGATGGTCGTGTCTTCGATTTAAGTAGTCGATCGCTGCCGGATGGCGGAGTTGTGGTCACGCTCGTTGACGTCAGCCGCTATGTCCACGATGCGGAGCGTGCCACACGAGACACCCTTACCGGGCTCCTCAATCGAGCCAGCTTCCACGAACTGCTGCGCGAGAAGCTGGCGCATGCCCAGCGCACGGGAGAGGCGATCGCCGTCCTCTGTATCGATCTGGATCGCTTTAAGAGTGTCAACGATACGCTGGGACATCCGGTCGGCGACGGGCTTCTCGCCAAGGTCGGCGAACGTCTCCGCAGCATGTCTCGCGAGACCGACTTCGTCGCGCGGCTTGGCGGCGACGAATTCGCCATTTTACAAACCGGTGGCGATCAACCGCTTGCCGCGCAGGCGATGGCCACACGGCTGGTTGATCTGATCGGCCGGACCTATGTGGTCGACGGGCATATGCTCAACATCGGCGCCAGCGTCGGCATCGCACTCGCACCCGGCGATGGTTCCGACCCTGACACCCTGCTGAAACGTGCCGATCTTGCCCTTTACAAGGCGAAGGTCGATGGTCGTGGGACATTCCGCTTTTTCGAAGGCGAGATGGATGCGCGCATGCAGGCTAGGCGCGCGATGGAAATCAATATCCGCAAGGCGATGGCACTCAAGGAGCTGGAGCTCGCCTATCAGCCACAGGTGCATCTTGAGACGAGCGAGGTCGTCGGTTTCGAAGCGCTGCTGCGATGGAACAGCGCGGAACGCGGCATCGTATCGCCGGCAGACTTTATCCCGTTGGCTGAGGAGATCGGCCTAATCGTGCCGATCGGCGACTGGGTCCTGCGTACTGCCTGCCATGAAGCGGCGTCGTGGTCCCGGCCGGTATCCATCGCGGTCAACCTGTCGCCTGTGCAGTTCCGCAACGCCAAGCTGATCGAGTCCGTCGTTTCGGCCCTGGCGTCGTCGGGCCTCGACCCAACTCGGCTGGAGCTGGAAATCACCGAGGGGGCGCTGCTGGAGAACACGGAACGGGTGCTGTCAGCGCTCAACGCGCTTCGTGCCCTTGGCGTCCGCATCTCGATGGACGATTTCGGTACCGGCTATTCGTCGCTGAGCTATCTGCAGAAGTTCCCCTTCGACAAGATCAAGATCGACCAGTCTTTCGTGCGGGGCAATACCGACGACAGCAATGCCATCGTGCGAGCCGTGGCTGGCCTTGGCGCAAGTCTTGGGATCAAGACCACGGCGGAAGGGGTGGAAACGGTCGAGCAGCTCAACCGCATCCGGGCCCAGGGCTGTCACGAGGTACAGGGCTATTTCACCGGACGTCCAATGGCCGGAACCGCTGCTGCATCCCTGTTGAACGCAATACCATCCCACTAGCGAGAGGATCATCATATGGCAGACGACGTTTACCGCCTGGTCTATTACAGCCGCAATCGCATGACTGGCACGCCTGACGATCTGGCGGGCAACATTGTCACCATTTTGAATACCAGCCAGGCCAACAACGGCAAGGTCGGAGTGACCGGTGCACTGATGTTCAATTCGGGCTATTTCGGGCAGGTGCTAGAAGGGTCGCAAGTGGCCGTGGAAAGCGTGTTCGAACGCATCCAGCAGGATGATCGCCACGGCGAAGTGTCGCTGCTCGCATTTGAGTCCGCGCCCGCGCGTTCGTTCGAGGGCTGGTCGATGGGCTTCGTTGGCGCATCTGTCGAAGACGCGGCCCATTACGGCGCGATCGTCCAGGACAGCGGCTTTGATCCAACGAGGATGAGCGGCAATGTGTTGTTCGAAACGCTGTGCCGTCTGGCCATGGATGACGAGAAGCGGTCAGCTGCGTAAAACTGTTTCCGGGGCACAAATCCGCGTTGGTGGTATCTGGTTACACACGTATGATAACTCAGGTAGCTTGACCCCATTGGCGGTATCGACGTGAGGACAGTGCTCGCATTCGTTATAGAATTACTTTCCAAAGCGATGGAGCACGCTCTCCTCGATCGAGTTAACAGCAGACTCAACTCGCTGGATCGATTGCAACGCCATCATGAGATTCCAGCAACGTGCTGCTAGTCGACGACGAGTTCGGTATCCTGAGGCTTCTCAAGGACGTCCTGACTGAGGAGGGTCATGCCGTTGTTCTAGCAGTCAACGGCAAACAGGCGCCAGCTCGATGGAGCCGGGCCAGGCTTGCAGCGTCGCGACGATTGGTCTTTATCCGGTCGCCCGCACGCTTGGGAATGAGCGATGGCGCCACCACCTCGCAATGGTGGCCGAGCTCAAGGATCCGGCGGTATAGCTCGTATCCCGTTGGACCAGCCTCGTAGCAGAAGTGGAGCCTGGCGCCCCGCTTCGCCGGCTTGGTCACCATCGATGCTACGATGCCGGCACTGCTTAGATGTCGCCGAAAAACCGGACTTCGCCATTCCGCTCGCCCTCGGCGACCGCGACTGAAATCTACAATTTTGATGTATCGAGTCCAACGAAAAGTTCGCTATCCTTTTCCATGGTCCGCCCTCGCTTAAGCCTGGGTCTAGGTGCCGGCCCATCCGGCGCAATCCCCGTATCCTGCTTACTACGGGGGCGGGTAACCGGGGTAAATTTCCGGGCAGTTGCTCCAAAACGTTCAGGAGCGGCTGAGCCGGAGTTCGCCAAGAGATTCAAACGACTCGTTTTTCCTCAAGCTCGTTTCTCATGCTGCAACTGCTTGCCCGAGAATTTCCCCCGGTTACCGGGGCGAGCTACTTTTGCAGCCCGAACATACGGTCTTTCGGGCAGTGTTTTGCGCAAACCCGCCGTTCCGCGGCAGGGTTGCACGTCGGCCTGCAAATACCCGTTTTATGAGCTGTTAACCTTAACTGTGAAATGGCCGGGAAAGGACAATGAGGTGGGGTGTCGGACGAGATGGTTGGCTTGAATAGCGCTCGTTCCGCTCAGCGGTTGGGGCTCCGGGAGGTTGTCTGCTCAAGGTCCGTCGATGGACGTGTCACCGCCTGGGTCCGCGCGCTCCAGATCGAAATGGCCGACCGCGCGGTATTCACGGCGGCTATCCTAACGGTTATCGCTGTCCCATGGCTTATTTTTAGCTTTCGGGCATGCCCAAGTCGAACGTTAATGGCTATCGGAAGCATAGGCCTGTTTGCATCTTCTGGGCTTCGTATCCTCGATATCGTCGCGCGAAAAAGGGCTGCTGCCGATTCAGTTAGTCAGGCCCGGGCTTTACGAAGTATCACGCTTTTAGCTGGGCTCTCGGCCCTGTCATGGAGCGTATTGATAACTGCGCTCGGTCGCGGACAAACCCCGAACGATTTGATCTTCGTCATAAGCCTGCATATCGCGCTGATCAGCGCGGGGGCTACATCACTATCAGCTATACCCGCCGCTAGTTTGTCATTCGTCCTTCTGCTCGGTCTCGACGCCTGCTTCAACATCGCTGCTGGAATTTGGCCGCTGATGCCAGAGGCCCAAATGCTGCTGCTTATGTTTCTCGCTATGTTGGCGCGTGCCGTCATTGGTCAAGCGCACGTATTTGCGGAGCGCGGCATGAGCGAGGTCAATCAGGAAGAGATGGAACTGGCCCGGCATGATGAACGTGCACAGATAGCGGTCCGAGAGGCGAAATTGCAGGCTGAGGCCGAAACGCGCGCCTCCGGGGCTCGGCAGGTCCATGAACGTGAACTTCGGCAGCGGCATCATTCCGAGTTGCTCGAATTAGCTGAACGGTTCGAGAGCACCGTCTTCGCAGCTTCGGGTCGCGTCCTGGAGGCCGCGGACGGACTCCGTAGCTCATCTGGTCACCTCGCTACACTGGGACCGAGCATCGAAGCACAAACGGACGGAGTGGATGCAGCAGCATCCAGCGCGCGGCTTGCGGCAGATAGGGTCGCCGCGACGACCAGCGACGTTCACGGAATGGCGCTCAGTATTTCTGTCCAGATCGCGGCCCAAGCGGACGCAAGTTGCAATGCCCGACACGCTTCGGAGCAGAGCAATCAGACTGTCCAAGCCTTGGCCGCGCAGGTGGATGGGGTCGAGCAAATCACATCGCTCATCGGCAGTATCGCTTCTCGAACGAACTTGCTTGCTCTGAACGCGACGATTGAAGCAGCACGGGCTGGTGAAGCAGGACGGGGCTTTTCTGTGGTAGCATGCGAAGTGAAGGCGCTGGCGGCGCAGACTCGCGACGCCACGGGTGAGATTGAGAAGCGGCTGGCGGGGATGCAGATACATGTCGAGCATGCTGTTTGCTCGATTGCGGATACCGTCCGGCAAATCGGAAGTCTTGCCGATGCAGCATCGGCGATCCAGACAGCGGTGGCTCAACAGCAGCGCGCTACCGAAGAAATCCACGCTGACGCAGGTGAGGCTTCGATTAGTACCGCTTCCCTCCATGAGCGGTTCAGCGCGGTGGCAGGTGCGACAAGGGAAGCGGGCCTTCTGTCAGAATCGATTGGGCAAACCGCGAATTTGGTTGCGTGTGACACCGCCTCGCTCCGCGACGCTGCTACCCAGTTCATCGAGCGCCTCCGGAAGGCATAATAACTGCTAAGGTCTCCACGCTACGAGATGTTAGGGCCCTGGTACCGCCAAGGGCGATGTCCGCAATAAGTGATGCGTTGCAGCCCTTTGAGTGGCTAGGTCTGGGGCACTTCCGGACCATCAGCTCGGTCGCGGCACCGATCACGGCCGGGAACGACTTGACCTGACTGTTTCTGCTCAAACCGTTTTTCGGGAAAGGATCAAGGCCCTACTGCGAAGCGAGGCTGGTCTGATATGAGTGCCCAGCCGAGCTAGAAGCGAGGTAACTGCCTAGCCGCGCAATGGAATTGCGGAGACCGATCCTTGTCATGGATTCTTCCATTCGCGGTCGACGAAATGCGGTCTATCGATGACTTCAGCGTCTACGCAGCTTTTCAGCCATGGGCTGACAGCTGGAACGAGACTCGCGGCGCCCGGTTTCGGCTATCGAACCGATCTTCATTTATCGGGAAAGCGACTTCCAGCCCACCGTCAAAGGCACCATGGCCGATGCGTATCCCGGCCCCCGCAGACGCGAGGTCCCCGCCGCCATAGCCATTCCGCAAATTGGTCACGATGCCGCCGTCCGCGAACAGATAGAACTGCGCGCGAGACAGCAGAGGAAGACGGAGACGGCTAAGATCAGCGCGCAGTTCGGCCGATCCGAGCACGCCGTCATCGCCGGTCCGTTCGCTATAGTCGTAGGCGCGACCGAAGGCTGGGCCGCCTAGGCTGATCTCCGCGGTTGCCAGCAGCGGCCGCGACGCCACTTGCGCGACGGTCGCTAGTGCGACGCTGAACGGGCCGGAGATTGGATGCGTCCAGTCGACGACGATGCTGCTTGTAACGAACCGTGCGTCGCCATCGGGACGCGAGGCGAACGCGTCGCCCTCGTGCGTCACGCCCGGCAGGGGAAGTCCCCACGAAACCGCGAGATTGGCATGGTAGCTTCCACCGACGATGGTGCCTGCACTTTTGAGCGTGCCGGTGAGGACAGTAATGTCGTCATCACGAAACCGTCTGCCGAGCACGGATTGGTTGGAGACAAGCGTGCGCAGCTCGAGATCAAACCACAGGCTCGATCGTCGAGACCGGTGCAGCGGAAGACTGTAGTCGATTGCCCCGCCATAGCTGTGACCGATCAGGTCAAGCGTCGCGAGGTCACCGCCAGCATGGGTTCGGCCATAATAGCCGGTGATCGAAGCGACACCGCCAGTCTGACCGATAGGCGCAGCATAGCGACTGCTAAGGAACGCGAACTGCGCAGGATGCGCGGGCGTCGTCGCGGCGACAAGACCGATTTCGTCACCGGCCACGAAATTGTCGCGCAGGTCGGCCAGCCCGGTAGCGCGTAGGCGTCCGATCTCCGATGTGCCGCGATTGTCGATTTGGCCATAAAGCATGACGCGATCGCTGGTCAGTGTGACCAGCAGGATGCCGAATCCATCTTGTCGCAAATATTGCGTGCTGGCGATCCGAACGCCAGGCAGATCACCGACGAGCAGGATCGTACGTTCGAGTTCCGCCTTTGTGACGGCGCGGTGCGTGACTAGCCTCGATAGAATGCGGTCGGCTGCTGCGTTGCTGGTGCCGATCGATCTCACGGCGTCAATCCGTCCCTCGTCGAGGGTCACACGCAATGTTTTGTCAGTCAGTGACTGTGGTGCGATCGACGCGCTGGCAAAGACCAATCCGCGTGCGCGGGCAGTGTCAGCCACGCTACCAGCGAGATGGCTGAGATCGTCTTGGCTCAAGGGCCGATTGATGTAGGGTGCGATAGCAGCAGAATAATCGCTTGCTGGCGTCCCGAGGGTGCCGGTTACGATGATCCGGTTGGCGACGATGCCCGTTGCGGTAAGGGTAATATGTGCGGGCATCGGAGGTGTCGTTGAAGCAGGTCGGGGCGGTTGGACGTGCGTATCGTCGTGCGCGATCGACGGAAGCGAACGCGTGACCAAAGCGGGGTCGATCTGATCCGGAATGACCTGCGCAATAGCCCCACTGGCCGAAACGAAGGCGCCGCAAAGGAATACTGATATGTTTTTGTACATAGCCCGCTCGCACAATCCGATGAACGGCAGTCGCTGATATTAGTTGAGAAAGGGT
>JBPBQE010000479.1:0-7661 GCA_050954595.1 Janthinobacterium lividum | reverse complement strand
GTATCGCCTTCCGTTGAAGCTCCAATAGAGACACTTAATAGAACTCCGCCCGAGCATCTTTATTCGCATGAATAAGCACAAGATCTTTGTTAGGTGTCCAGGACGTGTATTGACTTTTAACCGTCAGTCCACCCTTGCATGCTGTTCAGGCGTTAAGTTGGCATCAGGATTTGCGGAGCAAACGATACCATTTCTTGCGTCCTCAATAGCAGGGTGATTTACACTTACGCCCCGATATAGCCACAACCTTAAAGGGTTTGTTAGGCCATGAATCCAAACGGCACTCTCAGCGTTCTTCCCATTTGAGGAATGGCTTTGATGTTGACGGATGCACAGTGGTTGATTCTTGCACCTCTGGTGGAGGCGTGCCGTCCGGTTGCCAAGGTGCCATCGCCGACCCTGCGGCAGACAATGAGCGCAATGCTGTGGCGCCACCAGAACGGGGCCAAGTGGCGAGCCGTGCCTGAGGAGCTTGGACCCTGGTGGAAGGCCGCGCAGACCTTCATTCGCTGGTCCAGGCTGGGAGTGTGGGAGCGCCTGCTGACGCTGGCCCAGGAGCAGGGTGTGCAACTCGGGATGACGTTTCTCGACGGCACGAACATTCGGGCTCACCAGAAGGCGGCAGGAGCGGCCAAAAAGCAGACACTTCGGCCCAACGAGACGTTCGTGAGGCGCTTGGCCGGTCACGTGGTGGCTTTGGCACCAAGGCTTGCGTGATCGCCGACGCAGCAGGCCGCGCCGTGGCCTTCGTCCTGGCACCCGGACAGTCACACGAGCTGCCGCTCGCTGTGCCGTTGCTGGAGAAGCTACCTGGAGTGCCGAGGTGGGTGGTCGCCGATCGAGGCTACAGCAGTCATGCCTTTCGTGAGCATATTTGGGATCTCGGATCACGGCCGGTGATCCCGACTAGGAAAACGGAGGAGACCCTGTCCTGCCCCGCCTGGGTCTACACCAACCGCAACCAGGTCGAGCGCCTTTGGTCCAGGTTGAAAGAATGGCGTGCCATCGCCACGCGCTACGAGAAGACCGCCATCTCGTTCATGGGCGTGCTCTGCCTCGCCGCCGCGTGTGACTGGATCAAGAGCTAACAGGCCCTAAGCGGCCTCAGTCTGCCCTCGGCTACGACCCCGGCTGCGTATGCGGCTGGGCTCAGATTGGCCGGATCGCGGGCAGATGCAACCGTCGCCGATGATGGCGACAACACACGCCAGTCTCTGGTCGCCACTGGATGAAAGATCGGGGTCACGTCAGACCTCACAAAGTTTATCGGCGAGCGGAGTTGGCCGCTGTAGATCGCCCCCACTTAGATGGCTTACCCACAGGAATTCCTGATCATGACGAGAACCATTGCGACGGCACTTACGATCGCGTTACTTGCGAGCACCGTGGGCGGTTGTGCCTATGCCGCTGGCCCGGGCATTTCCAACGGCGTTGCCAGCGTGCCCAGCTCATCCTCCCGGCCCACCGTTGGCAGTGGACGGTCGTTCGGTGCCGCGCCCGGGACCGCGATCGGCGGCAGCCCTAGCAGCCAATCGCTCGGTGCCGCGCCGGGAACGGCGATAGGTAATAGCGGGATTAGCAGCGGCTCGCTTGGTGCGGCCCCTGGCACCTCTATCGGCGGGCACCCGTAAGCAAGTCTACTTTGACCGCTCCGCGGCTCAGCTGCTGCAGAACGGTCAAAACGGGTGCTACTTGCTGCGGGCTACCTGCTCGCTGGTTTGCGTGTGGGCCGGCTTGTCCTTGCTGTCCTGGGCCGGTTGAGCGATCCGGACCCTACCGCCGTCCTCCAGATTGGGCGGCGGGGTAAGCACAACCGTCTCCGTGCCATTCAACCCGTCGCGCAACTCCACTTGTGTCCCGAAGTCACGGTAGATGCTGACTTTGCGGTAATGTACCGTGTCACCCTCGACGACAGCGACCTGCAGGCCTGTCGCGTTGAAGACCAGCGCCTCGTCGGGCACCATCACTCCAGGGCGCTGGCGGGGGACGTCGATCGTCACGTTAGCATATAGCCCGGCCCGTAACACGCCGTCCGAATTCTGCACGTCCACTTCGGTGAGCATGGAGCGGGACGTCTGGTCCAAGGCGCGGGCGGTGCGGCTGACCTTGGCCGCGAAGGTGCGGCCTGGCAACTCGGGAACCGTCACGCGGGCATCGAGCCCATTTTGGATACCGACGGCACTGCTTTGCGGTATATAGACGGAGACGCGCAGCACGTCATCGCGCTGCAGGCTCAACATTGGCGAGCCGTTCCCGCTATCGGCGGTGAGCAGGTCTCCGACATCCACGTTTCGAGCGGTGATGACCCCGTCGAACGGGGCGAAGACCTGCTCGAAGCCGGTAAGCTCCTGCAAGCGTTGCACCGTGGCCTCCTGAGCCTTGAGGTTGGCGAGGGCCACGGCGATGCCTGCCTGGGCGGTTGTGACGCCGGCCTCGCCGGTGGTGGCGTTGGCGGTGGATTGATCGGCGTTCTGACGCGTCTCCCAACCCTGGTTGGCCAGAGTGGTCGTGCGGGCCTTGGTGACGTTGTTGAGGCTGCGGGTCGCGATTGCCTGCTGCAGATTGGCCTGCGCCTGAATGATGCCGGCTTGGAGTTGGCCGACCTGCGCTTGCGCCTGCAGCAACTGGGCGTCGAGATCGGGGGCGGCGATCCGAATTAAAAGGTCGCCCTTGTGAACTCGGCTGCCGATGTCGACACGGCGCTCGGCAACGTAGCCGGTAGCGCGGGCGAATAGGTTGGCGGTGTCAAAGGCGACGGTTTGGCCGGGTTCGGTCAGTTCGACGGGCTTGTCGGTGCGCTGAGCCCGGGCGGTGCGGACTTCCGGGATGAAATCCTGCTGAGAGCGCTGGGTTTCGGCCGCGGCTTGGTGCGTGGTCCAATGGGTCCAGCCGCCCCAGGCGAGCAACCCCACAACCGGGATGCCGACATAGAGCAGCACGCGGCGGCGTGGCGGCGCGGGAATCTCGGCCCTGGCGGCCGTAGGGTCTTGGGTGTCCATCACGCGTAATCCTCGAGTTTTTTGACGTCGCCGCGCCGCAGCAGCGTGTAGAGGAACGGCACGAATAGCAGCGTCGAGCAGGTGCCGAAGCTGATGCCGCCAAGGACCGCCCGGGCCAGGGCGGCATTCTGTTCACTGCCTTCGCCGATCCCGATAGCCATCGGAATAAGGCCGACAAACATGGCGCCGGCGGTCATCAACACGGGGCGCACCCGGGTTTCGGCGGCGGCGACTGCGGCCTCGGCGGCGGTGGACCCTTCGGTCTCGCGATGCTCGCGGGCAAACGTCACGAGCAGGATGGAGTTCGCCGACGCGACGCCGACGCTCATGATGGCGCCCATCAAAGACGGGATCGAGAAGGTCGTGTGCGTGATAAACAGGCTGGTGACGATGCCGCAGAAGGCGATCGGCAGCGCCAGCAGCACGACGAGCGGATCGCCCCAGGACTGGAAGTTGACGACCATCAGCAGGTACACGGCGACGAGCGCCACGCAGAGGCCGAGGCCGATCCGGGTGAATGCCTCGTCCTTGCTCTGGATCTGGCCGCGGATGTGGATCACGTCGGGCGCTTCGAGCTGCTTTTGCTCCTCCTGGACGATGCGCTCGGTATCCTTTTGCAGGCCGCCGAGATCGCGATCCTGGGCGGCGGCATAGACGTCGTACGTGGGCTGTGTGTTGACGTGGTTTCGGACGGTCTGCTCGCTGCCGCGGGTGAAGGTCGCGACGTTGGACAGCGGCTGGATGGGCCGGGCTTGGCCGAGATCGGTCGCACTGGTGGAGGCGGAGGCGAGTAGCGGCGTGTTCTGCAGCGCGGTGATGCTGTCGTTGCGGTATTCGGGAGTCTGTATCCAGATCTGGTAAGGAATTCCGGTCGCCGGGTCGGACCAGAAATTGGGGCTGACCTGGAAGCTGCCGCTGAGCGAGACGTTCATGTTGTTGGCGATCTGCTGCTCGGTCAGGCCGATCTCGGCGGCGCGTTCGCGGTCGACGTTGACGTTGAACTCCGGCGCGTCAGTAATCTGCTGCAGATGGACGTCGACGGCGCCCGGCACCAGGCGGAGCTTGCGGACGATGTCTTGCGCGACGGCGAGGTCCTTCTCGCCATGGCGGCCGCTGACCTGCACATCGATCTGGGCTGGGGTGCCGAAGTCCAGGATCTGGGTGATGATGTCGGCGGGCTGGAAGTAGAAGGTCGCGCTGGGGAAGCGGTCGCGCAGCGTGGTCCGTAGGCGTCGCTCGAAGTCGAAGGTGGAGCCGTGGTTCGGCTTGAGCGCCACGAGGACTTGACCGTCATTATAGGCGACGAAGGTGCCGTCGCCGAAGGCGAAATTGTAGTTGGATGCGGGCAGGCCGATATTGTCGATGATAGTGTCGATCTGGTCCGCGGGGACGATCTCGCGGATGGTGTCCTCGACACGCTGGAACAGCAGCTCGGCGGATTCGATGCGCATGCCGGCCGGCGCGCGCACGTGCAGGGTCATCTGACCGGCATCGACCTGCGGGAAGTAGTCGGTGCCGACGAACATGAATAAGCCGCCGGCCATGGCGAAGATCCCGGCAACGCTCGCCAGCGTGACGATCCGGTGGCCTAGGATCGCATGCAGCAGGCCTAGATAGGCCTGGCGGAACCGCTCGAAGCCATGCTCGAACCCGTCATGGATACGGCCGAAGATGCCTTTGCGCTTGGACTGCGCGTCCTGGCTCTCCTCCTCACCCTGCTTGCGGGCGTCGTATTCGGTCTTAACCAGGACGTCGATCAGGATGGGTACGATTGTGCGGGACAGGATGTAGGAGGCGAGCATCGAGAAAACGACCGCGAGGGCCTGCGGCGTGAACAGGTAGCGCGGGGCGTCGGATAGGAAAGTGACCGAGACGAACGCGCAACAGATCGACAGGGTCGAGATCAGCGCTGGCTTAGCGATGCCGGCCGCGCCCTCGACGACGGCTTGGCGGAACTCCTTGCCTTCCTCCATCAGCCGGTAGGTGTTCTCGATAGCGACGGTGGCGTCGTCGACGAGGATGCCGACAGCAAGCGCCATGCCGCCGAGGGTCATGATGTTGATCGTCTCCCCCAGCGCGGCCAGCACAGCGAGCGAGGCCAGAATGCTGAGCGGGATCGAGACGAGGATGATCACGGTCGACCGCCACGAGCCGAGGAATAGCAGGATCATCAGGCCGGTGAGCCCTGCCGCGATGCCGCCCTCCCGCAGCACGTCGGTGATGGCGCCGGAGACGAACACCGACTGGTCGAACAAGGGGGTGATCTTGGCGTCCTTGGGAGCGGCGGCGCGGATGCCGGGGAGCAGGCCCTTGACCGCGTCGACGACGGAGAGGGTGGAGGCTTCACCGTTTTTCAGAACGGTGAGCAGGACGCCGCGGTGGCCGTCTTGCCGGACGATGTTCTGCTGCGGCGGTGCGCCGTCGCGCACGAACGCCACGTCGCGGACCAGAACCGGGCTGCCGTTGACGAGTTTGATCGGCACCTGATTGAGGGCGGCGACGGCTTCGGGGGTGGAGTTCAGGCGGATCACGTATTGGTCGGTGCCGAACTTGGCGAGGCCTGAAGGAGTCGTGAGGTTCTGCGCCGTCATGGCGTTCGTCACGTCCTCCGGCGTCAAGCCGTAGGCCTGCAGCGCGTGGAGGTCGAGATCGACCATGATTTGGCGTGGCTCGCCGCCGTAGGGCGACGGCAGGGTGGAGCCAGGCACGGTGGTCAGGCTCTGGCGGATACGATACTGGCCGAGATCGTACAGCTGTCGCTCGCTCTCCTGGGTGGAGCTGAGGGCGAGCTGGATGACTGGGACGGCAGAAGCGGAGAAGCGCATCACGACCGGCGGCTGGATGCCCGGTGGCAGTTGGGCGCGAATAGAGTTGGTCGAGGCGGTGACCTGGGACAAAGCGAGGTCGATGCTCGTGCCGGGCTGGAAGTAGACCCGCGTGATGGTCACGCCCTGCAGCGTGGTGCTCTCCATGCTGCGGATGCCGCTTACGTTGTTGCTGAGCGCGAACTCGGTATAGGTCGTGACCCGGCGCTCCATATCCGTCGTCGCCAGGCCGGTGTAAGTCCAGACGACAGTCGCGACAGGAATGTCGACATTCGGCAGCACGTCTTTCGGCATGATGAAAGCAGCGCCCGCGCCGGCCAACACGATCAGGACCGCGAGCACGTAGAAACTGTTCCGGAATTTTAGAGCATATTTAACAAGGAGCATCTTTCGGCCGTCCCGGCGGAACACATCGTCCGAAAGCACCAGGTAAGAGCAGAGTTGCTGAAATCACCCTAGTCCACGGAAGCGTGTGCAGACCAGGTGATTGCCGCCAGGACTGGCCTGTCGCAACGCGAACAGTCGGAATGCTCGTTATCGCCGTCAAGAATGCCGGGACTGTGTTGCATGGCTCGGTAGGCGGTCGTAGTTGGGCCACCTCACGCCAACGGTTACGAGAGGCGGACATACTCCGGACGCCCGAGTTCGAGCATCCGGTTCAGTGCGCTCACGGCAATCGCGACCTCGGTCGCTCGACGACGATCGATGCGTGCTCGTAGGGCATCGCCAATAACCCGCTTAAAGCCGCTGATGTCCGCCTCAACCAGAGCCCGCCAATTGTAACCAGAAGCTTTTTGCCAAGCCATGCGGCCGCGTTCGGTAATCATCTTCAAGTGGCGGTCTCGCATCGTCGGCGCTGTCTGGGCCGTTTCGCTCGGCACGCTGCTGGAGAGTGGCGGGACGACGACGGACGCCTCGGGATGGCGGCCCGCGACCTGGCCATAAACGCCGTCCTGATCGTAAGCACCGTCGGCGGTGAACGACGCGATCGGGCCATCCACCTGATCGAGCAAGTCAGCGACCTGCAAGGCATCAGTGACATCCCTGGTGGTCAACGCCGTCGCCGCGATCTGTCCGGTGTCGGCGTCTATGGCAACGTGCAGCTTGCGTCACGACCGCCGGGTTTTCGTACCGTGCTTCTCGAGTAGCCATTCGCCAGATCCGCAGAGCTTGAGCCCTGTGCTGTCCACCAGCAGGTGCACGGGATCGGGACCTGGTCGGGGATGAACCACGTCCAAGCTCTCGGCCCGGCGTCTCAAGGTTGTATGGTCCGGCACGGCAAGGTCGAGACCGAGTAGGGCAATGATGGAGCCGATCAGCCCTTCGGTCAGGCGTAGGGCCAAGCGGAAGACCAACCGCAGCGTCAGCGCCGTCGCGATAGCCAGGGCCGAATAGCGCGACTAACCACCGCGTGTGGTTCGGGGTTCAGCCCTCCAGGCCGCGATGGCTGCGTCGGTGAACCAGACCGTCAGGCTGCTGCGTTGCCGCAGGGCTGCACCAAACACAGCAGAGTTCGTAGCACGGTGCGGCTGCTTGGGAATGTGATGACCGCACTCGGCGTTGGCTTTGAACGGCACGACATACAAGCCCGGACGGTAACGGGGAACGCCCCTGGCGTCCTCCTATTCCAGCCAACTTCGCAGCGGTCCAAGCACCACAGTCGCATACCGCGGCCGGGACCTTCGGTCAGCCGCGGTGCCAGGGAAGACGCAGACGATGCAGGGCAATGCGCCGACGCATGGCCCGGTTGCTGAGCACCATCTCCAGACCGAACGCGACGATCGACCCCAGCGTGAGCAGGATCGCAAGGCCGAATAGCATCAGAAGGATACTAGCG
>JBPBQE010000102.1:0-7787 GCA_050954595.1 Janthinobacterium lividum | reverse complement strand
CTTCGTCGCAGTAATGATCGCTGGCACGGTCATGACGGCCACCCAGGCATCGGCGGCAGTGTTCACGTTCGAGACCGATCCGTTCACGGCGACGACGCCGTTCTCCAGCACGGCATCCGGGCTGACGGCAACGTTCGCCGGGTCGAGCTTCGCCGATCCCGGCGCGTTCAAGATTTCCTACAACAGCACCAGCGGACCCCTGCCGCTGTTCTCGGGATTGACGCAGTCGTTCCTGACCACGGCACTCGGGTCTCTCGATCCGTCGAGCCCGTTGAGCATCACGTTCAGCCAGGCGGTGAGCGCGTTGCAGCTCAATTTTGCGCTCGGCGACCGGAGCGGCTCGTTGACGCTGTCGACCAATACCGGCGGCAGCATGACCGCAATCGGCGCGGTGCCGAGTGGCTACAACTACGCCGAAGGATCGCTGAGCTACAGCGGCCCGGCGTTCACCGTCGCGACCTTGAGTACGCGGGCGGCGAGCCTGGCCGTCGATAACATCAATGCGACGCCCCGGGCCGCTGCGGTGCCGGAGCCGGCCACGCTGGCGCTGCTGGGCACGGGGCTGGTCGGGATCGTGCTTCGCCGCCGCCGGGCCTGAGCCAACCCTCTTCCATCAAAACGACGGAGAACCTTATGACGACGACCATTCGCGGCCTTGCGCTCCTCGCGCTCGCCGCTTCCACCACGGCGCTGTCCACCGGGCAGGCGTTCGCCTGGGGCCACACCGGCCATGTCGGCATCAGCACGCTGGCGATCCAAAACCTGCCGTCGGACCTGCCGGCCTTCGTGCGCGGGGCATCCCCGGCGCAGTTCATCGGCGAACTCGGCGCTGAAGCGGACGAAAGCAAGACCACCGGCGTGTTGCTGAACGCTACCGGGACGTCGACCAGCCGCACCGTGCACGATGCCGAGCGCGACAACGGCCACTTCATCGACCTCGACGATAACGGCTTCGCCCTGGGCGGCAGCGTGTCGATCAGCGCGCTGCCGGCAACGCGCGAGGCGTTCGACACGGCGGAGCGGGCGGCGATGAGCCCGGGTGGTCAGGACCAGTATACGGTTGGTTACCTGCCGTATCAGATGCTGGACGGCTTTCAGCAAGTCCGGAAGGATTTCGGCATGTGGCGGGCGATGCAGGCGGGTCTGGCCACGGCGACGACGCCGAGCGACGTCGCGTATTTCCGCTACCAGATTTCGGTGCGGCAGCAACTGACGCTGCGCGACATCGGCTATTGGAGCCATTTCGTGGCCGATGGCAGCCAGCCGATGCATGTGTCGGTCCACTATAACGGTTGGGGCAACTACCCGAACCCGAACGGCTACACGACTGCCGGAATCCACTCGCCGTTCGAGGGGTCGTTCGTGCGCACTTTCATCGACTTCACCAAGCTAACGATCCGGCCGTACATGAGCCGGAACACGACAACGAACGAGCAGCGGGTGCCGGCGTATCTGCTGGAGACGCTGTCGGCGTTGGTGCCGGTCTATGACGCCGAACTGAAGTCGGGACATGACGGCTACAAGACCAATCAGCCGTTGGAGAACGCCGTCGTCACGCAGCAACTGGCGCTGGGTGCGGCGGAGTTGCGCGACGAGATCGTCGATGCGTGGAACCAGAGCCTGAACGTGACGGTCGGCTTTCCGCTGGTGCGGGTGGACGACGCGGTCGCGGGCCGGGTGAAGATCACGCCGGCGACGTTCGGGTCCGACTAGCCTTCGTTGGATGGGTGAGGCCTGTGGCTTCACCCATCACCTTGGCCTCTCCCGCGGGCGGGAGAGGGATGGGATACTAGCGGCCGAGGATGGTGCCGGGCGTCAAGTCGGCGTCGGTGGGTGCGATTTTCTTGCCGCCGTCGAGGCGGACGCGTTTGGCCAGGATGGCGCCGCCCTGGGCTTGGATCAGGGCGCCGTCGGCGCTGACGGCGATCAGTTGGCCCATCTTCTTGCCCTTGACCTCGGCGAATGTGCGAGCAGGCTGTTTTTCCGCGTCGAAAAGATCGAGACGGCGGCCGTCATAGGTCGTCCAGGCAGCAGGGGCCGGATCGCAGCCGCGGATGAGATCGAACACCTGGTCGACGTGCTGGTGCCAATGGATTTGCGATTCCGCGTCGCCGATGATGCCTTCGTAGGTGGCAGTGTCCTCGACCTGGGCGGTCGCGTTACCCTTGCCGGCAAGGACGAGGTCAGCGGCTTCGAGCAGGCCGGCGACGCCTTGCGGGAAAATCTTGCCGAAATAGACGGTGACGAGCGTGTCGGTGGGCGTTATTTCCACGGTGCGGGTGAAGATCACGGGGCCTTCATCCAGGCCATCGCTGGGGCGGAAGATGGTGAAGCCGGTCTCGCGGCGACCGAGGATGATGGACCAGCTCATGGCGGAGGCGCCGCGGTGCAGCGGCAACAGGCTCGGGTGGAACTGGATCGTGCCGTGGGTGGGGACGGCGCAGAACTCCTGCGACACGAATTGCGTGACGTAGGCCATGATGCCGATGTCGGCGTCAGCGGCGCGCAGGGCGTCGAGCGCTTCGGGGCTACCGAGCTTGGGGAACATGTGCGTCGGGATGCCAGCGGCTTCGCCTGCGAGGCGAAGCGGGTCGGGGCGGCCTTTTTCGGGTGCGCAGAAGACGGCCGCGACGGTGTCGCCGCGGGCGAGGAAGGCGTCGAGGACGGCCTTGCCGAAGGCCTGCTGGCCGATCAGGACGACCTTCATGCCGCAGCGCCGATGCTGCCGCCGAGTTCGTCGTCGATATGGGCGCGGATGATGTCGTCGAACGAGGTCTCGGCGGTAAAGCCGAGCGAGGTCGCGCGGGTAGCGTCGAAGCGTTGCGGCCAGCCGCTGACGATGGCTTGCACGGCCGGGTCGGGCTGGCGGCGGATGAGGCGTACCGCCTTTTCCCCCGCGACCCGGCGCAACGCCTCGATCTGATCCCCCACCGTCGCCGACAGGCCAGGCATAGACAGCGTGCGGCGGGCGCCGAGCGGGGCGCTATCGAGCGTGGCCGCGTGCAGCAGCATGCCGACGGCGGCACGCGGGCTGGCGAACCAGTGCCGCAGCGTGTCCGCGACCGGGAGGACCGCTTCGTGGCCGGAGAGGGGCTCGCGCAGGATGCCGGAGAAGAAGCTGGAAGCGGCCTTGTTCGGCAAGCCAGGACGGATGCAGATGGTCGGCAGCCGAATCCCCACGCCGTCAAAGAAGCCCCGGCGGGAGTAATCGGCGAGGAGAAGTTCGCCCATCGCCTTCTGGGTGCCGTAGCTGGTGAGCGGGGTGAGGTGGAAATCGTCGCCGATGGCGTCCGGGAACGGGGCACCGAAGACGGCCAGCGATGAGGTGAACACCACGCGCGGCGTGTAGTCGGGGATGAGGCGGATAGCATCGAACAGCTCGCGGGTGCCGTCGAGGTTGATGCGGTAGCCTTTTTCGAGATCAGCCTCGGCCTCGCCGGAGACGATGGCGGCGAGATGGAAGATGAGGTCGGGGCGGCCGTCGAGCAGGGAAGCGGCAGCGCCGGGCTGCGAGATGTCGGCGGTGCGGATATCGGCATCGGGAAAATCGGCCGGGATCGCGGGAGCGACGACATCGGCGAGGGTGAGGTGCTCGATGGGCTTGCCGAGAGATCCCCCGAGCTTCGCCGTCAGTTTGCGGCCGATCATGCCGGCGGCTCCAATGATCAATACACGCATCCCGTAGCCCTTCCCCAGTGAGGCGCCGTGGCGCCACTCGTTACAGGCGCCGTAGCGCGGGGCAGGCAGGGCGGCAAGAGTGCCGGGGCAAGCCCGGCACTCTTGGAGCCGTTAACGGCTGGTCTTGGCGGCGGGAATGTGCCGGCCGAGAGCGAAAAGCACGCGGTTGGCGAGGGTGCCGACCCAACGTGCGAGGGCGGAAGCGAGCTGACGGTTGCCTTCGGCAGCCTGAAGCTGAGCATGACCCATGGCGTCGAACGTATTCATGTCGCGATTCCTGTTCAAAGCGGCGCGTTAGCCGGTGAGATCAGGACGTTCCTCAATTGCTGCAGTGCAACATAATCCTGATCAGGCAGGGTTACAACCCTGTGCGTCGCTGCTGCGGCACACAGGGTTGCGATAACGCCTGATTAACTGAGGATACCGTCGACGGGCTGCTTTGGCTTTGGCACGTCGGTCTCGCCCAGCATTTGCAGCAGGTCGATCTCGATCGTGGTGGTGATGGCGCCCATCGGGACATCATGGATGTGGTTGGAGAACGGGTCCTCGATATCGCGGCCGATCTGATCGAGGACGTAGAAGGCGAAGCCGATCACAGTTGAGCCGATCGGGGTCATGATGTGGAGATCGGAGACGAGGCCGATCGGAAGAAGCAGGCAGTAAGCGATGACGAACACCCGCGGAAACTGCTCGAACTGCCGGGGCAAAGGCGTGTTCTTGATCCGCTCGAGGCCGCCTTGGGCGTCGGCCAAGGCCGAGAACGTGATGTCCATGGCGGCGACCCGGACGGCGGCGTCGACATCGCCGCTGCCCTGGAGCGCGATCAGGCGACCCATTTCACCCTGCAACGCGGTCGGAACGTTCACCGCGCTGCGGAGGCGGGTCACCATATCGGGTGGGATGTAAGGCGTGATGGTGGCCCACGGATCCTGCTTCAGCATGGAGAACCGCAGGGCATGAGCCCATGCGATCTGCAGCCGGATCATGGTGACGGCGACGTCGTGCGGCAGGAACATCTGCGCGCCACGGGCGAGCGAGCGGGAGTTGTTGACCGCGCTGCCCCAGAGCGTGCGGGCTTCCCACCACCGGCCGTAGGCGCTGTTGTTGCGCAGGCCGATGATGATCGCCAGCGCGCTGCCGAGCAGAGCCAGCGGCAGATCGTTGACGCCGACCCAGTGCTGGTTGAGCACGACATAAAGCACCGTGATGGTGAGGTCGTAGGCAATCAGCACCAGGAGCGACAGCCCGACCGATCGCAGAATACGGACCGGATCGATCTGGCGGTTGACGATCATCGCGCTGCGGTCCCAGACACCTCGATCGCCTTGGAGCCGCCGCCGACCTCATCAAGTGTGACGACGCCGCCATTCTCGATGTCGTATACCCAACCGTGGAGCTTGAGGCTGTTATCGGCTTCGCGGGCGGCAACGGCGGGGTGGGTGCGCAGATGCTGCAATTGCAGGCGGATGTTCTGCTCGACGAGGGCCTGAACCTTTGCGCTACCCTCGAGATCAGGATGCAGCGCATCGACGACGCTGCGCGCAGCTTCGGCATTGCGCAGCCAGCTCGAGACGGTCGGCATGCGCTTCAGGGTGGGGTCGTCGGCCTGGAGCAGGCCTTTCATGGCGCCGCAATCGGAATGGCCGCAGACGACAACATGCGAGACGCCGAGGGCGACGACGGCATATTCCACGATCGCCGAAACACCACCCATCATCTCGCCATAGGCAGGGACGATGTTGCCGATGTTGCGGCAGACAAACATGTCGCCGGGAGCGGTCTGGGTGATCATTTCCGGGACGATCCGGCTGTCGGCGCAGGTGATGAACAGCGTGTGCGGATGCTGGCCGGCAGCGAGGCGGGCGAAATGGTCGCGCTTTTCGGGAAACACCGAATTGGTGAATTTGGCTACGCCGTCTAAAAGTTGGTCAAACGGGTCCATTGCATTTTGCTCTGAGGTCATGCGCGTACTCCTGCGTCGGTTGAAGCGGTGTAACGCAGTATTGCATGGTTCGTTGTCTGGAAGAACCGCAACAACGCTGGAAAAATACAAGCAGAGTTGCTGTTACTAGAACGAAGGGTGGTTGGTTCGCCTTCCAAATTCAGAGTAGCATCCAGTCTAGTTAATAAGGAGTTCGATGATGGGCGTTCATCCGGTGATCATGGCGATGTTGGACAAGGCGCGGGCGGCTGGCGTCCCAGCACTGTCGGCCGGGTCACCGGTAGCCGGGCGGGCGGTGATGGCGCTGTCGCGGGCAGTGCTGGGGGCGGGCAGGCCGGTCGGGCATCGCGAGATGATCGACGTGCCGACGCGGGCAGGAGCGGTGCCGGCGCTGCTGCTGCTGCCAGCCGCGCCGGCCCGGGGGACGATCGTCTATCTGCACGGTGGTGGCTGGGTCATCGGGGCCATCGCCGATTACGAGGTGCTGGCGCGGGCGCTGTGTGTCGAGACCGGGTGTGCGGTGCTGGTGCCGGAGTATCGGTTGGCGCCGGAGCATCCGTTTCCGGCCGGGCTCAAGGATTGCGAGGATGTGTTGTTGTGGGTGGCGGGGAGTGGCGCCGGGTTGGCAGGGCCGATCGTCGTGGCGGGTGATAGCGCTGGCGGCAATCTGGCGACGGTGGCGGCCGGGTCGCTGGCGGGGCGCATACTGTTGGCAGGGCAGATGCTGATCTATCCGGCGGTCGACACGGATTTGGCGCGCGAGTCATACCGGCTGTTTGGGTCGGGGGACGTTCCGCTGAGCCGGGCGGACATGCTGTGGTTCTATCGGCATTATGCGCCGGAGACGGCCTGGGCCGATCCGCGAATCGCGCCATTGCGGGCGGCATCGATGGTCGGGCAGCCGCCGGCGGTGGTGATCACGGCGGAAAACGATATCCTGCGCGACGAGGGCGAGGCCTATGCGGCGCGGCTGGCCGATGCGGGTATTGCTGTGACGCAGCGTCGGTATGCGGGGATGACGCACGGGTTCATGCGGTATCATGACCTCGTCGACGTGGCCGGGCAGGCGATGCGGGACATGGCGGCTGACATCGTTCGCTGGTGCCGCATGTCGGACTGAGCGGAGGGTTTTCCCAGCGTTTAAACCGATCATTAATGTTTGCCGGCTAAATTCTCCGTAGCGCGATGCACCGTCGTGCGATCGCCGACCCGCCGGTCGGCTGATCTTCAAAGGAGAATGATCGTGTCCATCACCAAGCTCTACGTCGCTACGCAGGTCGCCCTCGCGAACAAGAAGGGCGCCGCCATGGTCGAGTATGCCCTACTCGCGGCTCTGATCGCGGTCGTCGCAATCGCTGCAGTCACGACCCTCGGCACAACTATTTCGGCCAAGTTCACGGCGATCACGACCGCCATCTAGCGTTATCGCCCGGTTGGGGCGGTGCAGCCCAGAAGCTCAAAGCATAAGCGATCGGTGCTTTGGGCCTTCTGCTGGCGATGCGAGAGCGAAGGGCAGCGGCAATGTTGAGCGTTCCACAGTTCCTCGCGATGCTCGATACGGTCGCCCTAATTGCACTGCTAGTATTCGCCGCCTGGCGAGATGTTTTAACCCGAACAATACCGGACACTGTAAGTATCGCGTTGATCATCATCGGGTGCGCATCACGGCTACTCGAAGGTTGGGATGCTCTGGCCATCTCTTTGTTTGTCAGTGTGCTCGTGTTTTCAGTTTTGCTACCCGCGTGTAGCCGAGGCCTACTAGGCGGCGCTGATCTCAAATTGCTGGCGGCGCTCGCAGTGGGATTTTCGCCGCAAACAACCCTGCATTTGCTCGCAGCGGTGACGATCGTCGGGGGCGGCCTAGCAGCGGTCTATGTTTGCCTCAACCGCATGGTCGGTGCCAAGGCGGCCGGCGGGTCGCGACGCAAGCCGGGCTCACTGCTGCCGCGGATTGTTGGCATCGAGTGTTGGCGCATCCGCCGGAGCGCCACGTTGCCATACGGCATCGCTATCGCGATCGGGGCGGCAATCGTCGTCCTTAACCGACAAGGGGTGTGAAAGCCATGATCCGCATGTTTCTCGCAGCGCTCCTGCTCATTGGCGGCGGATTGCTGGCATGGCTGAGTTTGAAAAGCGACTCGGTTCAAACCGCCGTCGCCGCGCCGAT
>JBPBQE010000142.1:0-7809 GCA_050954595.1 Janthinobacterium lividum | reverse complement strand
GCCGGCGACGTGACGAAGCGGCAGGCCGCGGCCAATGCCGTGGCCCGCGCCGTGGCGGCATTCGGCCGGCTGGACATCCTGGTCAACGTCGCTGGCATTGTGTCCTTTGGGCCCGCCGCCACGCTGGACGAGGCCGAGTGGGACCGGGTGATCGACACCAATCTGAAGGGCACCTTCCTATTCTGCCAGGCCGCCATCCCCGCCATGCGCGCGAACGGCTGGGGCCGCATCATCAACCTGGGCTCAGTCATCGGCAAGAACGGCGGCAACGCCCGCCCCTGGATCGACCCCACAGAGCAGGAGCGCTCCAGCAACGTCGCCTACGGCGTGTCCAAGGCCGGGGTGCACGCGCTGACCTTCTTCCTGGCGCGCGAGCTGGCGCCCAGCGGCATCACGGTGAACGCCATCGCCCCCGGCCCGATCGCCTCGGCGATGACCACCAACCTGCCGCAGAGCCTGCGCGCGCTGATCCCCGTGGGCCGCATGGGCACGGCGGACGACGTGGCGAACGCGGCCCTATTCCTGGCGGGCGAGGGCGCGTCCTTCGTCACTGCCGAGATCCTCGATGTAAATGGCGGCATGTGGGCCGACTGATGGGGACTAAAACGATGAGCAAGGCCGCGCTGCTGCTGCTGGACCTGCAGAACGAGATGGTGGACCCCAAGGGAAAGTTCGGCGGTACGCTGGCCGGGCTGACGGCCGAGCGCAACGTGCTGGCCAACGCCGCCACCGCGCTGGCGGCGGCCCGGGCGAAGGGCATGGTGGTGGCCTTCGTGCGCCTGACCTTCCGGTCGGACTGCCTGAGCGTGGCCGCAAGGGTGCAGAAGCTGAAGGCGGCTGGCACGGCCGTGGCCGGCACCTGGGGCTGCGAGTTCCCCGAGACCATCGCGCCGCGCGACGATGAGCCGGTGTTCGACAAGCAGTGCGTCAACCCGTTCTTCAATACCGTGCTGATGACCTGGCTGCTGCGCCAGGGCGTGGAGCGACTGGTTATCGGTGGCGTCGCGACCAACCTAGTGGTGGAGGCTACCGCCCGCGCCGCCGACGGCGCCGGCTTCGCCGTCACGGTGCTGGAGGACGTCTGCGCCGCGCCGAACCCGGCCTGGCACGAGTTCTCGGTCAAGAACATGCTGCCGCTGTTCGGCACCGTGTCCACCGCCGCCGAGTTTGCAGCGGGCTGACGCATGCGCATCTGGCACCAGAGCTTCAGCGACCTCGACCGCGTGCCGCTGTATCGCGCCACGCTGGCGCGGCACGCCGAAGCGGTGATGCCAACCGGCGACCAGGTGGTGCTGCACGGGCTGCGGCCCGGCACCTACGGGCCGGACTTCGCCCCCATCCATGCGATCCGCCACCGCTACCTGGAGTTCCTCAACGAGGCCCAGATTTGCGAGGCGGCGCTCGAGGCGGAGCGCCAGGGCTACGACGCCTTCGCCCTCGCCTGCTTCTACGACCCGGCGCTCCGCTCCATCCGCTCCCTGGTGGACATCCCCTGTGTCGGCCTGTCCGAGACCTCCATGCTGGTCGCCTGCTCGCTGGGCCACCGCTTCGGCCTTGTCTCGCTCGAAGACAGCCAGCGCGCCCAGCACGAGGAACTGGCCAGGCAATACGGCCTGGCCGACCGGTTGGCCGCCGTGGTGCCGATGCAGCCCGCGGTCGACGAGTACATGCTGGAAGCCGGCGAGGAGGCATCCCGCCCGTTCGTGCGGTCGTTCGAGCAGGCCTGCGCCCGCCTGGTTCAGGCTGGGGCCGAGGTAGTGATCCCTGGGGATGGCTTCCTGAACGAGATGGTCTGGCGCACCGGCCTGCGCACCGTGGCCGGGGTGCCGGTGCTGGACGCGCTGGGCACGCTGTTTCACCACGCCGCCTTCATGGCCGGAATGCGCAGCCGGCTGGGAACCGGGGTCAGCCGGATCATGCATTATGCGAAACCGCCACCACAGATGCTCGATGAAGCGCGACGTGTGGCCGGCGCAGCACCGATGGCCGAGCACGAGTTCTCCGGGCGCGATCCTTTGTCATGATCCGGGCCCGCGGTATGGACCGGCTGTGGGCGATGGAGGTCTTCGTCAAGGTCGTCGAAGCTGGCAGCATGTCGCGGGCGGCCACCCATCTCGACCTCGCCAACGCGTCGGTCACGTCCTGCATCCGCAACCTCGAAACGCATATCGGCGCGACGCTGCTGCAGCGAAGCACCCGCCACATCCGCCTGACCGACGAGGGCGCCCGCTTTTACGCGCGCTGCCGCGACATCCTGGCCATGGTGGACGAGGCGGAGGCGGATGCCTCGCCGACCGAGGCCGACCTGCGCGGCGTGCTGCGGGTAGAGATGCCGATCGCGCTCGGGCATCTGATCATCGGCCCGGCGCTCACGGGCTTCGCGGCCGAGCACCCGAAGCTGCGGATCGTGGTGAACCTGACCAACTCGGTAGACGATCTGATCCGCCGCGCGGTCGACATTGCCATCCGCATCGACGAGGTGGACGACATCGACCTGGTGGCCCGCCGCATCTACGAGACGCGCCACGTGCTCTGCGCCGCACCTGACTTCCTGACGCGGCACGGTCAGCCATCCGGACCCGCGCAGATCGACCCCGCGCACTGCATCGGCCTGTCCATGAGCCTGACCGGCAAGCCCAAGGCGTGGACGTTCTACCGGGATGGCGAAAGCCACGTGATCGAACCGGCGGGCAACCTGTCCTTCAATAGCAGCGATGCCCTGTTGCGCAGCGCCGCCCAGGGTGGCGGCTTCGTCTACGTTCTAGACATCCTGGCGCACGACTATCTGAGCCGCGGCGAACTCCTTCCGGTGCTGCCAGACTGGACGACGGCGTCGCAAAGCTTCTTTGCCGTCTACCCGCCCTCTCGTTACGTGCCGAAGCGGGTGAAACTGTTCGTGGCCTTCGTCGCCAACCTCCTCAAGCAAGTCTGAGATGGACGGCCCGGTCCGAATCTGGTTTCAGTCCGCCACCGAGATGGACCCGAACGGGCCCTATGCTGCGGCGCTCCGACGCCACGGGAAAAAGGTGCTCCAGCCCGGCACGGTGCTGGACCTACATGGGGTGCCGCCGGGCAGCTGGGCCGGGCAGCAACCCTCGGCGTTGTTCGGTTATCCCGCAATCTTCCTCGCCGTGCTCGCCCCTGCTTTCCTGGCTAACGCCGTGCGAGCGGAACGCGAGGGTTACGACGCTTTCGTGGTCGGCACGTTCATCGAGCCCTTCCTGCGTGAACTGCGCTCAGCCGTAGGCATTCCCGTGGTGTCCAGCCTAGAGGCGACGCTGCTGGTGGGTTGCACGGCGGCCCACCAGGTCGGCTTGGTCACCATCAACGAGGCGCTGTGCCGGTCGCTGCAGACCAGCATCGAGCGGCATCGGCTGGGCGCGCGCGTAGTGTCCGTCATGGCTCTGGACCCGCCGCTGGATGAGGCCGGCGTCATTGCTGCCCTGGACACGCCCGGCCCAGCGCTCGATGCCTTCGCCTCCATCGGCCGTCGTGTCGTGGCGGCAGGGGCGGATGCGGTGATCCCGGCCGAGAGCATCCTGGCGACATTGACCGCGGATGCCGGGCTGCACGGGATTGAGGGCGCCGCGGTGCTGGACGCCATCGCCACCCCGCTCGCCTTCACCGAGATGCTGGTCACGCTGCATCGCCGGGCTGGGCTGCGAACCGGACGGCGCTGGCACACGACGATGCCAGCACCGGAGTTGATCGACTTGTTCGTGTCGCGCCTGTCCCCGCCAAACGCGAAATGAGAACAAAAGGAGGAATCCTACGATGTCCCTGAAGATGCTTCTGTCCACTGCCTTGGTTCTGTCCCTCACCGCCCCGGCATGGGCTCAGAATACGGGCGCGCAAACCGGCGAGATCAGGATCGGCGTGCTGAACGACCGCTCCGGCTACCAGACCGACCTGGCCGGCGAGGGGTCCGCCGTGGCGGCACGGCTAGCGGCGGAGGATTTTGGCGGTACCGTGAACGGCCGAAAGATCGTCATCCTGTCGGCCGACATGCAGAACAAGCCGGACGTCGCGGCCAGCATCGCCCGCCAATGGCTGGACACGGACGGCGTGGATGTGATCGCCGACAACCAGCTCTCCTCCGCAGCGCTGGCCGTGCAGGACTTGGCTCGGGTGCGGGGCAAGATCACCATCAACGTGTCGTCGGCCACCACGGACCTCACGGGCAACCGCTGCTCCCCCACCGGCTTCAAGTGGAGCTATGACACCTATTCGGCCGCCACCGGCACCGGCAAGGCGGTGGTAGCGCAGGGCGGCAGGAACTGGTTTTTCTTCACCGCCGATTACACCTTCGGCAAGACCCTCCAGACCCAGACCAGCAAGGTGGTGGAGGCAGCCGGCGGCAAAGTGCTTGGGGCTGCGCTGCACCCGATCGGCACGTCGGACTTCTCGTCCTACATCCTGCAGGCCATCTCGTCCGGTGCACAGGTGATCGGCCTGGCCAATGGCGGTACGGACACTATCGGCAGCATCAAGCAAGGTCGCGAGTTCGGGTTGGGGTCGCCGGGCAAACCACAATTCGCGGGCCTGACGATGTTCATCACCGACGTTCATGCGCTGGGCCTGGAAAGTGCCCAAGGCCTGCTGCTAACGACTACGTTCTACTGGGACAAGGATGAGGCCAGCCGCACCTGGGCGAAACGCTTCTTTGTGGTGACCGGCAAAATGCCCACCATGGTCCATGCAGGGGTCTACTCGGGCGTTAACCACTACCTTGAGGCAGTCAAGACGACCGGTAGTAATGACGGCCCTACGGTGGCAAAGGCCATGCACGCCATGTCGGTCAACGACGCCACCGTGCATGACGGCTCGATCATGCCGAACGGCCGCGTGCTACAGGACGTCTTCCTGGTCCGGGTGAAGACGCCGGTCCAGTCGAAGCAGCCCTGGGACTACTACGACGTACTGAGCACGATCCCTGGCAAGGACGCATTCATGGCTGAGGCGGAAAGCGGCTGCAAGCTGCCGTAGCCGAGAACATGGTTCACGTCGGGTCCGGTACACTGCTGACATTCTTAGGACGGTTGCCATCGGCAATCACGGTATCTCGATGAGCGGTTGCTTGAACTCGCACCGAGGAACTCTGTTTTGCCTTTACCATGCGGTGGCACGAAAGAGGCCGGCAGGATATTCATTATGCGAGGGGCTGGAATGCTAGCTTATTCCGCTGGATCGGGCTGTGCCCTTACCTGGTCCATCCAGGGCCCGGCCAATCTCCGCCAAAGCTTCCCGCGCTTCCTGCATCGTGCGTTCGATGATCGCGCGCGCGGGCAGGACAGCGTCGATCAGCCCGGCCCCGGCGCCGGCATAAATCTCGCCCTCTTCCAAGTCTCCGTAAAGCAGGCCGCCAACGCGGCGGTTCGGGCCGGCAGGGTAGTCGGCGATCAGCCGGTGCAGCGCGTCCGGCGTGGCCCCAGACAGCTCGGCTGCACGGAAGCGGCGACTGAAGGCGTTATCGAGTGTGCGTGCGATCTCCGTGGTGCGGCCCCAGGACACCGTGGCCACATCGTCGGCGCGGACCAGCGCATCCTTGACCGTCCCATGGATGGGCGACTCCGTACAGGCCATGAACCGTGTACCCATGGACACCGCCTGCGCCCCGGCCGAAAACCCCTGCAGCAGGCCGCGCCCATCGGCGATGCCGCCGGCAGCTACCACGGGGACGCGCACCGCGCGCACTACCTGGTTCACCAGCACGGTCATTGGCAGCTCCGCGAAGCCGCTGTGCCCTCCGCCCTCGAAGCCTTCGGCTACCACGGCATCCACCCCGCACGCCTCGGCCTTGCGCGCGTGCCGGACTGAGGCCACGGCGTGCATTGTGAAAACGCCTGCCTCTTTCAGAGCCGCCGTGTAGATCTCCGGACTTCCAGTCACCACGATCGCCACCGGGACCTTCTCGGCGATCATCACCCGCACGGTCGCGTCGCTGAAGGCGCGGCCGGCGCCCCGCCCGATCGGGACGTTCACCGCGAAGGAGCGCCCCGTCACAGTGCGCACGGCGTGGATCTGCTCGCGCAGCCGTTCCGCCGCGGCATCCGGGTCAGGTTCGGGCATTGTCTGCCCGGCATTGGGCCCCAGCGTACCCAATCCTCCAGCGGCGGACACGGCCGCCACCAGGCCGGCATCTGTCGCCCAGTTCATCGGTGCCTGAATGATCGGTGCGTCCAGCCCCAGACGCCCGCACAGGATTGTGTCCACCGTCACCTCGTCAATTGCCAAGGTCATAGACCCGGGAGAATGTTCATGGAATTTCGTGAATTGCGCTACTTCAAAGCCATCGCCGAGCTGAGCTCTTTTTCCAAAGCCGCCGCCCAGCTGCGTATCGCGCAGCCCGCGCTCAGCCGGCAGGTGCACAAGCTGGAAGCGGAGCTGGGGGTCGACCTATTCCTGCGCCATGGGCGCGGCGTGACCCTGACGGCGGCAGGGGAGCTGCTGCTGGAAAAGGCCGGCGCGATACTGCGTGACATGCGCCAGGCCCGCGACGATGTGTCGAGCTGCGCCACCGCGGCCTCCGGCACGCTGACGGTTGCCGTGCCTCCTGCAGCCGGACGGGTGTTGCTGCCCCCGGTGCTGCTGCGTTATCGGCAAGCCTGCCCGAAGGTGACTGTTCGGGTGATGGAGGGCCATAGCAGCGACATTAACGAGTGGCTGGTCACCAGCCGGTCTGACGTCGCGCTAATGCACAACCCCGCCGCATCTACCGACCTGATGCAGATCCCGCTGCTCGACGAGGAGATGTACTTGGTTTCACCGCCCGACGCTCCGGCGCGCGACGGGATTGGCGTCGTGGAACTGGCCGAGCTGCCGCTGGTGCTTCCCAGCGCGCCGAACAGCCTGCGCCAGCTGGTCGCGACGGCGCTGGCAATGCAGGGCCATGAGCTCCGCCTCGCCATGGATGTCGAAGGGCTCGCCATCATCAAGGCCCTGGTCGCCCACGGGCTCGGCCACACCGTGCTGACCTACTCTGCCGTGGCGGAGGAAGTCGCGCACGGCACACTACGCGCCACACGCCTGGTCCGACCCGGCATTAGCTGGAGCCTGTGCATCGCCATGCGAAAGGAGTTGCGACAGAACCACGCGGCCAATGCGCTGGCGAGAACGATGCGCGAGGAAGTGGAGAAGCTGGTCGGTGCCGGGCATTGGCGCGGCAAGGTCCACTGATGCCGCCGTTCGATGACAGAGGACGCCGAACGGCATTGGCGACGCACGGGGTCCTCGGCCTACCATCCCGCCTTGTTGAAGGAGAAAGCGCCATGGAGATGTCCCGCAGCCGCACGATGCCGGGCCTGCTGGCCGAGATGGCCGCACGGCAGCCCGATGCGCCTTTCCTGACCGATGGCGACAACCACCTGAGCTACGCCGCCTTCCGCGCCAAGGCCCGGCGGGTGGCGCACGGCCTACACGCGATCGGCGTCCGACCCGGTGACAAGGCGGCGATCCTGGTCGGCAACCGTGCGGAATGGCTGCTGGCCGCTTTCGCCATTACGGCGCTGGGCGCCACCATGGTCGCGGTCAACACCTGGTGGCGTTCCGCGGAACTGCACCACGCGCTGGAGCTTTCGGATGCGAGCGTGCTGATCGTCGAAAGCCAGTCTGGCTCCCGCGACTTCACCGCCGAGCTGGCCGGCATCGGCGACCTCACTACGGCTCTGCCGCTGCTGCGACGCATTGTCGCGGTGGGAGAAGGCTCCCCGCCGCCGGGTTCGACGCGCTGGGACGCCATGGTGGCGGGCGGCGGCACGGCGGACGACGCGGCGCTGGACGCACTGGAAGCGGCGGTGCAGCCGGACGATC
>JBPBQE010000125.1:0-7811 GCA_050954595.1 Janthinobacterium lividum | reverse complement strand
CTAACGCTTGGTTCCCGGCCAGAAACGCAGGGCGTCAATGAAATTGGATCATACTGCCCACGTGCTCAGGACTCTTCTGTCAGGTTTTGACCACTAGCTTCCCATAAATCCATAATATTGGAGTGTCACATGCCGACAATCAAGCAGTTGCCGGCGGCAACCGCAGTGGCCGGAAGCGATCTGATCCCTCTTAGTCAAAACGGACTTACCCGCGGGGTGGCGGTAAGCACTTTGTTGAGCAATACCCAGCCGTTACTATCCCTAGCTCAATCGACACTGCTCGGCCGAGTTTCTGCCGGTCTGGGCGGCCCTGAGGCAATCAGCATCGGGACCGGACTGGCACTCCAGAGTGGAGCCATCGTCGCAACGGCCTTTGATCATCTTGGTCTACCCGCGTCGGCGACTTTGCTCGGTGACGACGAAATCATTGTCAACAGCTCCGCAACACCGAAGCGACTGCCAGCTGTAAAGCTTCGCTCATTATTTACGGCTGGGTCGGGCGTTCTGATCGACGGCAACGGGGTGATTTCTGCCACGTCGACGACGTCGGGCGGCTCTGGCGCAGCAGGAGCGACCGGGCCAAAAGGAGATACGGGCGCTCAAGGTCCGGCTGGGCAAGGCTTTACATTCCGGGGCTCCTGGCAGCCAAACGTCGCATATGCGCCATACGATGTGGTGACTTATAGCGGCCAGACTTACGTCGCTGCCGCAGCAATTGCGGCTGCGGCCAGTTTTTCCATGGCAGCTTGGACGCTGGCTGCTGCACAAGGAGCATCTGGTCCAAGCGGGCCAACGGGCCCGGCCGGTCCCACGATCCCGGCAACCAGCACCGCACTCGGCGCGATCAAGTCCGGCACCGGCCTGGTCGTCGCGGCCGATGGCACGCTCAGCATCAGCAACGTGGCTTTAGGCTCGATTGCGCAAGGCGGGGCAACGATCGGCCAATTGCTCGGATGGACCGGTGTCGGCTGGTCGCCGACCACCCCGGCTGCTGGCGTCAACTATACCGGAAACGCGCCAGTAACGGTGGCATCTGGCGTGATCAGCTTGGGCCAAAACAGTGCAACGGTAGGGCAGGTGCTTACCTGGACCGGAACCGCCTGGCAGCCACAGACTCCATCGGCTGGCGGTGCGGTGGTCGGCACGGCAACGCCGCTTTCAGACGGAGCCGCCGCGCCGGGAACGGCGACGACCGCCTCGCGAGAGGATCATCGACATCCAACGGACACGTCGCGCGCACCGCTCGTCGGCCCGGTCTTCACGACGTCGATCACGCTCCCGACATGGACGACCGCGACCCGTCCCAGCGCTCCAACTGCGGGCATGGAAGGGTATGCGACCGACACTGCGCGCCGCGAAACATATACGCCTGCAGGATGGGTCCAGTATGTGCGGACAGCGGACGTTCCTGCCGCGAGCGGTCAGTTGCTCGGCGGCTCGGGAACTGCCGGTACAACGGCAGCGGTGACGGTAGGTTCGGGACTGAGCTTGTTGAGCGGCGTGCTCTCGGCCACTGCACCTGCAGCAACGCCCGTCGCTGCGATCAGTGGAGTGACAATCGACGGAAGCGCCATCCCGGCAAGCACCTCGTCGCCCTATCAGATGGCAACAGCAGATCGCGTCGTCGACGTGAACAAGACATCGGGTGCGGCGACGAAAATTCTGTTGCCGCAAAGTCCGACTCTCTGGGTCGAATATACCATCATTGATGGTCGCGGTGATGCAACGACCAACAACATCACCCTGGCTGCGTCGAACGGTGGGTCGATCAACGGCCAAGCTAGCTTTGCCATGAACGCCAACAACGATGCGATCGCGCTGCGAGCTGTGAATGCCACGACGTGGAGGGTTTCGTAATGAGCTATCGCCCCAACTTACCTGCTCCGATCGCGACTACCACGCAGCCCGGAATCATCAAGCCAGATGGCACCACGATCACCGTCGCTGCAGACGCAACGGCCAGCGTGGTCGGCACGGCAATCACGGCGCTGACGGACATCAGTTCGACGACGCTCGGTGGCCCCGCATTGTCGGATATCGACACGCTGAACCGTGCTGGAACCGACTACAAAGTCACGCTCTCTGCTCGTTCGGCGTTATTTCGCAAGAACCCTGCTGGCAGCCGAACCATCACTTTGCTGTCTGGATCGACCTCAGCGGTTCTCACGTCCACCGATAACGACAAGCAGGTTGTCGTGACTGGTGCCGCAGGAACACTCTCCGCAGACGGAACGATCACCGACGGTTTTAGGTGTCTCGTCATCAACAAGACTGGCAGTGCTCTGACCCTGTCCGGGATCGCTGGTCTGGGAGGCGCGCTATCTCTGGCAGCAAGCAGTTCGTCACAAGTCTACATGGCAGCGTCGAATATTGAGGCCACGACCTCATGGATCCCCTCATTTTCGACTGCTCTCTCAGCTGTGAATATTTGGGTGAGACCGATCAAGACTCTCCCACGCTTGCAGCCTGCTCGAAACATCGGGAACTGGCCGTCGATGACGCGCCAGTGCCGACGGCAGCACGATAGTCAGCCGGGTTCGCCGGCTCATATCTTTCTAAACTTAGACGATAAAAAATGAGGGGATGATTGAGGGCCACGACGGGAGGTGCCTACGCGCTACCGTCGGCGACAACCAGCATGTTGGGTGGAGTAAAGCCGGACGGGACATCGCTGTCGACCACGGCTGACGGAACATTGTCCGTCGTGACGATCACGACGCACACGCTACCTGCCGGCGTCACCGTCAATTCGGCTGATGAAATCGCTACGTATTCAAGTGCCTCGAGCAGTGACGTGAAATACTCATTGGCTCAGATCGGCAGCTACTCGCTGACGAACATCCAGAGCTGGACGACCGTTGCCAGACCTACGCCTGCGGTAGGCCAATACGTTCTCGGCTACAACAGCACTGCTGGCCGATTTGAGTTCTGGAACGGAACGGCTTGGAATCAGCATGTCCGTGTCTCCGACTTGGTGGCGACATCGACCCAGCTTTTCGGCGGTAGTGGCACAAACGGCATCGCGGCGGCGGTTTCGTTGGGGGCTGGCCTACAATTATCCAACGGGACGCTAACGAGTTCGGCCGGCGTCGTTCCGGTCCTAGTCAGCCCGACAAGCGGTAGCACTCAAGCGCTGCAATTTCCGTCGACGGGAAATCGGGCATACGACGTTACCTTGACGGCCAATTGTTCGTTCTCGATCTCCGGCGGGACAAGTGGCGAACTGCAGACCGTAACTTTGATCATCCGCGGCGGAAGCGGCGGCTTTTCAGTCAGCCTCCCTGCAAATGTGAAATGGAAAGGTGGCATTACCCCAACTGTCGACACATCAGCAGGCTCAATCAACCTTATTCGTCTCCAGACATCTGATGCCGGAACGACCTATGCCGGTAACTTCTAGCATAGGGGAGTGTCATTAAATGCCTATACTTAGACGCAGAAGCCTCAACGGCATCCCAATGGGAACGATTGTATCTACCGGACTGCCACCGAGCGCAGTAGGTAACCTCGCCGCAGGCGTTCCAACGTCTACCACGATTCCCCTTACGTTTTTCGCCGCCACCGGATCTGCCCCGATCACCTATGCTGGCTTCGTCTCCGTCCATGGCGCCAATGCGTGGACCAAGAACAGCGGCAGTATTGGTGCAAACGGTGGCATACTGACCGGGTTGACGCCTAATACCTCATACGATCTGCGGATTGCGGCGTCCAAAGTGTACGGCACTAGCACGACGGATCTTCTGGCCGGCACGAGCACGTCAGCCACTGCCGCTACGAGTTTCAGGGTGTCGCTGAGCCAGGCCAGCGGCCCAGCTGGAACGGCAGTAACGATGATCGTCGCTCCGGCGGATGGAGCATGGCCGTCCGGCGAGGTGATCACTCCGTCGGCCTCCGGTTTGGCGGGATCGTTCGACAATCAAAGCCTGATCGGCTCCGGATCAGCCACCCTGACCTTTACCTTCACGCCGGCGAGCAGCCCCGGCACAACCGGCACATTGACGGCGTCAGCGCCGGGCCTGACCAATAACACAGGCTCGCAGCCCTACACGATCAGCGCGATCAGCACGGCGTCGACAGCAAATCGCTTCGATGTCGTCATCGGGAGCAGTGTCGCCGCACCTGGTTCGCCCGTGCAGGTAACCGTTTATCCGAACGCGAAATCTCCGAGCGGCAACATCGTTCTGTCCGGCACCAACGGATCTTTTTCGTCCAGTCCCACGATCGCGCTCACCAGTGGTTCGACCGCTCCGGTCACCCTGACTTATACGCCGGCTTCCAGCGGGGAGCATGCGATCACCGCTACCAACACGGCTGGCCTCTACAATCCATATCCAGCGCCGTTAACGGTGTTCCAGAGCGCATCGGGCACGTCCCGCGCGATCGCCGTGGCACTCACGCGGACAGACATGGTCACGTTCCAACGCGATACACCGAGCGGGAACCCGGCCGGCTTTTCCTTATCCTGGGCAAAGGGATGGGGCGAGGTTTGGTTGAACGTCACCGCGCTGGGCGGCGCGAGCACCGGCTTATGGGTCCGGCTCTACGACGCCATGTCGAGCGGCGCTACATCCTCGGTGGGCACAGGCACGGCGCTTCATACAAGTCCCGTTCAGGTCTATGGACAGATCACCGCCAGTGGCATCGTTCGTGTTCTGCTGCCCGCAGGTCCCTATATATATTACGCTGACGTTGCGACGGACAGCGCATTCACCAGCCCGGTGCGCGTCGCTCAGCGTTTCCGCGTCGGCGTTGTCATCGGACATTTCAGCCGCTCGCAGGAGAGCGGCCTGTCTCGCGCCTATGCTTATTCCGGGAACGTTCCAGTACCGACGACTTACACGAAGACTGCATCATGGGTCGGCTTCGACTACCGGTATGCCGACAATGATAGCGGATGGTTCATGCACGATGGGGTGACGACCGACCCCTACCAATATCATTATGGTGAATCGACGACGTCTGGCGCGCAGGAGATTGGCCGGCTCATCGAGAGTCAGTTCGGTGTTTGTGTTGGAGTGACCGGCAATTCCGCGAGTGGCGGCGGGTTGGACGTCATGGTGAATCACGACGGCTCCTTTACCGGCGGCTTCACGGGCACCGTCGCGGCCTCGGTAGGCAATAAGTTCCGTTACCTTTGGATGGCCACCGGCAATTGGGAAGGTGTCGATGGCAACTATCCCACTGAGACGCACGCGGAAGTCAGGACACGCTTCTTCGGCGCGGTGGATTATGTGGCACGCACTTATCCCGCCTGTGCCGTCATTGGCTGGGTCGCAAGTGCATCGGGTATTTTCGGCACCGATGGCTCTAGTTTACTTGGCTACACCAGACATCAATCGATCTTTCTTAACGAGATCGAGCCTGCCAATCCGATGGTCGTCTCCAAAGAATGCTATAACTGGAATGAGTTCTACTCCAGTCACTCAACAATGGCAGCGCGGGTTCAATACGTGCGCGCCGGGTTCCGTCAACTGATGGCTGCTGAACTATCCGGATTTGGCGGCTACCAAACCAGCAACCGCGGCCCTCGACTTTCTTCTGCCGGAACCATTCGTAACGGCACCAGGGTAATAAGCATTCCTTACACGCTTCCAGCCGGCTCAGCGCTTCAAGCAGTTGGCATCAACTTCAACAACCCAAATTACTCGATCGGCTCTGCATCAAATGTGGAACTAGCGTCGCTATTCTCCGTGTTCCTAGCAGGGGGATACCAGGGTAACGGAACAGCGATCAAGATTGATACTGCTGTGGTCAATAGTGCGTCGCGAACGATAGACCTGACGCTATCTGGTGCATCCGGGATCACCTTCGTCGATAATACGACGGCGTCGACCCCCAGCTCGTTTAGCGTGCACTACGCTGCTGACTTCGGGGTATCCAACAATTCAATCACGCCGTCTTACACAGGCAGCGCAACTCGCGCGGTCATGATTACGGATGATGGGATCGATACGGCAAACGGCATCGCATACGGTTGGCACATGCGACCGGCGCTGGATATCGCAATCTCCGCTGTCTGAAAAAGGAACAGCTTATGGCCCTTAGTAATCAATCCGTCTCAATCGGCGGAGTGGCAAAAAGTATTATCGTCGCACTCGATCCGAACAGTAATGTCGCAGCCGCGCACGTCAATGTAAATTCGAGCGGCACCGAAATCGGCACGGTATCTAATCCAATTTCAGTCACCGTCGGTAATCTGCCGACGACACAAACGATTACTGCCGCAACGCTGCCCCTACCCACTGGCGCCTCGACGGCGGCCAATCAACCCGCACTGAACGCCGATGGCGGCGCGCAATCTCATGTGATGAACTTCCCGGCCACTCAAGCTGTCTCTGCCGTCATTCTGCCACTTCCGACCGGAGCAGCCCAAGACGGCACTGACGCGAGTGGTGTGGCCAGTCCGGCTGGCGCAAGCGGCATTCGAGGCTGGCTCTCGGGCATCTATGCCAAGCTCAGCGGCACGCTCTCCGTCGGGATCACGACGGCGCTTCCCGCTGGCACCAACACTCTTGGCGCCGTCACCGGAGCCGGAACGTTCACCGTCGTTGGTCAGGGCGTCACGGGTGTGGCGCCGCTCGGCGCGTCGGTCGCTGTCTCCGGCGTCGATGGTGCCGGACTGAAGCAATATGTCCGGACCGATACCTTCGGCACGCCGACCGATGCAGCGTGGAGTTCCGGCAGCGGCAGTCTCGTTTCGCTCGGCAAAGCGCTTATCGCCGCGCAGCAGGCGACCACCGCGGCCGTCACGACGAGTAGCCTCGTGCCACCCAGCCCGACCTTTGTCCAAACCGCTGCATCGTCGTCCAACCTTTTGCTCAAAGCTACGGCCGGCAGCCTGTACGCTTGCTACGTGACGACGGGTTCGACCGCCGGGTTCCTGATGCTGTTCGATGCGACCAGCGTCCCGCCGAACGGAACCGTCGCACCCAAGGACTGCGTCTACTGCCCGGCGAATGCGACAACGGAGATCGAGTTCCCGTTCCTGACGGTAGAGCCGTTTAGCGCCGGCATCACGGCCGCTTTCTCCAGCACCGGACCATTCACGCTCACCGCATCCTCGACCGTCTTCATCAAGGGGATCGTGCAATGACCATCAGCACAACGGGCGTAACGCCTCCAAGCAGCACTGGCGGCGGCGGCGCATCCTATCTCTGGCACAAGGTGACGTTCGGCACGTCGAACACCGACATCAGCGCAAGCGCCACTGGCGTCGCGGCGTGGGCCGTTCCTGCTTCCGTCGAGCAGATCTTCGTCGATCTTCAAGGCGCCGGCGGTTCCGGCGCGGGCGGTACTTCCGGCGGCGGCGGCGGTGGTGGCGGTTCCGGCGGCAACTACATCGCCAATTTTCCACTCGCGGTCACTCCCGCCTCGACCCTGACCGTTCAAGTCGGCATTGCCGGCGCAGCTGGCTCCATCGCCGGCGCCGGTGCTGTCGGGACGGCATCGGTCGTGTCTGGTGGTGCAGCCGGGCTACAAACACCGCCCGCATACGGCGGCGGCGGCGGCGGCGCAGCGACATCAACGACGGGTGGCAGCGGCGGCAGTATTAACGTCAGCCCTACCGGAGCATCCGGTGCCGTGGGCAGTTTCACCGGTGTCGTCGGCTCCACTGGCGCCGGCGGCAACGGCACCACGACGACGACCTACGGTCAGATCCTGTTCGGCGGCGGCGGCGGCGCTGGAGCCGGGACGAGCGGTGCTGGCGGCGGCGCCGGACGCGGGTATGTGGCCAACACGGTCGGCGGTGTCGGAACCGGTGCCGGCGGCGGCGGTGGCGGTTCCGTGTCGGGTGGTGGTGGCAGTGGCGG
>JBPBQE010000041.1:0-7930 GCA_050954595.1 Janthinobacterium lividum | reverse complement strand
CGCTCCCCACAACGTCATCGTGCGTGACCAGCCCAGGCTAACGAAGATCGAACATCCGGTGCGGGCGAAATCCTCCAGCGGACCTGGAAGCCGCTGAACCCTTATCGCCGACTGCCCGAAACCGCCGCTCCCGCCCCTCGCGGAACCATGAGCGCTGTCCCCGCCAATCCCAACATCAACACGCCCAACCCGACGAACGCCGCATGGAATGCCGTCAACCCCGGCCCACCCAATACCCCGCCCGCGACCTGCAGGAACAATGCCCCCACCCCGACCCCGATCCCCGTCCCGAGCTGGAACGACACGCTGAACCAAGTATTTGCCGGCGCCATCCCCGCCTGCGGCACATCGGCAAACGCCAGCGTCCCCAACGCCGTGAACTGCATTGACCGCGACGCCCCCGCCACCGCCAACACCAACAATATCACCGCCAATGGCGTTCCCGGCCCGATCACCGCCAACCCGAACATCGCCCCCGCTTGCACCACCGCGTTACCCACCAGCACCGTCCGGAACCCAAACCGCCGCAAGATCGCCGAGGTCGCCGGTTTGATCCCGATGTTTCCCGCGAACAACGCCAACACCAGCGCTCCCGCATGGAATGGATCGTACCCGAACCCCAACTGGAACAGCAGCGGCAACAGAAACGGCAACGTGGAGATGATCCCGCGCATCGACGTCCCCACCAGCATCACCAGTCGAAATGTCTCCACCCGCCACGGCCCTGGATCGATCAGCGGCGCCGCCGACCTCAACAAATGCCGCCGCGCCCCCGCCCCGCTCGCAACCCCCGTCGCGATCAGCAACCCGGCGACGCTCCACGCCGGCCGATCCTGCCCCAGCAGGTCCATTGACATCTCCGCACACAGGCAAGCCGTTCCCGCCAGCACGAACCCCGTCGTGTCGAACCGCCGCCGCACGCCACTCACTCCCGCTGGTGTCAGCCAAAGCGCCAACCCGAACGCCACCGCGCCTAGCGGCAGATTGACCAGGAAGATGTATCGCCAATCCAAATGCTCGGCGATGAACCCACCCAGCGGCGGACCGATCAGCGGTGCCGTCAGCCCCGGCCATGTCAGCAGCGCGATCGCCCGCATCAGCCCGGCCTTTTCTGTCCCGCGCAGCACCACCAGCCGTCCGACCGGCACCATCATCGCCCCGCCTACGCCCTGTAGCATCCGCGACAACACGAACGTCGCCGGCGACCCGGCCAGTGCACACAACCCCGAAGCGACGGTGAAAATAACGATCGCCGCCGCGAACACCTTCCGCGCGCCGAACCGTTCCGCCGCCCATCCGCCCGGCAAGATCATTACCGCCACGGTCAGCAAGTACGCCGAAATCCCGACATGCAATTCCACCGCAGTGGACCCCAAAGACACCGCCATCTGCGGCAGCGCCGGGGCGATGATCGTGCCGTCCAGGAACTCCATGAAGAAGCATCCGGCGACTAGCAGTGAGAGCGGGTTCATCCCGCTATCAACCGAAACAATGCGGCTCGGCGCAAGACACCGGGCCACATGTTACCTATTGGTGTTCAGGCCTCCTATGGTCCGGCCGATCAGGCGGTCCAAATCCCCCTTTCTGCCCGCATGCTGGATGCCGTGCGCCTGTGCCCGGCAAACTCGCCACGAGGATGCCCTCCGTAGGCTGCTGCCGACTTGGTCGCTAATAGGCTTGGTTGCCGCCATTCAGTTGATGCGAGGCGTGGCGCTGATGTCGGCCGTGACCCTGGTCGTCGAGATCGGCGACTTTGGCCGTTTCACCTCGCTGCCGCAGTTGATGACATGGCTCGACCTGGTGCCCAAGGAACACTCGTCGGGAGGCAAAGTCAGATCGCACCTGTTACATCAATGGGTCATGATCCTAGCAGCGCCTGATGACGGAAGCGTCGTGATCCGTCTCGCGGACGGCAAGGTGATGGAAGCGGACTGACTGTCTCGGGTTTTGCGCTCAGGCGATTGAGTATCATGTCCCACGCTAGTAGCGCGGCTAGCCAGGGACGTCATGGGCTACCCGTATGTGTAGCGAGCACCTGCTCCGTGTCGCGATCGACCTCCTCGAGCCGAACCTCATAGCCCCATAGCGCGGCAACGTGTTGCAGCGTCAGCTCGGCGTCGCGCTTGGCCAACAAACGTCCCGGTTTGGTACGATGCTGAAGCATGAGACGACGATCGTCGAGAAGGTCAACGTCGACGACCTGCACATCGGAATCGGCATCCGCCGGGTCATACGTGCGCGAGAGGCTGCTGCGGATGGCGCGGTAGCCGGCATCATCGTGGATCGCATCCACGAGCAGGGTTGGATCGGCCCTGTCATCCATGATCCGGAACATGCGGAACTGCCGCATCACCGCCGGCGAGAGGAATTGCAGCACGAAGCTCTCGTCGCGGAAATTCGCCCAGGCGTGACGTAGCGTGCCGGCCGGATCGCCATTGCCGGCGATGTCGGGAAACCATCGCCGATCTTCCACTGTCGGCTCCGCACAAACCCGCTCGATATCGCACATCATCGCATAGCCCAGCGCATACGGATTGAAGCTCGGACCGTATTCGTAGCCCGGCTGCATGATGACGTTGCTCGTGGAATGCAGCACTTCGAGGAAAGCGGCGTCATCGATCTGACCCGTTTCGTGCAGCCGGGTCATGATCCGCTGATGCACCCAGGTGGCGCAGCCTTCGTTCATCAGCTTTACTTGCGGTTGCGGATAGAAATACTGCGCGATCAGCCGCACGATGCGGATGATCTCCCGCTCCCACAGTTGTAGTCGCGGCGACGTCTTCTCGAGGAAATACAGCAGGTTCTCCTCGGGCAGCCCCATCTTGCGCCGTCGCTCACCGACTGAGTCGGCTTCGGGCGCGGCACGCTTGCCGGGCACGGTGCGCCAAAGATCGTCGAAGACCCGCTCGTCATACTCGCGCCGTTCCCGCTCCCGCTTGCTATCCGCCTTGAGGTCGATCGAGCGCGCCCCGCCGTGTCGGTGCACGCCATGGCGCGACAGCGCATGCGCGGCGTCGAGGATCCGCTCCACCGCCGCCACGCCAAATTTGTCCTCGCAATCGCCGATGTGCCGGCGCGCGAACTCGAGGTAGTCGAGAATGGCGGAAGCCTGGGTCCACTGCCGGAATAGATGGTTGTTGCGGAAGAAATGGTTATGCCCGAACGCCGCATGCGCGGTGACCAGCGCCTGCATTGTCGCAGTATTGCCCTCCATCAGATAGGAGATGCACGGCTTCGAGTTGATCACCACCTCGTAGGCCAGGCTGGTATAACCTTGCCGATAGCTCGCCTCATGCTGCAGGAAACGCTTGCCATAGGACCAGTGCCGATAGGTCAGCGGCATGCCGTGGGCGGTATAGACGTCCAACATTTGCTCGGACGTGATGACCTCGATCCGGTTGGGATACACTTCGAGCCCGAGTTCCTCGCAGGCAATCCGCTCGATGGCATCGTAGCTGCGTCGCAGGATCGGGAAGTCCCAATCCGTGCCCTGGAACAACAGCGTCACGGCGTTGCCGCCGCTTTGCGACTGAACAAATCCCGAAACACCGGAAAGATCTCGCCCTTATCCGCGACCCGGCGCATCGCCAACCGGGTCGCCCGTTGCGATAGCGGCTCGTAGCCGCCCCACAGATCCGTCGGCCCGCGGATCACCGCCCCCGACGCCGCAACCTCGATATAGGCGAAATGCTGCACGATCGGCAGGATATCCGTTTCCAGCATCGCGACGGCTTTCTGTGTGTCATCGCGCGAACTATCGCCGTCGGACGCCTGGGCGGCATAGATGTTCCACGAATCACGCGGATAACGCGCTTTCTGGATACGGATCAGCTCCGCGAGCGCTGTCGAAACCACCGTTCCGCCACTACGCGGGTCGGTGAAGAACGTCTGCTCGTCGACCTCTTCGGCCACTTCGGTATGGCGGATGAAGACCAACTCCACGCGCTTGTAGCGCCGCTCGAGGAAGACGTGCAGCAAGAGGAAGAAGCGCTTGGCCAAATCCTTCATCTGCTCCGTCATCGAGCCGGATACGTCCATCAGACAGAACATCACCGCCCGTGCCGATGGCTTTGGTACCTGGCTGAAACGGCGATAACGCAAATCCACCGGATCGATCCACGGCACTCGCGCCATCCGACGTAGTGCCAACTCGAGCTCCGCCCGCAGCACCACGAGCCGCTCCGGATCGCGACCGGTGTCCTCCAGCGCGAAGATTTCGGCCTGCAATGCGGAAATCTCCGGCGATTTCGGCCGGCCGAGACCGATGCGTCGCGCCATCGAGTGCCGCATCGTGCGCCCCATGTCGATCTGCGAGGGCGAACCATCCATGCTGATGCCAGCCCGCACCGGCGCGACCGTCTCCGTCGCCACGATCTGGTTCTTCACCAGGTCCGGCAGTTCGAGATCCTCGAAGAACAGGTCCAGGAACTCGTCGCGGGTCAGCACGAAGCGGAACCCGTCCTGGCTCTCCCCCTCGCCCTGCCCTGCTCCCGGGCCACCCCCGCTACCGCCGCCCCCTTGTGGCCGCTCGATACGGTCCCCGGCCGTGAACTCTTTGTTGCCCGACAGCACGATGTGCCGCTGACCACTCGTGAACACGGTGTGGAAACTCGGCTCGTGCAGCGTATCCGATGGGATCGTAACGGCTTGATCCTTGCCGACCTCGCGCAGCGTGCCGCCCGCGATCGCCTCGCGCATTGCTTGCGACACCGCCGCCCGGGCGCGCGTGATTACCCGTTGCCGATTCTCCAGGTTCTTGCCGTGCGGATTCGGCCGCCGATCGATGATGTCCAATCAGCCGCCTCAGGCCGACTGCTTGACGCGCATGTACCATTCCACCAACCGGCGCACCTGCCGCTCGGTATAGCCGCGCGCGACCATCCGGCTGACGAAATCGGTGTGTTTCTTCTCCGTCTCGTTGTCCTTCTTCGAGCCGAAGCTGATCACCGGCAGCAGGTCCTCCACCTGGCTGAACATCCGCTTCTCGATCACTTCGCGCATCTTCTCGTAGCTCGTCCATGACGGGTTCTTACCGGCATTGGCCGCCCGCGTCCGCAGCGCGAACTTGACCACCTCGTTGCGGAAATCCTTGGGGTTGGCGATCCCCGCCGGCTTCTCGATCTTGGTCAACTCGGCGTTGAGCAGCTCGCGATTGAACATCTGGCCGGTATCGGGATCCTTGAAGTCCTGATCCTCGATCCACGCATCCGCATAGTCCAGGTAACGGTCGAACAGGTTTTGCCCGTAATCCCCGTAGCTCTCCAGATACGCCTTCTGGATCTCGTTGCCGATGAACTCGGAATACCGCGACGCGAGCTCGCTCTTGATCGTCGCCAGATAGGCCGCTTCCGTCTCCGCGGGGAATTGTTCGCGCCGTATCGCCTGTTCCAAGACGTACATCAGATGCACCGGATCGGCCGCGACCTCGTTGGACGAGTGGTTGAACGTGGCCGACAGGACCTTGTAGGCGAACCGGGTCGAGATCCCATCCATTCCCTCGTCGACTCCGGCGGCGTCGCGATACTCCTGCATCGTCTTTACCTTGGGGTCGGTCTCGCGGATGTTCTCGCCATCATAGACCCGCATCTTCGCGAACGGACGCGAGTTGGCGTGCGGCTTGAGCCGCGACAACACGGCAAACCGCGCCAGCATTTCCAACGTGTGCGGTGCGCACGGCGCATCCGCCAAAGCGGAGCCGCTGATCAGCTTCTCATAGATCTTGCCTTCCTCAGTCACGCGCAAGCAATACGGCACTTTGATCACGCAAACGCGGTCGAGAAACGCTTCATTGGTGCGGTTATTGCGAAAGGTCTGCCACTCTGCCTCGTTGGAATGCGCGAGCAAGATTCCGTGGAACGGGATCGCCCCGATATTCTCGGTGCCGAGATAGTTGCCTTCCTGAGTCGCCGTCAGCAGTGGGTGCAGCATCTTGATCGGCGCCTTGAACATCTCGACGAACTCGAGAATGCCCTGGTTGGCTCGGTTCAGCCCGCCGGAAAAGCCATAAGCATCCGGGTCGTTCTGACTATAGTTTTCCAGCTTACGGATATCGACCTTGCCGACCAGCGCCGAGATGTCCTGGTTGTGGTCATCGCCGGGCTCCGTTTTGGCGATGGCGACCTGTTTGCGGCGGGACGGAAATAGCTTCACCACCCTGAACCGCTGGATGTCGCCGCCCCATTCCTCCAGCCGCTTCAACGCCCACGGGCTCGCGATCCCGGTCAGCACCCGGCGCGGGATGCCGTAGCGGTCGCGCAACGCGTCGGCCATTGTCTCCGGATCGAACAATCCCAAAGGACTCTCGAAAATCGGGCTGAGCTGTTCGCCTGCTTTCAGAACGTAGATCGGCTCTCGTTCCATCAACGCCTTGAGCCGCTCGGCCAGCGAGGACTTGCCGCCGCCGACGGGGCCGAGAAGGTAGAGCACCTGCTTGCGCTCCTCCAAGCCCTGGGCGGAGTGGCGGAAGAACCCGACGATCCGCTCGATCGTCTCCTCCATGCCGTGAAATTCGGCAAAGGCGGGATACATCCGCACGGTCCTATTAAGGAACAGTCGACTCAGCCGCGGGTCGCGCGAGGTGTCGACCATCTCCGCTTCACCGATCGCGCGCAGCATTCGTTCTGCCGGACTGGCGTAGCATTGGGGGTCGTCTTGGCAGGCATCGAGATAGTCCGATAGGCTCATCTCCACTTCGCGCATCTGATCACGAAGGTTACTGTGAAGTGAGAAGACGTCCTGTCGATCCATGCGAAATTCCCAAGTTCACCGGATTAGTTTTGATCCGATCGTTTCGGAATAAAGCTCAACGTAGGGCGCCAGAATCGCCTGGCAACGTCGATGCTAACCTATTAGCTACAACTTTGAGTAGTCTTTTTGTAATGCAAACAACCCTAGCCCGTCTTATTCGGCGCGTTGAGTTTTGGCCCCGCGATGGTTGGCAAACATGGTTGGGCATTTCGCCTGTTTCGTCGCGGTATAGTCGGAGTTGCTGAGCGCTGGCGTTAGTCAGACGGCAAAAACACGGTCGGTAGGGTCGAGAAGCGAAGTAGGAGCGCTTCAGTCAATATTTGATCCGTTCCTTGTTCCTGGCGGTTCCGCTTAGCGCCTATCCAGCCTCAGTCCCGTGGTGTCACCCCATCTGGCGGCGTAGACCTTCCTGGACACAAGGCCGCTACGCCAATGTTTGCTCCCGAGTTCTGCTTCTCCAAAGCTGACAGTCCGTTTCGGCCAGCCTCACGCACCTACCTGCATCAGCTTGTCACCGTTTCCGACAGTGATGAAGTCATGCTGGACGTACGTTCCAAGGGTAAGGCGCCACGCGCGCTTCAGGTCGCGCACCGCTCGCGGGTAGGACGGGTTCTTGTCCGCCGTGATCGTGCGCGGGTTCACCGTGTGCGGCTGGAGCAGCGCCTTGCGCAGGAAGCGCTGGGCTGCCGATGCGTCCCGCCGGGCTGAAAGCAGGAAGTCAATCGTCTGGCCCAAGCTGTCGACGGCGCGATACAAGTAGGTCCAGACACCCCGTACCTTGATGTAGGTCTCATCCACCCGCCACGACCCGTTGCACGGCCGTAGATGCCGCCTGATCTGTCGCTCCAGCGTGGGAGCGTAGGCCTGCATCCAGCGGAACAGGGTCGTATGGTTCACCTCGACGCCGCGGTCGGCCAGCATGGAGGCGAGATCACGATAGCTGATCGGGAACGCCAGATACCAGCGCAGTGCCCACAGGATCACCTGCGACGTGAAGTGACGGCCTTTGAACGACCCAGCACGCCGCTTTGCCATCATGCCAAACCTTCAACCAGCTTATAGCCTTCTACCCCCTCCCGCAGTTTGCAACAGAACCGCTGGTCATACTGAAGCATCGCAAAGACGCCATAGCTGGCGATGAACGCCAAGATCAGTCCGCCCAGCACGTGCCAGGAACGCCTAA
>JBPBQE010000549.1:0-7941 GCA_050954595.1 Janthinobacterium lividum | reverse complement strand
GTGCGGCTGATCGGCGTCGTGATGGGTGCCAGCAACGGGTGGGAGCGCGATCAGCACATGACGGCCTTGCTCGACCAGGGCTTCATGCGCATGGGGGTCGGCTCGATGGATGTGGCGCGGCGGGAGCCGGCGTACCGGATGCCATCGTTGATCGGTTCGGCGCGGGCAGCGCCGGTCGCCGTGCCGGTGATGGCCGAGGCCCCTCCGGCACTATTGAGGCGTGGACGGCGTTCGCCGGCCCGCTTCGCAGCGTCGCGCCAAGTCGTGCGTGCTGCGCCGGGAGCTCAGCGCCCCTGGGCGTCGGCGTTGCGTCAACTCGCGGTGCCGCGGCGGTCGGTCGCAGTCCGTGAGCCGGTCCGCGCTGCTCCGCGGGGACGTTACGAGCCGAAACGGGCCAGCGCTCCCGGCTCCTCGGGCCGCTACCCCGGCTAAGCTATTCAGCGTCCCCTTGCACGCCGTCCAACCTCTGCGCATTTTAACGGCACACGCGTGACGGCGCGCCGACTTGCATGCGAGTGACGCTAGCCGGGGCGGCGCAGACGAAGGGATCGATTCCGGATGGATGGCAGTGGCGATGCAAGGCGGATTACGATCCACACACCGGCGGATTTCGACGGCATGCGGAAGGCAGGACGTCTGGCGGCAGAAACGCTCGATTACCTGACGCCGTATGTCAAAACCGGCGTCACTACCGATGCGCTGGACCAACTATGCCACGAGTTCATCGTCGCTCATGGCGCGGTGCCGGCGCCGCTGAACTACCGCGGCTTCCCGAAAAGCATCTGCACGTCGATCAACCACGTGGTCTGTCACGGCATCCCGGGCGACCGCAAGCTGATCGATGGTGACACGCTCAACATCGACATCACTGTCATCCTCGACGGATGGCACGGCGATACCAGCCGCATGTATACCACCGGGCCGCAATCGACTCGGGCGACGCGCCTCATCGATGTGACGTATGAAGCTCTCATGCGTGGGGTCGAGGTGGTCAAGCCCGGTGCAACGCTCGGCGATATCGGTCACGCGATCCAGACCTTCGTCGAGGCCGCGCGCTTTTCCGTAGTGCGGGATTTCTGCGGTCACGGGATCGGACGCCGCTTCCATGAGGCGCCCAACGTGCTGCATTTCGGGCGTGCTGGCGAAGGGCCCGTGCTCAAGCCCGGCATGTTCTTCACCATCGAGCCCATGGTCAATGCCGGCCGGCCCGAGGTGAAGGTGCTCGACGATGGCTGGACCGCCGTGACGCGGGACCGCTCGCTGTCGGCGCAGTTCGAGCACATGGTCGGCGTGACCGATACAGGCGTCGAGGTGTTCACCTACTCGCCCGCCGGGTTGCACAAGCCACCTTATACCGGCTGACGATGCCTGCCTTTGTGACGACCCATCGGCTTCGGTTCAACGATACCGACCGTCTTGGCCACGTGAACAACGCGGTGTTTGCCGTTATGCTCGAGCAAGGGCGGTCCGAGATGGGCGTCGACGCCGGACTGCCGTTGGGGGAGGGGGCGGAGTCGCTGGTCATCGTCCGTCTCGAGCTCGATTTTCTGCACGAGATGACCTGGCCCGGCGAGGTGCGGATCGAAACGGAGGTACTGCGTCTCGGCGGGCGCTCGTTCACCGTGCAGCAACGTCTCGTTCAGGGCGACGAGATTTGCGCCAAGGCGCAGACGGTTCTGGTGGTCATGGACCGGGCGGCAAAGCGGGCGATATCGATCGATCCGTGGCGCGCCGCGCTGAGCACGTTTCAGGCGTGACCGACCTGCTCGGGAATTCGGGTCCGGCCCCAAGTCCGGATCCGACACCACCGAGCCCGATGAGTGCCGAGAAGCATCGTCAACGGATGCGGGCGCGGTTGTTGACGGCCGGGCCGGACAGCATTGCCGATCACGAATTATTGGAAATGGTGTTGTTCCTGGCGCTGCCGCGACGGGACGCCAAGCCGATCGTGCGGGCATTGCTGGCGCGATTCGGCTCGTTCGCCGGGTCGATCGCGGCGCCTGCGCCGGATCTGCGCGGTGTTGACGGGCTTGGCGATGCCGGAATTGCGGCGCTGAAAACGGTGCAAGCTGCCGCGTTGCGGCTGGTGCGGGCCGAAGTGCGCGATCGGCCGGTGTTGACCCATTGGAGCGCATTGCTCGACTACTTATCGGCCGCCATGGCGCGCGATCGGGTCGAACAGTTCCGCGTGCTGTTCCTGGATAACAAGAACCGCCTGATCGCCGACGAGGTGCAGTCGCGCGGGACGGTGAACCATACGCCGGTCTATCCGCGCGAAGTGGTCAAGCGGGCGCTCGACCTGCATGCTACCGCGTTGATCCTGGCGCATAATCATCCATCCGGTGACCCGGCGCCCTCGGCCGACGACATCGCCATGACACGCGAGATCAAGACTGCCGCCGCCGCGCTCGGGCTCGTGCTGCATGATCACGTGGTGGTCGGGAACGGGGTAACGCTCAGTTTTCGGGCACAGAACCTACTGTAATCGGGCGACGACCACGCTCGCGCGCTGGTCGGCTCAGCCTAACACGTGCAGGATCGGGGAAAACGCGAGGAAACATGGCCAAGATCATCATCAGCTGCGCCGTCACCGGGGCTATCCACACGCCCAGCATGTCGGATTACCTGCCGATTACGCCGGAACAGATCGCGAAAAGCAGCATCGAGGCAGCCGAGGCTGGCGCTGCGATCATCCACCTCCATGCCCGCGATCCGGAGACCGGCGAGCCGACCCCGGACCCGGCCGTGTTCAACCAGTTCCTGCCGATCATCAAGCAGAGCACCGACGCGGTGGTGAACATCACCACCGGCGGCGGCCTGACGATGACGCTCGAGGAGCGGCTCGCGGCGCCGATGATGGCCAAGCCGGAAATGTGCAGCCTCAACATGGGGTCGATGAACTTCAACATCTCCGGCGCGGTCAACCGGGTGAAGACCTGGAAGCACGCCTGGGAGAAGCCGTATCTCGAGCGGACCGATAACTTCATCTTCCGCAATACGTTCAAAGACATCGAGGACATCGTCGAGCGGCTCGGCAAGGGGCACGGCACGCGGTTCGAGTTCGAGTGCTACGACATCGGGCATCTCTACAGCCTGGCCCACATGCTGGACCGCAAGGTGGTGGAAGGGCCGCTCTTCGTGCAGTCGATCTTCGGCATCCTCGGCGGGATCGGGCCGGATCCGAAGAACCTGCTATTCGCCAAGGAGACCGCGGACCGGTTGTTCGGTGATCAATACGTGTGGTCGGTGCTGGCGGCGGGGCGGAACCAGATGGCGTTCACCACGATGGCCGGGATCCTGGGCGGCAACGTGCGCGTCGGGCTGGAGGACAGCCTTTATATTGGCAAGGGCAAGCTCGCGACCTCGAATGCCGAGCAGGTGTCCAAGATCCGGCGCATCCTGGAAGAACTGAGCTTTGAGATCGCGACGCCGGCAGAGGCGCGGGCGATGCTGAACCTGAAGGGTGGGGATCGCGTTGGCTTCTGACATGCTAGACACTTCAATGGTCGACGCCGCCGCCCTGCATGCTTCGATCGTGACGATCGACACGCACATTGACATTCCCTGGCCGAACGGCCCCGACGCGTTCGTCGATGCGCCGCGGGGACGCGACGCGCGCCGGGTTGACCTGCCGAAGATGAAGCGGGGCGGATTGGGCGCGGGATGCTTCGCCGCATATATCCCGCAGGGGCCGCGCGATGCCGCGGGTCTGGAGGCCGCGTCCGAGCGGGCGCTGGGGATGCTCGATGCCATCGTGGCGATGGGCCGCACCGAGGGCGATATCCAAGCTCGTGTGACCGAGACAGCGGATGCGATCGAGCAGGCGCGTCGGGATGGGGTGATCGCCGTGATCCCGTCGGTCGAGAATGGGCATGCGATCGGTGAGGATCTCGGCCTATTGGCGGCGTTCCGGGCGCGCGGCGCGCGCTACATGACGCTGACGCATAACGGGCATAATCTGCTGTCGGACAGCAGCAATCCGCGCGCGGATTTGGGTGATGGCCCGACGCTACATGGCGGATTGTCGGCGTTCGGGCGCGAGGCGGTGGCGGAGATGAACCGTCTCGGCATGCTGGTCGACATCTCGCATGTCTCGCAACAGGCGGCGTTGCAGGCGGCGATGGTTTCCAAGGTTCCCGTCCTGGCGACGCATTCATGCGTGCGTGCGCTTTGCGATGTGCCGCGCAACGTGGACGACCTGATGCTGGAAGCGCTCCGGGATTGCGGCGGCATGGTCAACGTCACGGCAGTGCCGAGCTTCGTGCGCCGAGGCGGCAAGGCGGCCGAGGTGTCGGTCAAGGATTTCGTCGACCACATCGACTACATCGTGAAGCATGCCGGGCTGGCCCATTGCGGCATCAGCTCGGATTTCGACGGCGGTGGCGGGTTCTCCGATTGGCATGACGCGGCGGACAGCGTGAACATCACGGCGGAACTGCTGCGGCGCGGCTACGGATCGTCGGAGATCGAAGCGCTGTGGGGTGGAAACTTCCTGCGGCTGTTGCGCCAGGCGGAGGAGTTCGCCGGTGGCTGAGATGCCGCGTCTCGGGCAGGGTACTTGGCACATGGGAGAGGACCGTTCCCGCCGGGCTGCCGAGATCGCGGCATTGCGGCTGGGGCTGGACCTTGGGATGACGCTGATCGATACGGCGGAAATGTATGCCGAGGGCGGATCGGAGGAGGTGGTCGGCGAGGCGATCGCCGGGCGGCGCGACGAGGTGTTCCTGGTCAGCAAAGTCTATCCACATAATGCGAGCCATGCCGGCGTGGTGGCCGCTTGTGCTCGGAGCCTGCGGCGGCTCAAGGTGAACTGCCTGGACCTGTATCTCCTGCACTGGCCCGGATCGACGCCGATCGGCGAAACGGTGGACGCATTCGAGCGGCTCAAAGCCGCCGGTAAGATACGGTCATGGGGCGTCTCGAACTTCGATGTCGATGACCTGGAGACCTTGCCCGAGACCTGCGCGACCAACCAGGTGCTATACAATCTGGGCGAGCGCGGGATCGAATATGATCTGCTGCCGTGGTCGCGGCAGCGGCAAATGCCATTGATGGCCTACTCGCCCGTGGGTCAGGGCGGCCGGCTACTGTCGCACCCGGCGTTGAAAGTCGTCGCCGATCGACATGGCAAAACTCCTGGGCAGATCGCCTTGGCCTGGACGATCCGTGGTCCCGGGGTGATCACGATACCAAAGGCCGTGAATCCGGATCACGTGCGACAGAATGCCGCGGCTGGCGGCATTGTCCTGTCGGCGGAGGAGTGGGCGACGCTCGACGCTGCGTTCAAGCCGCCAACCCGAAAGCAGCCGTTGGCGATGCTCTGACGAGCAGGCTCAGCCTCGTAGGCGGTGGCGCAGGCGAAACAGGGCTAGTCCGATTGTCGCGGCGGCGATGACCAGGATGGGCGTGGGCTCCGGGATTGCCGTTCCGTTCACGCAGGCGGAAGGCGTCGGACAATATGCCACCGTGTGATTGTCGGATTCGTAGTTGCCGGTGGCCGGCTTTTCATAGACGTCGATCTCGTCGAAGAAGCCGTTCAGATCGACAAAATTGACGAAGGCGAACGCTTCGCCGCTGTCCTGGCTTTTAGACCGGGTGGTCGGGTTGCCGCAGAACGGATTGCTGGCGCTACAGCCGCCCAGAGCCCGGACGAGGTCGGCAGAGGAGTAGCTGCCTACAACCGCGCCATCTCGCTTGAACGTGAGTTGGTTGCCGGCATCCAAGGCGGACAGCCAGTAGCCGAAATAGTTGACGCCGGGGACGCCCGGGGTGGCGAGCGTGATGGTGTAGCCGACCGTGTTGGCCAGCGCTTGGATGTAGGATCCTGAGCCACCCGCGCCGCCATAGAGATTGGCTGACGCGATCGAGCCGCCGGAATACGTGCCGGTGATGGCGCCGCCGGTGCCGAACGAGGTGATGAACGATCCGCTGGTGCGGTTGTCGAAGGTCTCGGTGCCGATCGTGGTCGCGTATCGCGATACCGCGGCCGAGGGTGTCTGCATCCCTGGCGCCCCGTATGTGACGGTGATGCTGTCCGCATGCGACGGCAGGCTTGCGGCCGATACCATGAGCATGGCCAACCAAACCGATTGCAAACGCATCAACACCGCTCCTCGAGACGCACCGTCCGGTACGCCTCGAGGATATCGGCGAAAGATGGACGGAGTATTAACGGCCGGCGGCGTATCCCTGCATGCCGCGTGGATTGGCTCCCGTCCGGAGTAGGCCGTCGACCGTCGTCGCGGCCGACAAGCGGCCTTCCGACCAATCTTCGCCGCGTTCGGCCCGGTGCCCACGCGCGATCAACTCGTCCAGTACGCCTTGTCCGTAGCGGCCTTCGATCACCAGCTTGCCGGGCCGGGAGACGCGGGGCCAGAACGAACTCGGCCAGTGTTCGGTGTGGAAACACGGGGCATCGATCGCCTGCTGGATCGACCAGCGGTGATGCACCATTCGCAGGAAGAAGGTCAGCGACCACTGGTCCTGCTGCTCGCCGCCTGGCGTGCCAAAGGCCATCCATGGTTTGCCGTCGCGGAGCGCGAAGCTGGGTGACAGCGTCGTCCGCGGCCGCTTGCCCGGCGCCAGGCCGTTTGGCACGCCGTCGCGGAGCCAGAACATTTGCCCGCGCGTCCCCATCGGGAAGCCGAGTTCGGGGACCACCGGGCTCGATTGCAGCCATCCGCCGGATGGTGTGGCACTGACCATGTTGCCCCAGCGGTCGATGACGTCGATGTGCACCGTGTCGGCGCTGCTGACCCCCAGGCGCGCCACCGTCGGTTCGCCCGCGCCGGCATCCTGCATCATGCTGTCCGCCCGTGCCGCGGCACCGGTGTCGACCCAGCCGTTCCGCCCTGGCAGGAAGCCGGGCCGCAATTCCAGCGAGGCGGTCGCATCGACCAGTGCGCGGCGCTCGCCGTTGTAGCCGTCCGATAGCAGCGTCCCGAGCGGCACGCCGGGCATGTCGCCGTAATAGGCTTCGCGGTCGGCGAAGGCGAGTTTGGCGCACTCAGTGACGGTGTGGATGAATTCGGCGCCGAGAGGGTCCATGGCTCCGATGTCGAAGCCGCTGAGCAGCGCGAGTTGCTGCAGGAACACCGGGCCTTGCGACCAGGGGCCGCATTTCAGCACGGTGTAGCCATGGTAATCGTAGGAGACGGGCTCCTCGATCGTTGGCTGCCAGGTGGCGAAATCCTGTGCGGTCAGCAGGCCGCGGTGGCGGCGCCCGGAAGCGTCGAGCACCGGGGTTTCGAAGAAACGTCCGACCGCCTCGGCGACGAAGCCCTGATACCAGGCACGATCGGCCGCTTCAATCCGGGCCTCCCGCGTCTCGCCGGTGGCTTCGCGGCAGATGCGCTCGTAGGTGGCGGCCAGCGCCTCGTTGCGGAACAGCGCGCCGGGCTGCGGGGTCCGCCCCCCCGGCAGGAAGACGGCGGCGCTGGTGGGCCACTCGGTCTCGAACATCGGGCGCATCGTCTCGATGGTGGCGCAGATCCGCGGCACCAGCGGCACGCCGTCGCGGGCGTAGCCGATGGCATAGGCCAGCACGTCGGCCAGTTCCCAGGTGCCCCACTCGCGCAGGATGCGGCACCAGGCGCCGAACGCACCGGGCACGACGGCGGGCAGGAAGCCGGTGCCGGGGATCAGGTCGAGCCCGAGATCGGCGAACGCGCCCAAGGTCGCCGCGGCCGGCGCGGTGCCCTGGCCGCAGACGACGTGCTGCGTGCCGGAGGCTGCGCTGTGCAGGATGATGGGGGCGTCGCCGCCGGGTCCGTTCAGATGCGGCTCGGCGACCTGCAGGGTGAACGCCGTGGCGCAGGCGGCATCGAAGGCGTTGCCGCCTCGTTCGAGCACCGACATGCCGACCGCGGTGGCGAGCCAATGCGTTGATGCAACGACGCCAAAGGTGCCGGTGATGTCTGGCCGTGTCGTGAAGCTGGTGGC
>JBPBQE010000345.1:0-8020 GCA_050954595.1 Janthinobacterium lividum | reverse complement strand
TTTGCTAATCTGTGTCGGCCTACTCTTCGTCAAGACGGCCAGTGCGGTCGCTTCGACGGCTACGACGACAATCTTGGTAACCGCATCGGTGTTATCCGTCTGCACGATTGCAGCGACGCCGCTACCGTTTGGCGTTTACAGCTCGGCTGCGATCAGCGGCACTGCGACGTTGACTGTTACGTGCACTTTGAGCACGCCTTACTCCGTCGGTCTCGATGCAGGAACCGGAAGCGGCTCCACTACCACGACGCGCAAAATGACGAACGGCAGCAATTCGCTGAGTTATCAGCTGTTCAGAGACGCCGGTCACACGTTGAACTTCGGCCAGACCTCGGGCACGGATACGAGCAGCGGCAACGGTTCTGGCTTGGCGCAGCTCATCACGATCTACGGCCAGATCCTGCCGAGCCAGAACGCAGCGCCGGGCGCCTACACCGACACTGTCACCGCGACGATCACGTACTAGCGCCATGCGCGCTCTTGCTGCCGTCGCGCTTGGCCTGGCTTTGCTATGTGGAGCCCGGGCGCGTGCTCAGATGCTTGAGGTCGCGCCCGTCATGATCGGGTTCGGGCCGGAGCAGCGGACGGCCAGCCTGACCGTCACCAATCGAAGCAACGCCCCCATGGTCATCCAGATCAGGCCGTTCGCCTGGCGGGAGACCGATGGCGCCGTGACCCTTACCGACACGGCGGCGCTCGGTGTCAGCCCACCCTTCGCCGAGGTGGCGCCCGGGCAAGCGCAGTCGGTCCGGCTGGTGTTGCGGACGCCGCCCGGTGCGGCGGAGGAGAGCTATCGGCTGCTGATCGACCAGCTGCCGCCGCCGAACACTCCCGGCATCCGCGTCGCGCTGCGCATCTCGCTGCCGGTATTCGCGCAGCCGAATGTACAGGCCGCCTCCGCCCTGGTGTGGCAGGTCGTCTCCGGCCGTTCCGGCAGCGAACTCGAGGTACGCAACCGCGGCAATCGACATTCAACGATCATCGCCGTGCAGGCCGATGCGGCCGGCGTTCAGGTCCCGATCCGCACGTCGACGCACCCTTACGTCCTCCCGGGCGCGGTCTCGCGCTGGCCGATGGGAGGAGCGCGGCTGCCCCGTGGCGGGCCGATCAGGCTGACGGTTACGACCGATACGGGCGTTCAAGAGGCCACAGCCTCTGTCGTCAACGCTGCGCCGTAACGGGCTGGCGGCCAGTGCCCCGCCGCCGCGGGAAGCCAAGGTATGGACTGATCGCGGCGATATCGATGCTCGCCGGGCTGCCTCGGCCCGCGTCGCCGGCGAGCGGTGCGGCCAGCGCTCCATCGAGTACTCCGTCCAATATTTCGGCATCCCAGGCACTCTTGCTCGATGTCACCATCAATGGCCGGCGGATCGGCCAGATCGGCGAGTTCCAGTCCAGAAACGGCGCCTTGTTCGCGACCCGGCACGAGCTGACCGAACTGGGCCTGCAACCCGGGCCCGGCCCTCCCGACGAGGTCATCGCCGTGGCCTCGCTGCCCGGTGTGTCCGAGCGGTTGGACCAACCCAATCAGGCCGTTGCGATCACCGCCGCCACACCGTCGCTGCGGCCAGCGCTGCTCGGCCCGTCGGCTCCGGAACGCAGCGACGTGCCGCTGGAAAGCGGCGTGGGCGCGGTGCTCAACTACAATCTGGTCGGGGCCTATGCCGGCGGGCGTAGCCGGGTGGACACATTGCTGGATGGGCGGGTGTTCTCGCCCTGAGGCGTGGCCAGCTCGCAGGCGATTGCGCGGACCGGGGCCGGCACGACGACGGCGATCCGGCTGGATAGCGGCTACACCTACTCCGATGCGGAGACGCTGCATCGAGCCCGGCTCGGCGACGTGATCTCGTCGGGCCTGACCTGGACCCGGCCGGTCCGCCTCGGCGGCATACAGATCGCGCGTGATTTCGGGCTGCGGCCGGATCTGGTGACGTTTCCGGTGCCGAGCCTCGTGGGCCAGGTCGCGGTGCCGTCCACCGTGGACGTGCTGATCAACGGAACGCAGCTGCTGTCCACCCAGGCTGAGCCTGGACCGTTCGAGCTGCGGCAGTTGCCGATCGTCAACGGCGTCAACGATGTGGCGCTGGTCGTCAACGACGCTCTCGGGCAACAGGTGACGACGACCAAGCCGATCTACGCCAGCACGGCGCTGCTCGCCCCCGGTCTGGACGCATACTCGGTCGAGGCGGGCCCGGTCCGGCTTGGATACGGGGTCAGCAGCAACGATTACCGCGCCGTGGCTGGCTCGGCATCGTATCGGCGCGGCCTGACCGATTGGCTAACGCTGAGCGGCCATGCCGAGGTTAGCCCGGGCTTCGGCATGGGCGGGGGCGGTGCGACGGCAGCGCTGGGGTCGATCGCGGTCGCCTCGGTCTCGGCTGCGGGCAGCACTGCGCGCGGCAAGAGCGGCATGCTGGTTTACGGCTCCATCGAACGGGTCACGCGCAAGCTGAGCCTTTCCGTCTCGGCGCAATTGACCAGCGGGCAGTTCCGCGACCTCGCCTCGCTCTACGACGATCCGGTGCCGAACCAGGCCTTGCGCGCGTCGGCCGGCTATTCGCTCGGGGCGGCTGGAACCATCGGGGTCGCCTATACCCAGCAGCGCCGAGCGCCGGTCGCACGAACGGCGCTGTTCGGAAGCACCATCACCGGCGGCTTCGGTCCGCTGTCGAACAATCCGCTGACCGGCCCGGCCTTCTACCTGCCGACCCGGACGTCGCTGGTGACGGCGAGTTACTCCGTGGCGATAAAGTTCGCCGGTGCGAGCCTGTTTGCCACGGCGTTCCACGATTTCGACAATCGAACGGGCAACGGCGCCCTGTTCGGCATCACGATGCCGCTCGGTGATCGCAACTCGGTCGGGGCCGGCGTGGGGATCGGGAGCAATGCTCCCATCGGCACGATACAGGCGAGCCGATCGGTCGTCGCGGTCGGGGATGCCGGCGGGCAGCTCTATGCGTCGCAGGGCGGTGACCGGCGGGCGTTGGCGACCGGTCAATACAAGTCGCCCTGGTCGTTGCTGGAGGTCAGCGGCTTCCACGCGGGCGGGCAAACGGCGTGGCGGGGCGCTGCCAGCGGGTCGCTGGTGGCTGCCGGTGGCGACATCTTTGCGAGCAATGTCATTACGGATAGTTTCGCGATCGTGGATACCGACGGAACTCCCGGGCTGAACGTGCTTTACGAGAATCGACCGGTCGAAAAGACCGGTCCGTCCGGCCGCGTGCTGTTGCCGGACCTGAGGTCGTTCGAGGTGAACCGCGTCTCGGTCGACCCGAGCGGGCTGCCGCTGGACGTGGAGGCCGGGTCGGGCACTCGGGAGGTGCGGCCGGCTGACCGCTCGGGTGTGGTGGTGCATTTCGACATGCGCCGGCGGCAGTCGGCGCTGCTGCAGGTGGTCGACGAAAGCGGCCGCCCGTTGCCGATCGGGTCGACGCTGCGGCTGGATCCCGATGGCGCTCCGGTGCCGGTGGGGTATGGCGGGCAGGCCTTCGTGCGCGACCTACCGCAGCATGCCCGCATGCGGGCGGATGTGCCGGGGGCGGGGAGTTGCTGGATCGTGTTCGACTATCGGCCCACGGCCGGAGACATCCCGACGATCGGGCCGCTCCGTTGCGGCAAGTCGCCATGACGCGCCGGTGGTGCGGTGGGGTGGTGGTGCTGCTCTCGATGCTGGTCGCTCGAGTGGCGTGCGCGCAAACTTGTGTTGTCTCGTCCACTGGCCTGACGTTCGGGACCTATGATCCGTTCGCGTCCACGCCAGCCTCCATCACCGGCACCGTGTCCGTCACCTGTCAGGCGGTCGTTGCGCTCGGGCTGTCGTACTCGATCCAGATCGGCACGGGCGGTGGCGGCGCGTTCAACACGCGGATGCTGGCCTCGGGGTCGGGGCGGCTCAGCTACCAATTGTACACCACCAACACCCGCAGCACGGTGTGGGGCGACGGCACGGGCGGCACGGGCGTGGTCAGCGACGGCTATCTGCTCGCCGCCCTTGGCAGCAACAGCAAGAGCTATACGATCTACGGATCGATCACCGCCGGTCAGATGGTGCCGGCAGGGGTTTATAGCGACGTATCGAGCGTGCTGATCGTCTACTGACCGGGGGAGAGGTTCACGCGAATAGTATTGCCGATACCCGGCACTTCAGGGATCATTTCACCGCGTAAAGGCCCGCTCAACAGGGTATCGAAGGACAAGAACGGTGAACAGAATTCTGCTCGTTCTGGTGGGCTCGCTTTGGATTGGTGCCGCATCGGCGCAAACACCGTCGGCTGCACCAGCGACCGGGTCGGCAGGGGGTAGCGTGGTTGGCAGCAGGGTCCCGACACCGACGCAACCGCTGGGCAAGACGCCGCCGGGCACACCGAGTGCCTCCACGGCGGCGGGGCGGGTGGCACGCGACAGCGCCGGGCAGGAAGTGATCGGCCACACGGCGATGACGGGCAGCATCCCGGGCAATAGCGGCGGCTGGTCGACAGGCGCCAAATAGCCGACGCCACGTCATCGGTGATCCAACTGGGCTGGGCTGCGTTGGGCGTTCGAACCAAGGCGAGCTCCCAATGAACAACCCTGACTTCCCGGCCCCGCGCTGGGGCTTGTCCGACCAAGGTGGAGCCGGACTTTGGGCGCCGAGCGTGACCGAGGTGGCGCTGGTGCAGCCCGGCTCGGCCGACATCGACTTGGTGCAGCGGAGCGATGGCTGGCTGACCGCACCGGACGCCGGGTTGGAGCCAGGCGCGCGCTATGCGTTCCGGATCGCGGGCGAGATCGTGCCGGACCCGGCGTCCCGTTCGCAGCCGGACGGGCCGGGTGGCCCGAGTCAAGTCACCGACCCGGGTGCTTACGTATGGTCGGATGGCGCCTGGTCGGGGCGACCGTGGCACGAAACCGTGCTGTACGAGTTGCATCTCGGGACATTCACGCCGGCCGGCACGTTCGTGGCGGCGATCGAGCATCTGGGGCACCTGGCCCGCCTCGGCGTGACGATGGTCGAGCTGATGCCGGTCGGCGAGTTCCCAGGTTCGCGCAACTGGGGCTATGACGGCGTGCTGCCGTTCGCGCCGGACCACAGTTATGGGCGGCCGGACGAGTTGAAGCAGTTCGTGGACGCGGCGCACGCGGCCGGCATCGCTGTCGTGTTGGACGTGGTCTACAACCATTTCGGGCCGGACCAGAACGCGATCGAAGACTATGCGCCGGAGTTCTTCACCGAGCGGCACAAGACGCCGTGGGGTGGCGCGATCGACTTCGCGCAGCCGGCGGTGCGAAACTACTTCATTCAGAATGCAGTGTATTGGATCGAGGAGTTCCATCTCGACGGGCTGCGGCTGGACGCCGTGCAGGCGGTGTTCGACGACGGCAGCCCGCATATCCTAGACGAGATCGCCGAACGGGTGCGCGCGACGCAACCCGGGCGCACCCTGCATCTGACGCTGGAGAACGACAACAACGACGTGCGCTGGCTCGAGCGGGGCGACGGAGGGAAGGCGCATTACGACGCGCAGTGGAACGACGATTTCCACCATGTCATGCGCGTGCTGCTGGCCGGGCGAGTGGACGGGTATTACCGGGACTACGCCGTCGACCCGGTGGCGCGCCTGGGTAAGTCGTTGGCCGAAGGGTTCTCGTATCAGGGTGATGAGGAGTCGATCCATCGCCCCGGGCTGATGCGGGGCACGCCGTCGGCGCATCTGCCGCCGGTAGCGTTCGTAAACTTCCTGCAGAACCACGACCAGGTCGGCAACACGCCGTTCGGCAAGCGTCTCGGCGCGCTGGCGTCGCCGGCGGCGCTGCGACTGGGCGTGGCGGTGATGCTGCTGGGGCCGGCGGTGCCGATGTTGTTCATGGGCGAGGAGTGGGCGGCGGCCGAGCCGTTCGACTTCTTCTGCGATTACGCGGAGCCGTTGGCGTCAGCGGTGCGCAACGGGCGGCGGGAAGAGTTCGCACATTTGCCGGAGTTCTCGGACAAGGAGTCGCTGGCCAAGCTGGCCGATCCAAACGCGGCCAGCACACGGGACGCTTGCGTGTTGGATTGGAGCGCGCCGGGTCGGGCGCCACATGCGGCGTGGCTGGAGTTCTATCGATCGCTGATTGAGCTGCGGCGGGAAAAGATCGTGCCGCTATTGCCGCACATCGGCGGTGATGCCGGGCGCTACGAGAGTGTGGGCGAGACCGGGGTCGCCGTGCATTGGATGTTGGACGATGGCCGTGTGCTGAGCCTGGCGGCCAATTTTGCCGATGAGCCCGTCACTTGGGGTGGGGAGGGTACGGCCTTGTTCACCCTGGGCGAGACGGCGGACGGATTGGCACCATGGGGCCTGCGACTGATGCTCAACTAAATTGCTGCAGCTGCGTTGGGCTGAAGCAGAGTAGGATCAGGCGATGGACGCGGCGTGGTGGCAACAGGGCGTCGTCTATCAGGTGTACCCGCGCTCGCTACAGGATAGCGACGGGGATGGCACCGGTGACCTGATCGGGATCACCCGGCGCCTGGACGATCTTCGGGCGCTGGGGATCGATGCGGTGTGGCTGTCGCCGATCTATCCGTCGCCGATGACGGATTTCGGCTACGACGTCTCGGATTACTGCGGGATCGACCCGTTATTCGGGAGGATGGCCGAGTTCGACGACCTGCTGGCGCGGACGCACACCCTCGGGTTGAAGCTGATCCTGGACTTCGTGCCCAATCATACCTCGGACCAGCATCCGTGGTTCCAAGCCAGCCGGGAGCGGTCGGGCGACAAGGCGGATTGGTATCTCTGGCGCGACCAACCCAATAATTGGATGGCCAATTTCGGCGGCTCCGGCTGGACGTGGGACGAGCGGCGCGGACAGTTTTACTACCACTCGTTCTTGCCTACGCAGCCTGACCTGAACTGGCGCCATCCCGCGGTGAAGCGTGCGATGTACGATGCCTTGCGCTTCTGGCTGAAGAAGGGCGTCGATGGTTTCCGCGTCGATGTGATCTGGATGATGATTAAAGACGCCGAGTTCCGCGACAATCCGCCGAACCCGGCATGGCACCCGGGCGATCGGCCGTTCGACCAGTTCCTGCCGCTGTATTCCGCCGATCGGCCGGAGGTGCATGAGGTCGTGACCGAGATGCGCGCGGTGTTGGACGAGTATGCGGACCGCGTGCTGATCGGCGAGATCTACCTGCCGATCAACAAGCTCGTGACCTATTACGGCAAGAACAGGGATGGGGCGCAGCTGCCGTTCAACTTCCATCTGCTGCTATTGCCGCACTGGACCGCTGCCGCAATCGCGGCGTTGATCAACGAGTATCAGGCGGCGTTGCCGCCGGGGGCTTGGCCGAACTGGGTGCTGGGCAACCATGACCGCAGCCGGGTCGCGACGCGGGTCGGGCCGGCGCAGGCGCGGGTGGCGGCGATGCTGCTGCTGACGCTGCGGGGCACGCCGACGATCTATATGGGCGACGAGCTCGGGATGCTCGATACCGCCATTCCCCTTGCCGACATCCGTGACCCGGCGGAACTCCGCGAGCCCGGGCAGGGGCTCGGGCGCGATCCGGAGCGAACGCCGTTCCCGTGGGATGAGAGCGTCAATCACGGCTTCACCACCGGGACACCCTGGTTGCCGCTGGGCGATACGACGCCGCGCAGCGTCCAGACCGACGATCCCACATCGATGTTCTCGCTGCATCGCCGGCTGCTCGACCTGCGTCGAACGCATCCGGCGCTCGCGCTTGGGGAGCTTTCGGCCGCGTCGGCGGAGGGTGGCGTGCTGCGGTACCGCCGCACGCTGAACGGCACACGGTTCGAGATCGTGCTGAACACCGGCGCTGCCGTGGCCGAGACAGTGATGGACGCAGGCGGGACTGTCGTCGCGGACACGCACGAGCCGGGCGAGCGCCCGATCGAACCCGGCCCCCTGCACTTGAAACCGGATCAGGGCGTCCTGATCCAGACGACCACATGAAGGACTTGAACCCATGACATCGCTCATCCCGGCCGGTCAGCCCGCCACGACACCGTCGGCGGCACCGGTCAAGCAGGCTCCA
>JBPBQE010000222.1:0-8048 GCA_050954595.1 Janthinobacterium lividum | reverse complement strand
CGACGCCCGCGCCATCGCCGAGCGCGTCGGCCTCACCCATGTGCTCGCCCGCCGCCCGTCGACGCTGCCATTCGCCGACCTGCGCAAACTCGAACTCGCCAAGGCGATCGCCCGTAACCCGAAAGTGGTGCTGGTCGACGAGCCGTTCGCGGGGCTCACCCGCGGTGAGACGGAAAACTTCTCCGAGCTGATCCGCAGCTTCAAAGTCGATGGCAAGGCGGTCCTCCTCGTCGACCACAACGTCAAAAGCGTGTCCGCCTTGGCCGACCGCGTGGTGGCGATGTATCTCGGCGAGCGTATCGCCGTCGGCACCGCCGACCAGGTGATGCGGGACGAGCAGGTGCGCCGGGTCTATCTCGGCGGCGCCATCACCACGGCTGCCCGGCCCGAGACCAGCTTCGCCGACGGTGACACGCCGCTGCTCGCTGTGCAGGACCTATCGGTGTTCTACGGCAAGGCGCAGGCGCTGGAGAAAGTGTCGATCCACGTCCACGAGCGCGAGTTCGTTTCCATCGTCGGCCTCAATGGCGCCGGCAAGACCACGCTGTTCAACGCCATCTCCGGCCTGGTGCCTTATGACGGGCAAATCCGCTGGGACGGCGGCAGCCTGGCCGGCAAGACAGGTGCGGCCATCGCCCGCGGCGGCATCGTGCATTGCCCGGAGACGCGCGAGCTGTTCGGCGACATGTCGGTGCGCGAGAACCTCGACCTCGGCGGCCAGCACCTTTCCGACGCCGAGCGCGCGCGCCAACTCGACTGGCTGTTCGACCTATTCCCGCGCCTGAAGGAGCGCGAGAGCCAGCATGCGTCCACCATGTCGGGCGGCGAGCAGCAGATGCTGGCCATCGCCCGGGCGCTGATGATGAAGCCCAAGTTGCTTATTCTGGACGAACCCACGCTCGGCCTGGCGCCGGTGATCCTGGAGCAACTGTCGCACGCGCTGGAGCGGCTGCGGCAGGCCACGCCGATCACCGTGCTGCTCGGCGAGCAGAACGTCACCTTCGCGTTGCCGCATGCCGACCGCGTCTATGTGCTCGAACACGCCCGCACGGTGTGGGAGGGTCCACCCGAGCGGTTCGAGGCAGAAGCCGGCGAGGGCTATCTCTAGTCGCGCTCCGTCGCTACGTAGCGGGATGAGCTCCGAAACCGACCAGCACTCCATCGCCACGACACTCCGCGTCGCCTTGCTTGGCGGGTTGGCGCTGTTGCTCGTCTACCTGCTGTCGGATGTGCTGCTGGTCATCTTCGCCTCCGTGCTGATGGCCTGCGTGCTGCACGGGGGTGCCACCAAGATCCACCGATGGACCGGCCTGGGCCGTGGCTGGTCGTTGCTGCTGCTCATCGTCGTGATCACGGTCGTGTTCGTCGGCGGCTTCTGGTTGCGTGGCCCGGAGATCGTCAACCAAACCGGTCAAATCGCACAAAGCTTCGTCCAGCAGGGCGAGCGGGTGAAGGAGTACGTGCTCGCCACCAGTTGGGGCAGCCAGCTCGCCGACAAGGCCGGCGGCGGCGCCGGCTGGTCGATCCTCGGCAAGCTCGGCAGCTACGTCCCGACGGTCGCCAACTCGCTGCTCAGCATCGCCAGCACGCTCGTGATCCTGGTCGTCACCGCCCTGTTCTTCGCCGCTTCGCCCGAACTCTACCGCGACGGGATGGTCCGCCTGCTGCCGCTGTCATGGCGCCAGCGTGGCCGGGAAGTGCTAGACGGCATGGGCGAGGCGCTGCAGCTCTGGTTTGTCGGCCAGTTGCTCGACATGATCGTCGTGACCATTCTGACCGGCGTCGGCCTGTATGCCTTGGGCGTGCCACTGGCTGGAACCCTGGCGTTGCTCGCCGGGCTCGCCAACTTCGTGCCCTATATCGGCGCGCTCGCCGGCTCGATTCCGGCGCTGCTGGTCGCGGGTGCGCAGGGACCGACCGTGATGGGCTACACCGCGGCGTTGATCGCAGCCGTCCAGTTGCTCGAAGGCAACGTGATTGCGCCCTTGATCCAGAAGCGCACCGTGGACCTGCCGCCGGCGCTGACCATCCTGTCGCAGACCGTGCTCGGCGCGTTGTTCGGCGTGCTCGGCCTCATCCTGGCCACGCCGTTCACCGCGGCGGCCATGATCTTCGTCAAGATGGTCTACGTGGAGTCCACGCTGGAGAAGGGTGTCGCCCGGCCGGAGTAGTTGGGGCGGTCCACCGCGCCCCAAGCGTATTTGTAACTTTCCTGCCCGCGCAGGAAATGCGCTTCGGTCCGCTCCTCGGCCACCGCCTGCTCCAGCATCGCACCGAGCAGCAGGGTGCCGGGGCTGACGAAGCTCTGGGCGGTGTCGTAGCCACTCAGGTAAAAGTAGATCCGGCCTGGTGAGAGCAGCGCCATGATCGCGGCCGCGACGACGCCGCCGACTCGCAGCACGTGCAGCCGCATCAACCCGGCCGCCAGCAGGCCGGGGGCGGCATCGCGCCAGAACGCCAGCACCGCCGGGTCGGCCAGCACGCCGGGCTCCCCCTGTGCGGTCCAGCGGTCCTGGTGCAGCCGGATCAACGCGTCGAGCGACTGGTCCAGCGTGTCCGCCGTCGCCGCCTCGACCGCCCAGCCGCCCGCCCGATCCGCCCGATTGCGGTTCATCCGCAGCTTGCGCCGGATGCCGGATGGGATATCCGACAGCGTCAGCATCGGGCACGGGCTACTCGGCGACCATGCCACGCCGGGCAGCCCCAACGAACGCGACCAGGGTGGCGCTTCGATCAGCTCGATCTGATCGACGGCATCGCCGGCCAATCGCTCCACCACGGCCGGCAGCAGGGGGGTGGGGTCGCCGAGACCGTCGAGGTAGTCGGTCGTTCCCGCCCCGATCGGCAGCGCCTTGCGCTCGCCGGGGAGCACGTAGAGCGGCAGAATGCCCACGATCGCGCCGCCCTGTCGCTCCAGCGCCACCCGCGGCATCCCGGTCCCGAACACGCGCCACCACGGCAGCAGCCAGTGCGGCGATTGAAACGGCGTCGCCTCCGGGCATCGCGCCCATGCTGCCTGCCAGTCTGCCGCCAACGCCATCAGCCCGCGATCGGTGTCGATGACCTCGATCAAGCCGCCTGCATCGCCGTTCGACCCACCAGATCCGCGTAGCGCGCCAGATACGCCCCGGTCATCCGCTCCAAAGAGAACCGCTCCCGCGCGACCCGGCGGCACGTCTCCGGTGCGATCGTTCCGATCCGCCCCAACGCCTCCACCATGCCGTCCACCCCGTCCACGACGAAGCCGGTCAGCCCATCCTCGACCACTTCGGGCAGCGCGCCGCTGCGGAACGCGATCACCGGCGTGCCGCAACTGGCCGCCTCCATCGCCACTAGCGAACTCGTCTCGGCCACCAGGCTCGGGACGAGCAGGCACGATGCGCCGGCCAGCAGCCGCCGCTTCCGCTCGAACGCCAGCGGCCCCAAATACCGCCACTGGTCGCCCAACAGCGGCTTCACCTCGGCCTCGAAGTAGTCCTGGTGCGCTTGATACGGGAACACCTCGCCGCCGATCAGCAGCGTCATCCCGGACGCCCGCGCCGCCTGCAGGGCCAGGTGCACCCCTTTTTCCGGGCACACCCGCGCCAGCATCAACGCATATTCGCGCTTGCTCACCCGCGCCGCGGCAAGCCGATCGACCGGAACCCCGTTCGGGATCGGCGGCAGCAGGTTCGGCCCGGGCCGAACGCACGACGCTTCGGTGGCGGAGACGCAGTTCAGCCAGGTATCGGGCCGCGTCACCTGCAACGCGCTGGGCGGATACCAATCCGGCGGCAGATGCAGCGTCGCCAGCATCGCCGGCCCGGCTGGCACCGCGTATTCATGGAAATCCAACCCGTGCATGTGCACCAGGTCGACGTCGTTCTCCGCCAACACCCGCTCGATCGCGGCTTGCACGCGGTGGCGCTGCAACTCCGTCGTCGCCGCCTCGATCGCGCGACCCGGCGGTGGCGCCTCAAACGTCACCAGTTCGCCCGCGCTGCGCGACCCTTCCATCGCCACTACAATGGAGCGATGCCCGGCCGCCACCAGCGCCGCATCGATCGCCGTCAACACCTGTTCCGAGCCACCGACCGCGTCCGGCCCCACCGGCGCCAGCTTGTAGGCGACGCTGGCAACGGTCAGGCGCCGCATGGAGTCTCATCCTGCTCAACCTGGTCGCGCCACGCCTCCCCGTTCATCCAGCCCCAGGCTTCGTAGAGCAACCGGCCCGGATGCGGCGGCTGCGCGAAATCGTAAGGTGGCGCCCGCCGGAACCGCTCTATGCTCGGGTCGAAGTGGCCGAGGATCTCCCGCTGAGTCCGAAAGCACGCCAGCATCGCCTGTTTGCGCACGAGATCGTCGCCGTGCAGATGGATCACCGTTGCCTCCGGGCTGGTCGTCAGCGTCGAATTAAAACCTGCAATGTGGCTAGGATGCGTCAGGAACTCACCTGTGCGCAGCGCTCCGTTCCGATCGGCATGATAGCCGGCGAACTCGAAAACTTCCGTGCCGGTGCGCTGCACCGCCACTGCCACCGCGTCGTGGTCCGGATGGCCGCCTTCGTAGCAATGGGTCAGCACGGTCCGGATGTCATGCGCCGCGAAGGCCTGGTGCAGCCGGGCGGTGATGTCGGGGATTGCCGCAGTCGCCAGCTGATCGGAGATGCCGAGCGTCGCCCGTGTGATCCCGCCATCGGGCACCAGCGCCAGTGCGGCATCGAGTTCGGCGGCCCGGGCTGCCGCGTAGGCGGCCGGGCTGGTGAAACCCTCGCGGGCGGCGTCGCCCAGGGAGAGCGGCGCGCCGTCCGTGACGTGGATCAGCAGCAGATGGCGGAACAGATGCAGGCTGCCGCCGAGGGCCAGGGTCTCGTCGTCGGGATGCGCGACGACGAGCGCCACTGGTTCCTCGATCGGCCGCCGCTCGAGCAGCGCGGCCAGCATCGCCGTTAGCTGACTGGAACGCGTTGGAGCGAGGACTGGGGAACGATCGGATCGGCTTGGCCGGGCGCATAGCGGCGGATCATCTGGCCGCAGAACTCGGCGAAACGCTCCGGATGCTTCGGCACCGCCGTGTAGTGCGCCCACTGGCCCTCATGCTCCGGCGTGAAGCAAAACGTCGCCGTGACCTTGAACTTCTCCAGCGCCTTCATCTGCCGGTCGAACCAACGCTCGCAATCCGGCCGGAACCAATCCGCCCACGACAGGCCGGTGCGGAGGTAGGTCACGCCGAGATCCTCGAGAACCTTCACCGCGTCGTCCAGTCGATGGTCCTCGTAGTGGAACCACTGGCAGATACCGAATTCGGGGGTGAATTCATGAAAGCGCTTGGCTGCCAGCTTCGGGCGCCCGGTTTCGTCGAGAAGGCCCATGTGGAAATGCCGGTAGTAGGAACTGCCCTCGGCCTCGCGATGCCGGGTCGTGGCGGGCCAGGCGGCCGGCAGGTCGTAGAGGCTGTACCAATGCACACGCGGCGCCTGTCCCCGCAGCAATTCGGCAGTGCGTTGCAGGCCCCAGGCCTGCACTTCTTCCGCCCCGAAGGTGGAGATGCCGACTTCGGACACCCAGAGCGGCAGGTCGGTCACCGCGCGGATGGTATCCAGCTTGGCGGGCCATTCGTTGATGCCGCCCCAATGGTTCCAGTCCAGCGGGAAGCCGTGCACGGCGACCGCATCGAGCTGGTCCAGCCCGCCATGGGATTGTAACGCCCTGATGAAGTCCGGGTCGATCGGGCTGATGCCGCCCAGCACCCGCGTCAGCCCCGGCGCCTCGGCGGCGATTGCCTGGCCGGCCAGCGTCGTCATCTGCGAAAACACGGCCCAGCCCGGGTCGTTCTCGAAATCCCAATGGGATTTGTTGTTGGGCTCGTTCCAGATCATCGCCGCTTCGATCATCGAGCGTGTCCCCCTTGAGCGGGATAGACCGCGCCGTAGCGCCGATCGTGTCGCTCGCCTCGGCGGCAGATGAAGATTTCCTCCTCCGGGTTGGCTTCGATCGTGAAGCCCGCCGAGCGCAGCATGGCGGCCGAGCAGGCGCGGTTCGGCGCCCACCAGTTGGTGTTGTCGTGCGAGTAGCTGTGTTCGATGAAGTGCATCTTCGGGTAACCGGGCTCGTCGAACGCCGACTTGTCGAAGAACTCGTAGTCCTCCTTGACGTCCATGATGTCGTCGGAGCCACGCTGCATGGATTGGAACACCAGCAGGTCGCCGGCCACGTGCTCGTGGATCAGGTCGAGTGCCAGGAGCGGATGGCGCAGGTGGTAGAGCACCCCAATGAAGAACACGAGATCGAACTTCTCCCGCAGCGAGCCGACGTCGTAGACGCTCATCTGCTTGAACTCGACGTCGATGCCCTGCACCTCGGCGGCGAACTTGGCCTGGGCCAGGTAGTCCGGGTCGAAGTCGATGCCCAGCACCCGGTCCGCCCCGCGCCGCTTCATCTCCATCGAGTAGAAGCCGGCGTTGCAGCCGATGTCCAATACGGTCCGCCCGGTTAGGTCATCCGGCAGGCAGCTCTTGAACCGCTCCCATTTCACCTGCGGGAAATCGCCGAGGAAGTGGTCGGGCGCCGTTCTGACGCCCTGCAGGTCCAGGTTGTGGAACCATGGTCCCAGCGCTTCCGCTTTGGTTCTGATCCGCTCTTCGGTCCAGTCTGTCACGCTTTGCTCTGCTCCAATCTTGCCGCGGGGGCCGGCGTCGGGGGCGGTGTAGCTTGGCCGCCCAACAGCCGTATCGCCTCGCGATACCCATGCACCGTGCCGACGTCCACATAGCTTTCGCCGGCGCAGACGCCCCAGGCCTGCCCGCCGGCCTGTAGCCAGGCGTTGATGAGGGTGCCCATGAACTCGTCCTGCCGCTCGCGCTCCAGCCAGAGGCGATGCAGCTCGAACAGCGTCCGGCCCGGCATCTTGAACGCGCCCCAGATCCAGTTGGACCGCGCGGCGGGTGATTTGACGTCGATCTGCACGACCCGGCCGTCTTCCCCCAGCACGACCGCGTCGAACAGTTCCGGCCGCTCCACTGGGAACAGCAGAAATGTCAAACGGTCGTCCGGCAGCCCCGCTAGCGCGTCCGACGGGAACCAGATCGTGTCCGGCAACCCGATCAGCACCGGCTCGTCCGGCGGAACGACCGACAGCGCCCGGAAAATCGCGTCGCACAACCCGGCTGCCCCAGCCTGGCAGACATAGGCGATGTCCACGTCACCGACCGCCGCACCGTAATACTGCAGGATGTCGCTTTTAAACGGCGAGATCACGAAGCAGATTTTCTCCGCGCCGGCCCGCACCATGCGCTCGATGAGGTATTCGCTCACCGCCCGCGGCCGCTCGACGCCGCTGGCGTCGAGGCGCGAGCCCACCGGCAGCAACTCCTTGCTGAATGCCAGCGGCTGGATGCGGGTGCCGTTGCCGGCGGCGGGGATGATGCCCCACATCAGCCCGCGCTCACTGAACCGGAACCGGCGTCTTGGCCGTCTCGAACGCCGCGACCATCTCGGCCGCGCGCCGGGCCGCGCTATGCTCCTCGATCGCCCGCGCCCGCGCCCGCGCCGCGATCCGGGCCAGCTCGTCGTCACCGAGTTGCAGCGCGGCCATCGCGTCCTCCGTGGTGTGGGCGACGAGAATCTCCTCGCCCGGCACGAAGAAAGCGTCTAACCCCGTGAACCAATCGGTCAGGATCGGCACGCCGCAGGCAGCCGCCTCGAACAACCGTCCGGACGGGCACCAGCCCATCCGCGCCATCGCCTCGCGGGTGATGTTCAGCGTCAGGCGTGACGACGAATAAAAGGCCGGATGCGCCGGCGGTGGCAGGTGCCGCACGAAGAAGGTGTTGGCGGTCCACGGAAAGCTGTCCGGATATTGCGCGCCACCGATCACGAAGCGCTCGTTCGGCAGGCGCCGGGCCGGCTCGACGAATAGTTGTTCCAGCGCTGCCTGCCTGTCGGCCGCGTAGGTGCCGAGGTAGGAGAGCAACGCGGCATAATCCGGGCGCTTGTCCGCGGGTCGGTGGAGCGCCGGGTCGACCGAGCCGTAGATCGGGGCCGTCCGGCGGGCACCGAGTTGGGTGCGCA
>JBPBQE010000348.1:0-8052 GCA_050954595.1 Janthinobacterium lividum | reverse complement strand
CGTGGTCGGCTGAGGTTGGGATTGGCTTGCAGTGCGCGGTCAGCCCCTGAACGAGGCGCTGTTCACGGGCCTTGCTCATACCCGCGAGACGCACGCTGAGCGGCCCCGCTCCGCCCTCGATAATGTAGTGCTGTATTGATGTCAGTATCCCAGCCGCGCTCTAACGGGCGGGTCCGTCGTCAGCGTTGAGCGGCCTGAGATTGCAGATCCTTTAAGGCGCAGTGGTTCAGCACATCGATGTGGGTCGCTTCAAGCGCTACCATGGGCGCGCAGCCAGCATCGAAAGCTTCCTGCCACCGCGGCGCGCACAGACACCAGCTGTCGCCGTGCTTCAGTCCAGGGAAGCCGTATTCGGGCCGAGGTGTGGAAAGGTCGTTGCCGCGCTCCTGACTGAAGCGAAGGAACTCCGTCGTTACCACCGCGCAGACGGTGTGGCTGCCACGATCCTGCGGTCCGCTGTTGCAGCATCCATCACGGAAGAACCCGGTGAGCGGCTCCGTTGAACAGGTCTGTAGCACCCCGCCCATTACGTTGCGGCTGGGCTGCCAATCCGGTCGGCTGGAAAAGCTTCCTGTTTGATCAAGCGGCATGGCGCGATAGCTCCGGCACAATGGAACTGGGTTGAACCCATCAAAACAGGATGAGCATGGAAGCCGGGCACTTACCACGTTCCTGCAACTTATGATCTGAACTACCGCAGCAGCCGAAAGCCGTGTTCGCGGCGAGGCCGTCATGCGCCGCATTTTAGACGTTTAGCTACTTACCTCGGGTGCTCCGAAGCGAACGTGGGAAAAGTCTCAGGCGACAGCTGTGTGTCGCTAACGTTGTGACATTCGCTGTCACTTTGTTGATGAAACCCCAAGCAGAGGGCTGTCGCAGAAACCCCTGACAATAGATATATGTTCCGCAACGCCTTTGCGACAAGCTGACGGCAAGTCGGTATATCGCTTTTGCCTGAAACGGATTGGGCACTCTTCATTTAAACATCGCGGCTCTAGCCGGCGACTTTCTCAAAACTTGATCTATTTGAGAACGCCGACCCGCTTAAATCGAATGGCGCCGCACTAGTTTCAGTTCGACTGGCCGAGTTGGGTCTTTCCGATCAGTCCAAGCTCGCATCGGTCCATCTCGTCTTGCCCTGAACGCTGTCGTGCGCCGGCTGCGTCAGCCCGGCGCACCAACCTGCTTCATCGGGTCTGCCTGGATGAATGCCGGCAGCTTCTCGCATTCCGCGATAATCCGGTCCACCGTGGGGATGCCCGGCACCGTGATCCCGAAAATGCGTACGACCACGACGATGCTGGCCAGGCAGATGTCCGCCATGCCCGGCGTGTCGCCGTGACAGAAGCGGCCGGTGCCTGGCTCGCCAAGACGCTTCTCGAAGCCTTGCAGGCCTATGGTGAGGAAGTACGTCTGCCAGGCCTTCCAGGCTGCGTCGTCCACTGGCGCCACCACGCCCAGCGCCTTGCGCACGCGTGGGGTGATGAAGGGATGCGTGTCGGCGGCCAGCAGCAGCGCCAGGCTACGGACGCGGGCGCGGGCGTAAGGGTCCGTTGGGAGGATGACGGGCGTGGGGGCCACCTCTTCCAGAAACTCCAGGATAGCAAGGGACTGGGTGAGCGCCGTATGCGGAGCGCCGGATGCGTGGTCGATCAAGGCGGGGATGGCGGCCATGGGGTTCACCGCCAAGAAGGCCGGGTCATGCTGCCCGCCCGCGATCAGGTTGACCTGCGTTTCCGTCGCCGTCAGCCCCTTCAGGGCCATGGCGACCCGCACGCGGTATGTCGCCGACGTGCGCCAGAAGGCGAAGAGCTCGAAGCGTGGCTGGTCGGTCATGGCAGTCCTCCGATATCGAGAAAAGGTTAAGCATTGTTCCGCGAAGGCGCCATGCGGAGCGTTTCGTTCGATTAGCAGGCACTCCGACAGCCAGACTGCAAAACCTGAGAGGTCATCCATTATTGTATCGTTTTAAAAATGATTTAGCTTTCTCAGCCGCCGTTAGTCGTTCCTGTCGCAGTTCTATTTACTATTCGCCCTGTTGGAGGTTGCCCTCCTGGGGCGGTGCGATAGGCTGGAACAGCGTCCGGTCGGGCTTGAGGTCCAGCAATGGCGTACCGTCCAGGCAATCCAGGCCGCGCACCAGAACGTTCGGGCCGTTGATGCCTATGAGCACTGCAATCGAGGTTCCGATCGGGTTCGGTCGCACCGGCGAGCGGAGCGAGAAAGTGCCGCGCGAGGTGCCGTCGTTTGCAGGGCTCTGCCGCACTAAATCGCGGCGGGAGAGGTGCAGCCAGTAGAGCACCTCAAGCTGTTCAAACGCGGCGACGCCGTCCAGTGCAGCCACCCAGGGCTCGAACACCTCGATACGGCAGACCGGGCCGTCCGGACGGCCGCGGCGTGGTGCTTTCAAGCGTGAGTTCCAGGGCGTGTGGATCCGGCCGATGAACACCAGGCCGGCATCGGTGGCGGCAGGCGGCTCTACCGCGACTTCGGAAAGGCGGATTTCGGACTCGCGGACCATGGCTGGCTCCTTCGACGGGGCGGTGCGACACTCAGGCGAGGCAGACGATCTGTCCGTTCACCGTCGCCAGGCCGACCTGGCGGCCGTAGGCGGCCGACAGGCTCGCCTCCGTCAGCACGTCGCCCGTCGTGCCGAAGGTGGCCGAAAGATCCTTTCGCAGCAACAGCGCCATGTGGCCAATGCGGAAGGCGTGAGCAGGATCGTGCGTCGTCATGAGAATACCCAACCCGCCGGTCGCGAGGCTTCGGACGAGGTCCAGAACCTGCGCCTGGTTGGCGAAGTCGAGGTGGGCGGTCGGCTCGTCGAGAACCAGCACGCGCGGCTGCTGCGCCAGGGCGCGGGCGATGAGCACCATCTGCCGCTCGCCGCCGCTGAGTTCGGGGTAGGCGCGGGCGGCGAGGTGGCCGATGCCGAGCCGATCGAGCGCGGCGGCGGCGATGCTGCGGTCGGTGGCGGCGGGCGAAGCCATCCAGCCGAGATGCGGCGCGCGGCCCATCTCGACCATCTCGCGCACGCTGAAACTGAATGCCGGCGCGTCGCCCTGCGGCACCACGCCGATATGCTGGCCGACGACGCGGCGCGGCAGGCTGACGACGTCGCGCCCATCCAGCCGCACGGTGCCGGCCTGCAGCCGCTCGAGGCCGGTCAGACAACGCAGCAGCGTGGTCTTACCGACGCCGTTCGGGCCGAGCACGCTCAGCACCTCGCCGGCGCCCAGGCGGAAGCTCACATCGCGGAGGATGGTGCGCCCGCCGGGTCGGGCGTAGGTGGCGCGGTCGACCTCGAGGATCAGGCCCATCCGAGCCCGCCCCGGCGTAGTAGCACGGCGAACACCGGTGCGCCGATCAGCGCGGTCAAGATGCCGATCGGCACCTCGCCGGCGGTGACGCTGCGGGCGAGGTCGTCAACGAACAGGAGGTAGCACGCGCCCATCGACGCTGCGGCCGGCAACAGGCGGCGTGTGTCCGCGCCGACCAGCAGCCGGGCGGCGTGCGGCACCACCAGCCCGACCCAGCCGACGATGCCGGCCACCGCTACCGGGGCGGCGGCGATCAGCGTAGCCAGCGCGACCACGATCAGCCGCAGCCGCCCGGCTTCCACGCCGAGGGTGCGCGCCTCGTCGTCACCAAGCATCAGCAAGTTCAGCCGCCAGCGTAGCGTGAGCAGCACGCCACCGGCCGGCAGCAGCAGCGCCACCAGCATCAGCGCGTCGCGGCGGGAGGCGTTGGCCAGCGATCCCAGCAGCCAGAACTCGATGAGCGGCAGCTTGGCCTCGGGGTCGGCGAGGTATTTCAGCAGCGAGAGCAGGGCGGTGAAGAACGCACCGACGACGATGCCGCCCAGCACGAGCGCGAGCGGGCTGGCGCCCGCTGTGCCGCGGCCGAAGCCGAGCAGGAAGCAGAGCGCCACGGCGAGCAGGCCGAAGCCGAATGCGCTGGCGATGATCGCGCCGGGCGCGGGCCACAGCAGGATGGCGAGCGCCGCCCCGAACCCAGCGCCGGCCGACACGCCGAGCGTGAAGGGCGAGACCAGAGGGTTACGGAATACGGCCTGGTAGCAGGCCCCCGACAGAGCAAGCCCGCCGCCCACCAGCATACCGGCGACGATACGCGGCAACCGGATGTCGATGATTACCGAGCGGAGCACCGGTGGCCCGTGGGGGGTGACCAGGCCCAGTTCGGCGGCGAAGATGTGGAGCACGCCGGGTAGGTCAATCGGGTAGCGGCCTACCAGGAACGAGGCGAGGAAAATCGCCAGCGGGGCGGCGATCAGGATGAGCCGGGTCATTGGGCTGGGCCGGGCACTCCGTAGAAGCGGCGGTAGAAAGCGTCGACCCGGGCCTGCATGTCGATGTCTGCAAAGCGGTCGGGGTAGAGGGCGCGCGCCATCCAGAGTTCGCCGAGGGCCAGTGCCTCCGGCAGCGGATAGCCCCAGGGCTTCACGTATTCCGGAGTGACCAGGATGCGACCGGCCTGCACGGCGGCGATCGGCTGCCAGGCCGCGCCGGCGCGGATCTCGTCGGCCACTGCAGCGTAACGGTCCTGCACGAAGATCACCTGCGGGTCCCAGCGCAATACGTCCTCCATCGAGACGCGCACGGCCCCGCGCACCTCACGCGCCACGTTGATGCCGCCGGAGCGTTGCATGATGACACCGGTGTATTTGCCGGAACCGTAACTGTTGAGCTGCGGATTGGCCATGTAGAGACGGACGCGATCGGCGGCAGGGATGGGGCCGACGCGCTGCTCGACCAGGCGGCGTCCCTCGAAGGCGGCGTCCAGCAGCGCTTCGGCGCGGGCGTCCTGGCCGAGGATGCCGCCGATCAGCCGCACGCCTTCCTGCAGGCCCTGCGCGTAGGCGGTGTCGTCGTCGGCGAGGGTCGGGTTCAGCTTGGCGGCCTCGATCCCCTCGCCGTGCGACAGCGAGACCGCCACCACGGGCAGGCCGGCATCCTCCATCTGCCGCAGCATCGCGGGCGGAGCGTAGTTGGTGACGAACACGACGTCCGGATGCAGAGCCAGCAGCGCCTCGATGTTCACGGTCGTCAGGTCGCCGGGGGTGGGCAGGCTGACCAGGCCGGGCGCCATGCGTTCGAGGCCGGGAATCTGGCTACGCCAGCTGCGCAGCACGCCAACGAGGCGGTCAGCGGCGCCGAGCTCCACGACGATGTCCAGGCTCTGATGCTGCAGGGCGACTACCCGACGCACTTCGTCCGGCACCGTGACCCGGCGGTCGAGCTGATCCGTGACGGTGCGGGCAAAGGCGGTGCCGGCGAAGTTGGGCGTGGTGGAGACGAGAACGGCCAACGCAAGGACGGCGAGGCGGGAACGGATCGGCATGATTGTCTCTGGGCGTTATGTTCGATCGAGCATAGCGTGCCGGCGCAACATGGCCAGGAGTGCCCGTGCCCGACCCCCTCGTCATCCTCGCCGCCGGCAGCCTTCGCGCGGCGCTCAGCGACTACGCCGACCGATGGGATAAGCAGGCGACACTGGCGTTTGGGCCGGCCGGGCTGCTGCGGCAGGAGATCGAGCGCGGACGGGCGTGCGACATCTATCTGTCGGCCAACGTCGCCTACTCGCAGGCGCTGGCGCGGGCCGCCGACGTGCCGTGGCGGGCGTTCGCCGCCAACCCGATCCGCATCGTGACGCGGCCCGGTGCCCGCATCCGCAGCGAGGGCTTGCTGGCGTATCTGCTCGACCCCGGCACGCGTATCGGCACTTCCACCCCCGGCGCCGACCCGAGCGGCGATTATGCGCAGGTTCTGTTCGACCGGTGCGATCTCGTGCAGCCGGGCGCCGGAGCCATCCTGCGCGCCAAGGCCATGGCCGTGGTCGGCGCCAGCATCCCGGCGCCGGATGCCGCGCCGAAAGACCGCGGGATCGCGCAATTGCTGACCGACGAGGCGATCGACGCGTTCGTGGGCTATCGCACCAGCGCCATGGCGATGGGCGACGCGGTGGAGACCGTGCGTCCGCCCGAGGCGATGGCAGTCGTCGCGCGGTATGCGCTTGTGGTGCTGCGACCGAGCGAGGAGGCGGACCGGTTCGCGGACGGTCTCTCGGGGCGCCGCGGCCGTGCCGTGCTGTCGCCGTACGGGTTCGATGCACCCTGAGATCGTTGTGCCGCCCTGCCGGGACGGGCTAGTCTCGACGGCATAGCGAACAACCGAGGTCCCGCCGCGTGCCCGACATCCGCGCCTCCGTCTGCCCGCATGACTGCCCCAGCACCTGCGCCCTGGAGGTGGACGTGCTGGATGCAAAGACGATCGGCGCCGTCCGCGGCGCGAATAATCCGTACACCATGGGCGTCATCTGCAACAAAGTGTCGCGCTATGCCGAACGGGTCCATCATCCGGACCGGGTCCTGCATCCCATGCTGCGGACCGGCGCCAAGGGCGAGGGCGCCTTTCGCCGCATCGGCTGGGACGAGGCGCTGGACCGGATCGTCGCCGGCTTCACCGACGCGACGGAGCGTCACGGCAGCGAGGTCGCCTGGGCCTACAGCTCCGCCGGCACGATGGGCCTCGTGCATCGGGACGGCATCTTCCGTCTGCGCCACGCCCTGCGCTGGTCCGGCCGCAAGGGCACCATCTGCAGCACCATCGCGACGGCGGGCTGGACGGCGGGGTGCGGCCGGGTCAGCGGGTCCGATAGCCGCGAGATGGCGGTCGCCGATTTGAACGTGCTGTGGGGCACCAACCCGGTGTCCACCCAGGTCAACGTTATGGCCCACGTAACCCGGGCGCGGAAGGAGCGCGGGGCCAAGTTGGTCGTGATCGACCCCTACCGCACCGGGACCGCCGCCGCCGCCGACATGCACCTGGCGGTGCGCCCCGGCACCGACGCCGCGCTGGCCTGCGCCGTCATGCACTGCGCCTTCCGCGACGGGCATGCAGACCACGCCTACATGGCCGAATACACCGACGACCCGGCGGCCCTGGAAGCGCATCTGGCCAGCCGCGACCCGGTCTGGGCCTCCGAGATCACCGGGTTGCCGGTGGAGCAGATCGAGGCCTTCGCCGCGCTGTACAACGCCACGCCGCGCGCCTACATCCGCTGTGGCTACGGCTTCACCCGCGGCCGTACCGGTGCCGTCTCCATGCACGCCGTCACCTGCCTGCCGGCCGTAACCGGCAAGTGGCGGCACGAGGGCGGTGGCGCGCTGTTCGGCAACAAGGGCATCTACACCTGGGACAAATCGCTGATCGAGGGCACCGCCCTGCGCGACCCCGGCATCCGCGAACTCGACATGAGCCGCATCGCCAGCATCCTGACCGGCGATGCCGACGCGCTCGGGGGCGGGCCGGCCGTCCACGCGCTGCTGATCCAGAGCGGCAACCCGGCCTCCGTCTGCCCCGACAGCAACCGCGTCCGCCAAGGCCTGATGCGCGACGACCTGTTCACCGTCGTGCACGAGCATTTCATGACCGAGACGGCGCGCTACGCCGACATCGTACTGCCGGCGACGATGTTCCTCGAACACGACGACATCTACCAGGCCGGCGGCCACAGCCACATCCAGATCGGCCGCCGCCTCATCGACCCGCCGGGCGAGGCGCGCTCCAACCACGACCTCGTCTGCGCGCTGGCCGGGCGCTTCGGCCTCGACCATCCCAGCTTCCGCATGACGGCGCTGGAGCTGGCGGACGCCACGCTGCAGGCGTCGGGCTACCCGTCCGCGGCGGAGCTGACCGAGCGCCGCTGGGTGGACGTTCAGCTTCCGTTCGAGCGGGCGCACTTCCTCGACGGCTTCGCCCATGCCGATGGCAAATTCCACTTCCGCGCCGATTGGCGGGCGTTGGGCGATGAGCAGGGCGTGCTGCCGCCGCTGCCGGATCACGCGATGCTAACCGACGGGGCCACCGAGGATCGGCCGCTGCGGCTGGTGGCCGCGCCGGCCCGGCAGTTCCTCAACTCGACCTTCACGGAGACGCCGACGGCCCGCAAGCGCGGCGGCCGGCCGCTAGCCCTGATCAGCCCCGAGGACGGTGCGCGCCATGGGATCACGAACGGCGCGCTGATCCGCCT
>JBPBQE010000443.1:0-8074 GCA_050954595.1 Janthinobacterium lividum | reverse complement strand
TGCGGGGATGGGCGTTGGCGGCGCTGACGTTGATGCTGTTCGCGCCGCAGGAAGTGGTGGGCGTCAGCTTCCAGATGAGCTTCGCCGCCGTGCTGGCGCTGATCTCGGGCTACGAGGCCCTGAGGCCGGTGTTGACGCGGCTCTACGGGCATCAATGGTGGCGGCGCACCCTGTCGCACGTGATCGCGCTGGTGCTGACGAGCCTGCTCGCGGGTACCGCGTCGGCACCCTACGGCGCTTTTCACTTCGGGCACATCCAGTTGTATTTCATCGCCGCTAACGTGCTCGCGGTGCCGTTGACGGCGATGTGGGTGATGCCGCTGGGACTGCTCGGCCTGGCGCTGATGCCGTTCGGGCTCGAGGGGCTCGCGCTGACGCCGATGGGGTGGGGAGTTCAGGCGATCCTGTGGATCGGGCAGACCGTCTCGGCCTGGCCGGAGGCGACGATGGCGGTGCGGCCGATGCCGGGATGGGGGCTGCTGCTGTTCACGTTGGGACTGGCTTGGCTGGCGCTGTGGCGGACGCGGTGGCGGATGTGGGGCGTGCTGCCGATCGTGGCCGGGCTGCTGTCGCCGGCGCTGGTGCCGTTGCCGGATCTGCTGGTGTCCGGCGATGCGCGGCTGATCGCGCTGCGGGTAGGGCAGCGGTTCTGGCTGCAATCGGTATCAGGCGGGTCGAAATATACCCGAGAGGAATGGGAGAACCACTTTGCCGCCGGGTCGTTCGCGACGCTGGCCGAGGGAACCCCGGCCGAGTGCGGGGCGGTGTCGTGCCAGGCCGGGCCGGTGCTGCTGCTGCGGAACAAGGGTAAAGTCGGCGATGGCGGGTGCGCCGGCTCGACGCTGCTGGTGTCGGCCGAGCCGGCCCGGGGCGAGTGTCCGCGCGAGGTGGCTCTGTTGGACCGGTTCACCGTGTGGCGGGACGGTGCGGCGGCGGTCTGGATCGAGGGTGGGACGGCGCGGGTGGTGACGGATCGACAGGTGCGCGGCGATCGTCCCTGGGTGCCGGGGCCGCCCACGCCGCGCCGCGTGACGTCGACTCTGCCCGCTGCCGAGATGGATGCCTTGCCGCCGGCGGACGCGGAGTAGCGGCTCAAATTGGAGCGGGGTCGGCCCCGTGGTATGATCCTGGCATGTCGACGACGCCCATCTCGATCCTCTACGCGTTCAACAATGCCTATGCGCAGCATGCCGCGGCATCGCTGGCTTCGCTCATCCGGCATTCGACGTCGCCATTGGACGTGCTGATCGTCTCGACCGAAGATCCGGCGCTGTTTCAGGAACGCTTCCAGCGCTCGTTCGCGAGCGAAGGGCGGGTGTCGCTGCGCTTCAAGCAATTCACCGTGCCGCCCGACTTCCCGATCCCGACCGTGCTCTCGGCCGACGCTTACCTGCGGCTTTGGGCCGACGAGTTGTTCGAGGGCCGGTCGAGGGCGATCTACATCGATCCGGACACGGTGGCCGTTGGGTCGATCGAGCCGCTTTGGCAGACGGATCTGCACGGTATGACGATCGGCGCCGTAGCGATCCCGAACTCTTCGCGGCCGCGCGAGCATGGGATGCCGGCCGGCAGCCTGTTCTTCAATTCCGGCATGATGATCATGGATCTGGAGGCGTGGAAGGCCAAGGACTATCGGCAGCGCTGCATCGACTATCTCCGCCAGTATCCGGAACGGGCGCTCGATGCCGATCAGGACATCCTCAACCTGGTCCTGATCGGAGACTGGCTGCCGCTCGACTACAAATGGAACGTGATCAACCCGTTCTTTCGGCCGTTCCACGACCTCGGCATGTCTGACGCGGACCGCAAGCGCGTGTGCGACGAGGCGGTCATCATCCACTTCAATGGCGGCGCCAAACCGTGGGTGTATCTCGACAACCACCCGCGGCAGCAGGCGTATTTCGACAACCTGGCGCGGACGGACTGGCGGGATTATCGGCCGGCGGACCGGACGCTGCTGAATGTCTGCCGCAAGAAACTGATGCCGTATGTACCGCAGCAACTCCGATTGGTACTTAAGACGGTCCTGGCGAAGCGACGATAAGCCGCTTCCGCCGAGCTTAGTATTTGCGGAGTAGGGCGACCATCCTGCCTTGCACCTTGACCTTCTCGGCCGGCATGATCTGCACCTTATAGGCCGAGTTTGCAGGTTCCAGAGCGATGGACTTGCCATGGCGGCGGATGCGCTTGAGCGTGACGTCGTGATCGTCGACCAGGGCAACGATGATCTGGCCAGTTTCGGCCTGGTCGCCGCGGCGGATGATCACGGTGTCACCATCGAGAATGCCGGCGTCGATCATCGAGTCGCCATCGACCTGGAGCGCGTAATGCTCGCCACTGCCGAGCATCGCGGCTGGAACGTCGATGTGGACCACGGATTCGTTGACGGCCAGGATCGGCAGGCCGGCAGCGATCCTGCCGTAGAGCGGTAGTTGCACCGCGCCGGCATCGTTGGCAGCCGTGACGCCCGGGATCGACCGGGTGAAATCACCCTTGATCACGTTCGGGGCAAAGGCTGCCGCTGGCTGAGGCGCGGCAGTTTCGGTCGGTGCCTGGTCGTTCCGATCAAAAGCTTCGTTGGGCAGGCGCACTACTTCCAGAGCGCGGGCGCGATGGTGCCGCCGCTTGAGGAAGTCGCGTTCCTCGAGCGCAGAGATCAGCCGGTGGATGCCCGACTTCGACTTGAGCTGCAGCGCTTCCTTCATCTCTTCGAACGAAGGCGAAAAGCCGGTTGCCTTGAGATGGCGGTCGATGAAAATCAGCAACTCGTGCTGCTTACGCGTCAACATGGGACGGCTCCGGTCTGGCCGAATCGGAACATATCGGCAACCGGAGTGTTCTACGTTGGTTCCGTAAATCGCGTCAACCGTGTCAGAACAAACCCTGATCTAGCCGGATGAGATCGATCCCATCGCCTGCTGCGGTTGCGGCGGCGTTGGGCGCGCGGATGGCGAGGGCATCGGAGCCGGCAAGAACACGGAGATGAGACGAGTCCTGGCGTGGGTGGGGCGTGACGGACAGTTCGCCGGAAGACGAGATGGACAGGCTCGACCGCATGTAGTCAGCCCGGTGATCGTTCGCCGGGAGAGGCCGGGTCAGGACCCCGCGGGCGACCGGCAGGTGCCAGTCGGGCAAACCGGACAAGCGTTTGATGGCTGGAACCAGAAAGAGAATGGCGCAAACCAGCGCGGAAACCGGATTGCCGGGCAGACCGAGCACGGGCGTGGCGCCGAGTTGGCCGAAGATCAGCGGCTTGCCGGGTCGCATGGCGATTTTCCAGAAGTCCGGTGCGAATCCGCGGGTCGCAAGGGCCTTCTGGATCAGGTCGTGCTCGCCGACGCTGGCACCCCCGGTGGTCACCAGCAGGTCGACGCCGCCGAGTTGGTCGGCCGTGCCGGCGATGCTGTCGAGGGTATCGATGGCGATGGGCAGGACGACCGGGTCGGCGCCGGCGGCAGTGATCAGAGCAGCCAGGGCGTGGGCGTTAGAGGAGACGATGCCGCCGGCGCGGATGGGATCGCCGGGCAGGACGATCTCGTCGCCCGTGGCCAGGATCGCGATCCGAGGGCGGCGATGAACCGTGAGCCAGGGGTGGTTTGCCGCTGCAGCCAGCCCGATCGCACGCGGCGACAAGACCTGGCCCGGGGACAGCAGAGTGTCGCCGATAGCGAAGTCGCCGCCGCGGGTGCGGATGTGGCGGCCGGTGATCGGAGCTTCGCGTAGCGTCAGGCGGTCGCCGTCACGGTCGGCGTCTTCCTGGATCGCGACGGCATCGGCACCGGCCGGGACCATGCTGCCGGTAAACAGGCGGATCGCCTGGTTCTCGCCGACGCTGCCATCGAAGGGATGCCCGGCGGGAGCGTTGCCGATGACGGTCCAGGGGCCGGGGTCTGCGGCTCGTAGGGCGTAGCCGTCCATCGCGGAAACATCGCCGGGAGGTTGGTTGAGCCTGGCAATGAGAGGGGCGGCGAGGACGCGGTTCCAACCGGCGGCGAGCGGGACGGTTTCGGTGCCGGTCGGGCGCATGGCGCCGAGAATGCGGCCCGTTGCGTCGGCGACCGAGATCATGCCTGGCTGAACGCCCCGGACTTGCCGCCATCCTTGTGCACGACCCGGAGGCCATCGATCCGCATGGCGCGGTCGACGGCCTTGCACATGTCGTAGACGGTCAGCGCGGCGATGCTGGCAGCGGTGAGCGCTTCCATCTCGACGCCGGTGCGGCCAGTGGTGCGAACGGTGGCTTCGATCTCGACGGAGGCGACCTCGGCGTGGAGGTCGAGCGTAACCGCGGTGATCGGTAGCGGATGACACAAGGGGATCAGATCGGCGGTGCGCTTGGCGGCCATGATGCCGGCCAGGCGGGCGACTCCGAGCACGTCGCCCTTGGCGGCGCGGCCATCACGGATGAGGTCGGCGGTCGCGGATTCCATGGTGACCGTGACGCGGGCGGTCGCGGTGCGGGACGTCTCGGGCTTGGCCGAAACATCGACCATGGCGGCACGGCCTTCGGCGTCGAAATGGGTGAAGCTCATGCGCCGAGCAACGCCCGGGTCGCGGCGCCAACGTCGTCCTGTTTGAGCAGGCTCTCGCCGACCAGGAAGGAACGCGCGCCCGCTTCGGCCAGCCAGAGGACATCCTGATGCGTGCGGATGCCGCTTTCGGCGATCAGGAAGCGATCGGACGGGACCAGGGGAGCAAGCTCGGCTGTGGTCTCCAGCGTGGTCTTCAACGTCTTGAGATTACGGTTGTTGATGCCGATCAACTGCGTCTGCAGCCCGAGGGCACGCTCCAACTCGCGGCGATCATGCACTTCGACCAGAACGTCCATGTCGAGAGCGCGGGCTAATTCTTCGAGGTCGCGTGCCGCGTTGTCGGAGAGTGCGGCCATGATGAGTAGGATGCAGTCCGCCCCCATCAGGCGGCTCTCGTAAACCTGCCACGGCTCGAGGATGAAGTCCTTGCGCAGGATGGGCAGGCCGACGGCAGCGCGGACAGCCTTGAGATGGTCGGGCGAGCCCTGGAAGAATGCCTCGTCGGTCAGGACGGACAGGCAGGTGGCGCCAGCTTCGAGGTAGGTCTGGGCGAGGGCGACCGGGTCGAACTCGGGGCGGATCATGCCGGCGGAGGGCGAGGCCTTCTTGATCTCCGTGATCAGCGCATATTGGCCGGCGGCGACCTTCTCCTTCAGAGCGACGCCAAAGTTGCGGGGCCGATCTTTCTGGTGCGAGACCTTGGACTTCAACTGCGCGAGCGACAGGCCGGCTTCACGGCGCCGCACTTCGGCCAGCGTAGTGGCGCAGATCTGCGCGAGTGTGTCGGAAATGCCTATATCCATCTCAGTTCTCCAGCACGGCGCTGGCGAACCGCAGCCGTTCCAATGCGGCAAACGCCGCTCCATCATCAATAGCTCGGGCCGCGACCGCTACACCGCTTGTCAGGGTTTCGACCGCACCAGCGACGATCAGCCCGGCGGCGGCATTGAATAGCACCGTGTCGCGATATGGTCCGGCCTCGCCGTGCAGCAAGCGCAGCAGCGCGGCCGCGTTGTGTTTCGGATCGCCACCGCGGATCGCCTCGACCGGGCTGGTGGGCAGGCCGGCATCGGCCGGCTCGAGCACGAGGTCGCGGACCACGCCGTGATCCAGGGCGGCGACGAGGTTGGTGCCGGCCACGGTCAGTTCGTCCAGGCCCTGACCGTGCACGATCCAGGCGCATTCGGTGCCAAGGGCGTGTAGCGCGTCGGCCATGGGGCGAAGCCAGTGCGGCGAGAACGTGCCGGTGAGTTGACGGCGGACGCGGGCCGGGTTGGCCAGCGGGCCCAGCAGGTTGAAGATCGTGCGGGTGCCGAGTTCGACGCGCGGGCCGGCCGCGTGACGCAGGGCCGCGTGATGCTTCGGCGCGAACATGAACACCGAGCCGGCCTCGCGCAATATGCCGCTCAGCCGCGCGGGCGACGCGTCGATGTCGACGCCCAGCACCGACAGCACGTCCGCGCCGCCGGTCTGGCTTGAGAGGGCGCGGTTGCCGTGCTTGGCTACCGGAATGCCGGCGCCGGCGAGAACAAAGGTGACGGCCGTGGACACGTTCAACGTGGCCGCGCCATCGCCACCGGTGCCGCAAACGTCCATCGCGTCGTCAGGTGCCTCGACCTCGATCATGCGGGCGCGCATGGCACGGACGGCACCGGTCATCTCGGCGACCGTCTCGCCACGGACGCGCATGGCCATCAGCATGCCGGCAATCTGCGCCGGCGTGGCCTCGCCCGACATGATGAGGCCGAACGCTTGTTCGGAGTCCTCGGCCGAGAGCGTCTCCCCCTGCGCGAGCGCAGCCAGAATGGGCTTGAGCGTGGTGATCAACTGGCGCGGGGAGGCTGGTTCGAGCCGCGGGCGAGCGCGAGGAAGTTGCCGAGCAAGGCATGACCGTGTTCGGAGGCGATGCTCTCCGGATGAAACTGCACGCCGTAGATCGGCATCGTGCGATGCCGCAGCCCCATGATGATCTTTTCTTGCGTGCCGTTCTCGGTCCAGGCGGTGGCTTCGAGCTCGCCGGGCAGGGTTTCGGCTTCGACGATCAGGCTGTGATACCGGGTCGCGTTGAAAGGGCTGGGGAGGCCGGCGAAGACGTCGGAATCCGCGTGGGTCACCGGGCCGACCTTGCCATGCATCGGCGTGGGCGCGCGGATCACCTTGCCGCCAAAAACCTGGCCGATCGCCTGGTGCCCGAGGCAGACACCCAGGATGGGCACGCGACCGGCGGCGGCCTCGATCAGGTCGAGACAGATGCCGGCTTCAGACGGCGTGCAAGGGCCGGGCGAGATGACGATCGCTTCCGGTTCGCGAGCGAGTGCTTCGGCGGGGGTGATAGCGTCGTTACGCACAACGTCGCACTCGGCGCCGAGGTCGCCGAGGAAGTGGACGAGATTGAAGGTGAAGCTGTCGTAGTTGTCGATCAGGAGGATCATGTCAGACCTTGGCGGCGAAGCGGACGGCTTCCTCGGCGGCACGGAACAGGGCGCGGCTCTTTTGAACGCTCTCGGCCCACTCGCCCTCCGCCGTGCTGTCGGCCACGACGCCGCCGCCGGCTTGCACATACATAGTGCCGTCTTTGACGATTGCCGTGCGCAGGCCGATGCAGGTGTCCATGGTGCCGTTGGCGGCGAAGTAGCCGATGCAGCCGGCGTAGATGCCGCGCCGGGTCGGTTCCAGCTCTTCGATGATCTGCATGGCGCGGATCTTCGGGGCTCCGGTGAGCGTGCCGGCGGGGAAGGCGGCAACCAGGGCGTCTAGTGCGTCCAGGCCGGGTTTGAGCTTGCCTTCGACCGTTGACGACATATGCATGACGTGGCTGAAGCGTTCGACGGCGAAGCTCTCGGTGACGCGGACGGTGCCGATCTCGGCGACCCGGCCGACATCGTTGCGGCCGAGGTCGAGCAACATCAGATGTTCGGCGCGCTCCTTGGGGTCGGAGACCAGGTCCTGCTCGAGGGCGAGATCCTCCTCTCGGGTGGCGCCGCGGGCGCGGGTGCCGGCGAGCGGGCGCAAGGTGATGGTGCCGTCGCGGAGGCGGACGAGGATTTCGGGCGAACTACCGACGACGGAGAAGCCGCCAAAGTCGAGGAAGAACAGGAACGGCGCCGGATTGACCCGGCGAAGCGCGCGGTAGAGCGCGAAGGGTGGCAGCGCGAATGGGGCGGAGAAGCGCTGGCTCGGCACGACCTGGAAGGCGTCGCCAGCGGCGATGTAGTCCTTCATGCGATCGACGATGGCCATGAACTCGGCCTTGCTCACGTTGGAACTCGGCTCAGGTTGTGGCGGCAGCGCGACCGGTGGGACGGCGTGCGGCAGTGGGCGATCGAGCAGGGTGTTGGCTTCCGCCAGGGCAGCTTCGGCTCGGTCCCAGGCGGAGGCGGCGGACACGCCTTCCTGCGGATAGATCGGCGCGGCGAAAGTGAGTTCGTCACGAACGTTGTCGAACACGGCGAATACGGTCGGGCGGATCAGCAACGCATCGGGTAGGCCGAGCTCGTCGCGGTTCTTGTCCGGGATGATCTCCATCTGGCGGACCATGTCGT
>JBPBQE010000374.1:0-8086 GCA_050954595.1 Janthinobacterium lividum | reverse complement strand
GGCTGCTCGAGCATGCAGGGGCCGATCGGTTTGACCCGCACGGCTTTGGATTGTTCGGCGATGTGGTCCTGCTCGCGATACTGGCACCGTTCCTCACCGTGCTGCTCGTGTGGATCGTTCGGCGGCGGGGCACTTGGCGTGGCTTGTTCGCATCGGCGTCGCGGCCGAGCTGGACATTGGTTTCCTATGCGCTGGTTCTGCTACTCGGGGCGCCGACGCCGGGGCAGGTCTGGGCCATGATCCTGCTGCCGTACGACGTCGCCTGGCCGGCATCGGCGTCGGCGGCGCTGTGGTTTGGCGTCGCGGGGGTACTCCGGGCAGTTGCGGTCACGAGGTCCAAGCTTGACGCGGCTGCGGGTCCGCCCGTGCCACGCCGCAAACTCGAGCAGTCCGTGCTGCTTGCCATTCTCGTGCTGCCGCTGCTGTTCAGTGGCCTGGGCGCCTGGGAATTCTGGCGCGGCCGTGACACCCTTGCCGAAACACAGGCTGTTGGCGCTGTCGACCTCGACATGCTGGTGGCGCGGCTGCGGCTGGCGTCGGCTGCGATCGCGTTGCTGGGCGGGCTCGTGGCCGGAGGCGCCGGGCTCGCCGGGTTGGGCATGGTGGCCTCCTCGGCCCGGCAGGGTGCACGATCCCGCCCGGCGTTGGTAACCAGTTTCGACCGGGTCAGCCGAGTGCTGCCGTTCCTGCTCGCCACCCAGGTGATCGGCTTGGCTGTTGCCATGCTGGGCGTCAGCGTGTTCGAGGCCAGCGGCCTGTGGTTCACGCCCGAGGCCGATGACAAGACGGCTCTGCTGACTTTCCTGGGCCTTGTCTATGCCGGCGTCGCCTTGTGGGGCGGTTACGCGACCTTGCGAGCCCTGCGGCGTGCGTTGCGCTTGTTCGAACTGCGTCCTGTGGCGCTGACCGGCTTTGCCGTTTCTGAGACGGACGCGCCGGGCTTGTTCGCCCTGCTGAGAGACCTAGCGCGGGAACGAGGCACGGCAGTACCGGAAACTGTGATCGTGGGCGCACGGAAAGGTTTCTTCGTCTCAGTGCTGCCCGGGCTACTGGAGGGGCTGCCTGGCGCGGCACCGACCGCTACCATCGGCCGCATTCTGCACCTTCCGGTCGCCGGCTTAATTGCGCTCGATCCAATGGAGTTGCGCACGGTGCTGGCGCACGAATTCGCACACTTCTCCGGCGACGACCTGCAATACAGCGTGCAGTTCCAGCCATTGTACCGCGGACTTGGCCAAGCGGCGGCGGCCATGTCGATGCGAGGGCTCAATTGGGGCGACACGCTCCCGGATCGGCTGCTGGAACACGTGATACATCCACATTCCGCACTGGCGGTATACGCCTATGACCGGTTCGACCGCGTCGTCGCGCAGTGGAGCCGGCGGCGCGAGTTGGAAGCAGATCGCGCTGCGATCGCCTCGGGCTCTGCCGATGCGCTGGCCAGTTCGCTCCTGCGCATGGGCCTCGTAATGGAGCTCAACAACCACGTGCTCCGCTGCATCGCCGAAGAGCCCGACACTGCCTTCTTTGAAGAAGGCACGACTCTGTCCGAGGACTTGGTATACCGGATCGAGGTGGGCGAAGCCGGCGACCCGGCGGCGCACCTCGACGACCGTGCACCGCATCCCACCGACACCCATCCGCCGGATCGGCAGCGGATCGAAACCGCCGGCGTTCCGATCGACGATGCATTGATGGCACGAGCGGCTCGCCCGGTATCTCCGGCCGACTTCGCTGTCACACAAGGTCTTTTCAGGGATTGGGAAGGCCTGTCGAAAGACATCAGCGCCGGGCTGCAGGATGAAGCGCGACAGATGCTGGCGCGGTATCGCGAGCATCTGCAGACCGTGGCCGGGCGGACCGATCCGGCGGTGACGGTGCTGCATGAGTCGCTGCTGCGGCCGACGCTGTTGCTGGCGCTGCTCGGGTTGGTCTGCCTCGTCGTTGCCGTCGGTTGCATCCTGTCTGCGTTTTACGGCGGCCAGCAGGATCGCCAGGCTTGGCGCCTACTAACCGGGATCGCAGCGTTCGGGGCGATCGGTTTCGGCTTCGTCCTGTCGTGGATCGTCCGGCTGTGGCGCGGGCGACATGAGCCGTACCTGGTCCTGTCGGCGGAAGGGGTGGTTTCGCCCGGTTTCGCCGGAACATTGCGCTGGCTCGACATACAGGCGATTTCGGTGTCGGCACTGCCGGTGCGGATCGAGTTGAAGCTCTACCGCGGTGCGGCGCTACCGACACGAACCCGGCTCATCCGCCGGCTTCAGCACGATGTTCGGCAGCACGGGCTTCAGTTCGCCGGCATGTTGCCGCGCGGCATGTCCGCCGCGGCGCTGCAGGCCATGTTGCTGCAACGTGCCAAGGCCGCCCATGCGCAGAGTCGGCTGGATGGGCCGTCCGTTTGAGGGAGATGTCACGAACGATCGCTTGATCGGCATGCGTTTGCACTGCAGAACCCACAACAAGGTTTCGGTTTCTGAGAGGGTAACGTTTTGCGCTTTTTGCCTGTTGTTTGTCTGCTCGTCGGTTTGTCCGGTCCTGTCTTGGCGCAGACCGCAACCCCGGAGGCCGTGGGACTGGCCAAGCAGCTCGTCGCCAAGATCGAGCCAAGTCCGCAGCAGACCATCACCCAACTTGGCGGTTCCATGGTCGGCCTGATGCAGCAGATGGGCATCAAGGACCCTGAGCAGGCCAAGGTCATCGTGCAGGAAGCTTTGATGCCATTGCTGTCCGAGCATATCGGTGGGCTGATGGACCGTTCCGCATCGGCGTATGCCGAGACGATGAGCGTGGAGGATCTGAAAGCGATCATCGCCTTTTACGACACAAAGGCAGGCCAGGACCTGATCAAGGCGCAGCCATTGCTGGCCCAACGCCGGGTTCAGGGCATGACGGCCTGGATGGGCGAGTTGCAGCCCGAGATGCAGACCAAGGTCGCTGCCGTCATCAAGCAGCATGGGTGGGACAAGGGCACGAAATAAACCCTCTCCCTTCACTAGCGGCTGGAGCGGCGCAATTTCCATCGCACCGCTGACCGTGCCGGTAAGGCGCTGGGCCGAGACCCTCGCCACCGGCACGGTGCTGGCCATTGCCGCCATTCCTTTCATCGTGCTGTTCCCGGAACCGCCGCATTTCGGTCGCGGCGCCATGGGGCTGGTCGCAGCGTTCGTGATCCCAGCCACGATGGGCACGGCGTTTCGGGGCAATCCGGCGCAGCGACATCGGATCATGTGGCGCGCCGTCACCGCGCTGGCCGTCACGGTGGTCTCGCTCCTGCTGCGCATCGTGGCGTCCCACTACTTCGATTGGATTCCGACGCTGGAAATCCTGCCCAGGCTCTTCGGCCTTGAGGGCGAGGATATCGACGACGCCTTCGCCTACGAAGGATGGCTGGAGATCTGGCTGTGCTGTGCCGCAGCGATCGTCATCCCGGCCGTGTGGCGCCGCGCCGCCGGCCGGACGCACGCGAAGGCCAAGCCACCCGGTCCGTGGGACCAGATGCTGGTCTCGGCAGAGACGGCGCGGTGGAATGGAGCAACGATCCTGCTGTGGCTGGTCGGTCTGGCCGCGCTCGGCGGTGCCGTTGTACAGGGGCACCAGACGGCGTCGTTCCTGGCCGGTTGCGTCCGGGTGACCGGAACGATCGCCGATCCACAGTCGCACCCGATCATCGAGTTCACGGCATACGATGGCGCCACCGTGCGATTTCGGCAAAACGGCTCCATTTCCCGCGAGCAAGGGGCCGAGGTGCCGGTGGCCTATCAGACGCAGGACCCGGCCGGCACGGCGCGGGCGGATACGTTCTGGACCGAATGGGACGATGTGCTGGGCTTCGCCTGGATCGGTCTCGGCTTCACCCTGGCGCCGTTTTTCGGGTTCCGCGCTACCTTTCGCGCGGGCCGCTGGTAGCAACGGTGCCTTGGTGAAACGACACCGTTCGGCATAGATTGATCGAGCAAGCCGGGCCGGAACGTTTCATGACACATCGCTTCTACAAGGTGCTGATCCTCCTGGCCGGGGTCGCCGTGCTGCATCCCCCATCGCCAGCCTGGGCGCAGGATGCGGGAGTGCCGGACCTTCCGGGCGTGTCGGCCGATGCGGACAACTTCCTGGCGACGTTGTCGAAGCCGTATCCGGCGGGCGGCACCGATACCGGGCGGCGGCAGAGCGAGACCCGGGCGGCAGCCGCCGGGTTGCGCAACGATTGGGCGGGCGCGGCGGCGGCGTTGGAGGATCGGCTCGGGCAAGGTGCGCCCAGCTTCGAGCTATGGCAGCAACTCGCGCAGGCGGAGATGAAGCGCACCCCGCCGGATCCGCGCCGGTCGCTGAGCGCGGCGTGGCAGGCATATCAGAGCGCGGACGATGGCAGCCACCAGGCCTCGGCCATGGTGCTGGCCGCGCAGGCGCTGACGGCGATGGGCCGGGCGGCACCGGCCGCGGCGGCGTTGCGCGCGGCGGTCGGCTTCGACCCGGAGAACGCCACCTATAAGCAGATGCTGGCAGATGCGAACCGGGCAGCCGGGATGCTGGTGGCGCGCACCGAGACGCATGAGGATACCGATCCGCCGCGCGCCTGCATCTCGTTCACCATTCCGCCTTCGGGGCGGTCGGACTTCCACCCGGAGGATTGGGTCCAGCTATCGCCGCCGGTGGCAGACAGTGCGATCACGCGGGAGGGCGACCAGATCTGCATCTCCGGCCTGCCGCTGGCGACGACGACGCGCGCCACGTTGCGGGCCGGGCTTCCTGCGGAGGGTGGGCTGACGTTGAAGGCGGCGACCACGGTGCCGCTGGTGCTGGGCAACCGGCCGCCGACCCTGGCCTTCAACAATCGGCTGTTCATTCTGCCGCGCGGGCAGGCCCCGCGGGTCACGCTGACCAGTGCCAACGTCTCGTCCGTGAAGCTGCGCGTCGCCTTGCTGACCGAGCGGACGCTGCTGCCCTGGACCAAGGAAAACACCCTCGGCCAGGTAATCGGGAGCTACTTGGCGGGCACCATCGACAAGGACTCCAACCGCATCGTCTGGGAAGGTAAGGCCGACATCCCGGGTTTCCGCTTCAACGCGATGGAGCACACCGTCCTGCCGCTGCCGGCCGAGGCGATGACCGCACCGGGGCTTTATCTCGTCTCCGTCGTGCCGGATGACGGGCAGCACAGCTACGATGCCGGTGCGGTGCAGCCGGTGCTGCAGACCGACTTGGCCCCAAGCGTCTGGCGCGGAACGGACGGGCTGACCGTGCAGATCCGCAGCTACAGCGAGGGCAAGCCGCGCGAGGGCGTGAAGCTCCGCCTCATGGCGCAGAATAACGACATCCTGGCCGAGGCAGCCACCGACGCCGATGGTGTGGTGCGGTTCGCCGCCCCGCTGCTGCATGGCGAAGGCGTGTTGGCGCCGACCGCCGTGCAGGGCTTCCTGGACCGCGACGGCGTGCAGGATTTCGTCAGCATCAGCACGGAATCCGCAGCGTTCGACCTGTCCGACCGGGGCGTCTCCGGCGCCAAGCAGCCCGGCGTGCTGGATGCCTGGATGTGGTCCGATCGCGGCATCTTCCGGCCCGGCGAGACCGTGCAGCTCATGGCGCTCTTGCGCGACAATGGCGGCCAGCCGGTGCAGCGCCCCGCGCAGATCAAGGTGCTGCGGCCGAACGGCGAGACCTTCGCCGACGCCGTGGTGCAGCCCGGCGGCGGCGGATCGTTGCATCTTCCGGTGACCCTGTCGGCTGGCGCGCCGGCCGGGATCTGGACGGCGCAGGTGCTGAGCGACCCCAAGGCGCCGCCCCTTGGGCAGATGACCTTCAAGGTGGACGCCTTTGTCCCGGACCGGATGGCGGTCACGATCGGCGCCCTGCCCGCGCAGCTCGCAGCCGGGGCGACGATCCCGGTGCCGGTCACCGCGCGTTATCTCTACGGCGCGCCGGCAACCAACCTTTCCGGCGACGCGACGATCCGTCTCGCCTTCGCGCCAGAGCCGCCGGCCGCGCTGGCGGGCTATCAGGTCGGGCTGGTCGACGAGAGCTTCGCTCCGCAAGCGAGCCATGTGGACCTGCCGCCGACCGACGACGCCGGGCGCACCACGCTGCCGCTGCGGATCGGCACACTGCCGGACACCACGCATCCGGTGCAGGCGACGTTGGACGTCGGCGTCAACGACCCGTCGGGCCATGCGACCCATCTGCCGGCGACGGTGCCGGTTCGTCCGGCGAGCAATCTGATCGGGGTCAAGGCGCTGTTCAGCGGCGGGTCGGTGGATGCCGATGCGGCGGCGGCGTTCGACGTCGCGGCCATCGATCCGGACAACAAGCGGATCGCGCTGCCGGTCGTGCTGCGTCTGGTGCGGGAACGGCCGGAATGGCGGCTGGTGCGCTCCGGCAATCTGTCGAGCTACGAGACGGTGTGGCGCGACGAGCCGCTGGAAACCCATGATATGACGGTGCCGGCGGGCACTCCGCTGCACTGGTCCAAGACGCTGCCGTTCGGGCGCTACCGGGTCGAGGTGTCGCAAAAGGGTGGCTTGGCGGCGACTTCTGTTCGCTTCCGCTCGGGCTGGGTCAGCTCCGACAGTCCGGATGTGCCGGATCGGGCCGACGTGTCGTCCGACAAGCAGAGCTACACCGCCGGCGCGACGGCGAAGGTGCACATCTCCGCGCCGTTCGCCGGGCCGGCGGAGCTGCTGGTGATGACGGACCGGGTGCATAGCCTGAAGACCATCGACGTGCCGGCGGGGGGCGGCGATGTCGACGTGCCGATCGATGCGAGCTGGGGGCCGGGCGCCTACGTGGCGGTGCACGTGTTCCGCCCCGGCGGCAACGGGCAGCGGCCGGATCGGGCCATCGGGCTGGTCTGGCTTGGCATCGACCCGGCCGCACGCGGCTTGCCCGTGACGTTCGAGGCGGCCGAGTTGGTTCGGCCACGACAGACGGTGCATGCCAAGTTACGGACCGCGCCGGGCGCCTGGGTCACGGTGGCGGCGGTCGATGAAGGCATCCTGTCGCTGACCAGCTTCGCCACGCCGAACCCAGCACCATATTTCCTGGGGCGCCGGGCTCTGGGCGTGGACATCCGCGACGATTACGGCCGGCTGATCGCCGCCTCGGATGGCACGGCCGCGGCGCTGCGCCAGGGCGGCGACGAGGGAGCGGCGCGGCGACCCAACATCCCGCAGCAGATCGTCTCGTTGTTCGTGCCGCCGGTGCAGGCGGGCGCGGACGGGCTGGTAGACATCCCGCTGCCGCTGCCGGACTTCAACGGCAAAGTGCGGCTGATGGCGGTGGCCTGGGACGGCAACCGCCTCGGCTCGGTGGCGACCGACATGACGGTGCGCGACCAGCTGGTCGCCGAGCCGTTGCTGCCGCGGTATCTCGCGCCGGGCGACACCAGCCGGCTGGCCGTGCTGTTGCAAAACCTGGACCTGCCCAGCGGGCCGGTGACGATACGGGCCGGCACCGATGGACCACTGGCCGTCGACGGCGACCCGGCGATCACCCTATCGCTGGATCACGGCGCCCAGGCCATCCCCGGCTTCATTTTGCGGGCCACGGGGGTAGGCGTCGCCCATGTGCGCCTGGACGTGACCGGGCCTGATGGCTTCCATGCCGAGCATATGGCCGCCTTGGACGTGCATTCGGTGCGCGCCCGTGACAGCGTGGTCGCGGCTGGGTCCATCGCCCCGAACGGCACTACAGCGCTGGCGCCGCCAGTCGGTGGCTTCGTGGGTGGTAGCTGGAAGGCGACGGCCATGTTCGGCAGCTCCGTCCGTTACGACGCCGGCGCACTGATGCGAGCCTTGGACGATTACCCGCTGTTCTGCCTGGAGCAGGCGTCCAGCAAAGGCTTCCCGTTGACAGTGCTCCCGGACGGAGCGGTGTCCGGGGAGGACCGGCTGGGCAAGCTGCAACGCATGGTCAACGACGTGTTGAATCGTGAGCGTTATGATGGTGGGTTTGGGCAATGGTCGGCTGCGGACGAGGCGGAGCCGTGGCTATCCATCTACGCGACCGAGTTCCTGCTGCGTGCCCGCCGGGCCGGCGCTACGGTCGGCGAAGCGGCGTTGAAGGATGCGATCGGCTACCAAACCGGGCTGCTCGATAC
>JBPBQE010000252.1:0-8139 GCA_050954595.1 Janthinobacterium lividum | reverse complement strand
TTCGACTGAGCCGGTTGGTATGCAAATTGCCTATGCTTGTATATCGAACTTCGGAGAACCCGCGTGAACCTTGGCCTCACCAACAAGACCGTCCTGATCACCGGCGCATCCCAAGGCATCGGCCTGGCCTGTGCCCACACCTTCGCGGCCGAGGGCTGCCATCTGCATCTGGCGGCGCGCAACGCCACCGCGATGGAGCAGGCGAAGGCGGAGATCGAAGCCAAGCACGGCGTCCGCGTCACGGTGCACGGGGCGGACCTGTCCAGCACGGAAGCCATGGAGGCGCTGGCCGAAGCCGCGGCGGATACCGACATCGTGGTGAACAATGCCGGTGACATCCCGGCGGGGTCGCTGGGCGTGGTGACAGACGCGGCGCTGCGGGCCGGCTTCGACCTCAAGGTGTTCGGCTACATCACCCTGACCCGCGCCTTCTACGCCCGGCTGAAGGCACGGGACATGAAGGGGAACGGCGTCATCGTGAACATCATCGGCAATTCCGGCGAGAACTGGGATGCCAGCTACTTCGCCGGGTCGACCGGCAACGCGGCGCTGATGTCGTTCACCAAGGCGATCGGCGGCGCCAGCCTGAACGATGGCGTGCGGGTGGTCGGGATCAATCCGGGACCGGTGGCGACCGCGCGGATGCTGAAGATCATGAAGCGCAAGGCGATCGACATGCTGGGCGACGAGGCCCGTTGGGAGGAACTCTACGACCGCTATCCCGGCAAGCGGCCGGCGACGGCCGAGGAGGTCGCCGACCTCACCGCGTTCCTGGCCTCGCCGCGGGCCGGCTACATCACCGGCACCGTGGTCACCATCGATGGTGGCATCTCGGCCCGCGGCTCGGTGATCTGATGGCGGATTTGCTGACCCGCAACCGCTATTTCGACACCCTGGCGAGCACGCCGGGGCTGATGTGGATGGGGCAGAACACCAACCACATCCCGGCGCATCCGGCCGTGCAGCAGGCCATGATCGCCTCGATCGAGGCCGGTGAGTACAACGCCTACGCCCCGCCGCTGGGCTTCGAGGCCCTGCGTGCCGCGATCGTCGCGGATCTCGGCGTGCCGGGTGCCGAGGCGCTGGTGACGGAGGGCGGGGTCAACGCGCTCGCCATGGTCTGCCGCGCGCGTTGCCGGCCCGGCACCACCTTCGTCACCACCGACCCGACCTGGAAATGGCCCTGCCTGTTCGCGCGACAGGCGGGCGCGGAGGTGATCGAGATACCGATCTACGGTCCGGAGACAGGCTACCGCCTGACGCCCGCGGCGCTGCAAGCCGCGGTGGACCACCGCACCGCCATCATCTACCTGGTCGATCCGAACAATCCGTTGGGCATCTGCTACGCGGCCGATGAAATCCGTGCCTTCGCCGCGATCGCACGGGAGTGCGGTGCTCTGCTGGTGCATGATTGCACTTATCGCGACTTCGCTAAGGACCATCACCCCGCGCTGCTCGAAGCGCCGGACAATGCGGTGGTGTCGCTGTCGTTTTCCAAATGGCTCGGGCTCGCAGGCCTGCGCATCGGCGCGCTCGTCACCCCGCCGGCCCTGTTCGCGGAGTTCGCCGGTCAGGCGACCAGCGTGTTGGGTGCCAGCGTGGTGGCGCAGCGTGCGGCAATGGCCGGGCTGGCGGTGAAGGCGGAATGGATGACGACGGTGCGCGCCATCGACGGCGCCAACAAGCAGCGCATCCATGCCGCAGTCGCCGGCATCGCGGGTTTGTCGATTCCGGTGTGGCCCAGCCACGGCAACTTCCTGGTGATCGAAACGGAAGGAGCCGGCATCCGCCCGGAGGCCCTGGTCGAGTGCTTCAACCGCCGCGGCATCATGATCCGCCAGGGCACCTATCACACCGCCCGTTTCGGCGACCGGTTCGTCAAGGTCAGCACGTCCGTGCCGGAAGCCTGGGCCGAACGGTTCTGCGCCCTGCTGCCCGAGCTGGTCGCAGAGGCTCGCACGCTGAACGACGTTCCACCGCAGTTCTAGGAGCCGTTAATGCGCATCACCACCACGGACGGCATCGGTCTCCATGTCGAGGAGGCCGGGTCCGGCACGCCCATCCTGTTCATCCACGAATTCGGCGGCGACCATGCAAGTTGGGAACCGCAGCTGCGGCATTTCAGCCGCCGCCACCGCTGCATCACCTACGCCGCCCGCGGCTATCCCCCGTCAGACGTCCCGGACGACGTCGCCCGGTATTCCCAAGCCATCGCCGTGGCCGATGCGGTTGCCGTGCTGGACGGGCTCGGCATCGACAAGGCGCACATTGTCGGCCTGTCGATGGGTGGGTTCGCCACGATCCATTTCGGCCTGACACGTCCCGATCGTGCCCTATCGCTGACCGTCGCCGGTGCCGGCTACGGGGCCGAGAAGCAGCATGAGGAATACTTCCGCGGCGTCTCGCGCGAGGTCGCCGACAAGTTCGAGACGCTCGGTGCTGCAGCTTTCGCGCCCATCTACGCCGAGGGTGCCAGCCGGGTGCAGTTCCAGGCCAAGGACCCCCGTGGTTGGCGCGAGTTCGCGGACCGGCTGGCCACGCACTCGAGCAAAGGCGCGGCGCTGACCATGCGCGGCGTGCAGGCGATGCGGCCCTCGCTGTGGGATCTGGAGGATGGGCTGAAGCGCATGGCGGTGCCCACCCTGGTGATCGTCGGCGACGAGGACGATCACTGCCTCCAGCCCGGCCTGTTCCTGAAGCGCACGATCCCGGCCTGCGGCCTCAGCGTGTTTCCCAAGACTGGTCACACGCTGAACCTGGAGGAGCCGGCGCTGTTCAACGCCACGCTGGCCGAGTTCATCGCCCAGGCCGAGGCCGGTGCCTGGCTACCGCGCGATCCACGGGCACTGCCGGGTCAGGTAATGCGGACCTCGTGATCCCCCCCACCGACACGGACCGACTTTGGGCCAGGCTGATGCACCTGGCCGAGATCGGCGCCCTGCCAGCCGGCGGCGTGAACCGGCAGGCGCTGACGGAGGGTGAAGCGGCGGCATGGCGCCTGGTGCTGGGCTGGGCGACGGAGGGCGGGCTGGCCCCGTCCGTCGATCCCGTCGGCAATTTGTTCCTGACGCTGCCGGGACGTGACCGCAGCCTCCCGCCGATCCTGGCCGGCAGCCATCTGGACACGCAGCCGACCGGTGGCAAGTTCGACGGCGCCTTCGGAACGCTGGCCGCGCTCGAGGCCGTGCTGGGGCTGGCGGCGTGCGGCCGGGTGCCGGAGCGCGACGTGACCGTGGTGGCCTGGATGAACGAGGAGGGTAGCCGTTTCGCCCCCAGCATCATGGGGTCCGCCACCTTTGCTGGAACGCGCGGCCTGGCGGAGATCCGCGCTGTGCAGGATGCGGACGGGATCAGCGTGGGGCAGGCGCTAGACACGCTGCTGTCGGCGTTCCCTGACCTGCCGCGCCGTGACCTCCGCTTCACGCCCGGCTTCTATCTGGAGGCGCATATCGAGCAGGGGCCGGTGCTGGACCAGCGTGCCATCCCGATCGGCGCCGTGACCGGCATCCAGGGCAAGACCACCTGGGCAATCACTATCACCGGGGAGGAGGGTCATGCAGGCACCTTGGCCATGGCGGATCGCCGCGATGCCCTGGCGACCTTCGCTGCCATGGCGCATGCCATGCACACGGAAATCGGCAAGGCCGATCCCGCGATCAAGTTCACGATCGGCCGGGTCGAGCTGTCGCCCAACGCGCCATCCGTGGTGCCGGCCCGGGTCAGCTTCCGCGTCGATCTGCGCCACCCCGACAATGCGGTGCTGAGCGCGATGGGGGACCGGGTGGAGGCGCTGGCCCGGCACCACGCCGCGCCGTGCGCCGTTGACATCACCCGCCTGTCCCATGCCGCTTCCAACGGCTTTGATCTGACCTTGCGGAACGCGATCGAAGCCGCCGCCGCCGCCCGGGGCATCGCCTCCCTGCCCATCCTGTCCGCGGCCGGGCATGATGCGCGCTACCTGGCTCCTCTATGTCCCAGCGCCATGATCTTCATCCCATGCCGCAACGGCGTCAGTCACGCGGAACATGAATGGGCGGAACCGTCCCACGTCGCGGCCGGCGCAGCGGTGCTGGCCGATGTCATCCGGCAACTCGCCTTTGCAACGAGCGACGTGGCATGACGCCCACGGCCAATGAAACCGGCAAAGCGTTCCTCGAACTCGTGCCGGAAACGGCGGAAAGTGGGGGCGGAGGCCTCGCCGGCCTGCGGCTTGGCGAACCCGCCCCAGACAAGCTGTTCGCCGAAAGCGCAATGATGCAGGGTAAATTCGGGCACATGATCACAGCAGGAGATCTCCCATGAAACGTCGCACGATCCTCGCCGGGCTGCCTGCTCTCGGTTTTGCGGCCGCAACCGCCCGTGCGGCGCCCGTCTCGCTCACCGTCGGGTACCAGAAAGTCGCACATCTCGCGCCGATCATCGAAGCCGCTGCCGCACTGAAGCAGGCGGGAACGGATGTCGCCCTGGTCGAGTTCGTCCGTTACGCCGATGCGCGCACGGCGCTGCTCGCCGGCTCGCTCGACATCGCCGCGGTCGGCCCGGCCGACCTCGCCATCGCACTCGCCAACGGATCGACCAGTATGATCGGCCTGATGGGCGTCGGCGCATCGCCCAAATACGTGGTCGGCCGCACCGGCACGAAATTCGACAGCTGGGCCGACATCGCCGGCAAGAAGATCGCGATCGCGCCAGGGTCCGCCGTCTGGTTCCAGTTCGCCGCGACGCTGATCGAGAGGGATATCCCGTACAACTCGTTCACCGCCGTCAACGTCCAGGGCGCGGGCACCAATCTCGACACGGCGCTGGAGAAAGGCGACGTCGACGCCATCGTCACCTGGGAGCCCTTCGAATCGATCCCCGTGATGAAGGGCTACGGCTACTTCGCCAAGAACCTCGACTACTCCAAATCCAAAGCGGTCGGCGCCGAACTCGGCATGCTCGTCGCCAACAAAGCTGCGCTCGCGGCCAAGCGCGACGCCATTCAGGCCTTTGTCACCGCCTACACCGCCCAGATGAAGGAGCTCGGCGCCTCGCCGGCAAAGTTCAGCACCGCCATCTCGGCGCTGACAGGGCTTGATCCCGATATCGCAGCCCGCATCGCGAGCATCATCACCCTTGGCCCGGTCATCACCCCCGAACAGGTCAAGCGCCAGGCCAAGGCCTTCACCGACCTCGGCGTCATCCCAAAGGACGTCTCCGGCGAAATCGATCGCTACTGGGACGGCAGCCTGCTCGAGACGGCGATGAAGGCGTGAGCGCCAGCGCAACCGTCGCCGATCCATCCGAACGGGCGGAACGCGGGCCGCGGCGGCGTACCCAGATCGGCCGTAGCCTGCTGGCACTCGTGCTGCCGGTATTCGCCGTCGGGCTGTGGCAGTTTGCGGGAACCGATGGCTCCCTGGCCGGTGGCGCACTGCCGACGCCGGACCGGGTCTGGGCCGCTTGGCTGACCTGGGCATTCGGCCACGCGGGCCCGATGACGCTCTCGCCTTATGTCGGCACCTGGGCCGCCGCCCTCGGCCACTCCGCCGAACGCGTGGCCGAGGGATTCGCCGTAGCCATTCTGCTGGGCGTTCCGCTCGGCCTCGTCATCGGCTGGTCGCGCCTCGCCTCCGCCATGGTCGACCCCACGATCCAGTGGCTCCGCCCGGTTCCGATCACCGCCTGGCTGCCGATCTCCTTGGCCATCTTCGGCATCCGCGATTTCGGCGCCATCTTCCTCATCACCATTGGCGCGTTCTACCCGATCGTCATCAACACCACGCAGGGTGCGCGCGGCGTCGACAAGAACTGGATCCGGGCAGCGCTGATGATGGGCGCCAAACAGACCGACATCCTGCGCCGGGTCGTGCTGCCGGCGGCCATGCCGTCCATCTTCGCCGGGTTGCGCATCGGCCTCGGCATTGGCTGGACCGCCGTCATCGTGGCCGAGATGGTCGCGGTCAAATCCGGCCTCGGCTACGTCCTGTGGGACGCTTATTACGTCGGCCGCATGGATATCGTGATCGCCGACATGGTCTCCATCGGGTTGCTCGGCTTCCTGTCCGACTGGGTGCTGGTCCGGCTCGAGTTCTGGGCGCTGCGCTGGCGCCGCCTGCAATCGTTCGGGGCTTGAGTCCGCTATGACCACCATAGATCTGCTTGCCGTCGGCAAGGCTTACCCCGGCGGCGTGCGCGCGCTTGACCGCGTCGACTTCAACGTCGCCGCCGGCGAGTTCGTGGCGCTGCTCGGCCCGTCCGGCTGCGGCAAGTCGACCCTGCTCAACCTCGTCGCCGGCTTCGAACCGCTCACCGAAGGAACCCTGACCTTCGATGGCGGCGGCGTCTCCCGACCCGGCCCCGACCGCGGCGTCGTCTTCCAGGAAGCCTCGCTCATGCCGTGGCTCACCGTATGGGACAACGTCGTGTTCGGCCCGCAAGTGCAGAAGGTCCCACGCAGGGAATACGAACTCCGCGCCCGCGAGATGCTGCGCCTGATGGGGCTCGAGCAGTTCCATCAAGCACTGCCGGTGCAGCTCTCCGGCGGCATGCGCCAACGCGTCGGGATCGCACGGGCGCTGGTCATGCAGCCTAAGGCGCTGCTGATGGACGAACCCTTCGGCGCGCTCGACGCACAAACCCGGCTCTCGATGCAGGAGCTATTGCTCGAAATCTGGCAGACCTTGAAGACGACCGTGCTGTTCGTCACCCATGACATCGACGAGGCGATCCTGCTGGCCGATCGCGTCTGCGTCATGACCGCCCGGCCCGGCCGGATCACCCGCGAGATCCCGATCGACCTCCCCCGGCCCCGCTCGATCGACACACTGACCTCCGCCGGGTTCACCCGCCTCAAGGCCATCGTCATGGCCGAGATGCGCGGTGCCCACGCGCCGCACTGAGGGGCACCCATGGCCAATCCGCGTATCCCGTACCGCCTGTCCTCCAGCGTGCCTCCGCTGCCGCCGTTGGCGGGCAAGCGCATCCTGGTGCACCTCGTCGTCAACGTGGAGCATTGGGTGTTCGAGCAGGCGATGCCGCGCACGATCATCACGCCGCCGCATGGCCGTGAAACCGTGCCGGACGTCCCCAACTTCTCCTGGGCAGATTACGGCATGCGTGCCGGGCTACCGCGGTTGCTCGACCTGCTCGACGGCCTGCCTGTATCCACTAGCTTCAACGCCGGCGTCATCGACGCCTACCCGTCAGCCGCGGATGCCATGCTGAAAGCCGGCTGGGAGTTCATCGCGCACGGCATGCACCAACGCGCCACCAACCACGTCGACGGCGGCGAAGCAGCCCTGATCCAGGCCTGCCTCGACAAGATCGCCGGCTTCACCGGAACCCGGCCCCGCGGCTGGCTATCCCCCGGGCTGCGCGAAACGGTGCATACGCCGGACCTGCTCAAGCAGGCCGGCGTCGACTACGTGTGCGACTGGGTGGTCGACGACGTGCCTTCCTATCTCACCACGGAGCACGGCCCGTTGGTGGCGATGCCGTATAATCTCGAGATCAACGATTCGATCGTCTACGCCGTCGAGCGGCACGCGACCGGCGAATTCCTGAGCCGGCTCGAGCGCACGCTTCGCGAGTTCGAAACGGAGTGCACCCGCCAAGTCCGTGTCCTAGCAATCGGTCTGCATCCCCATTTGATCGCGGTCCCGCATCGCATCGGCGAACTGCGCCGCGCCCTGGAGCTTCTGCAACGCTCCACGGAGACGCATTTCACCACCGGCAGCGAGATCTGCGACTGGTTTACAACGGCAAGTCCACCAGCCTAATCGCAGAGATGATCATCATCACAGGCGGCACGCACGGGATCGGGCGTGCCTGCGTCGAATTACTGGCCCCCAACGGCGTGGTGTTCACCGGCCGCGACATCGCGGCGGGCGAGGCCCTGGCGGCACAAACCGGCGCATGCTTCGTGCCGGGCGACGTGGCGGAGGAACGCGACATCCGCAAGGTCGTCGAGGCGGCCCTGGACCGCGGCGACGGATTGCTGTCGGGGCTCGTCAACAACGCTGGCATGGGCCGGCGCATCTCGTTCTCCGAGGCGACCGCCGAGGACTGGAACGAGATGATGAACGTCAACGCCCGCAGCGTCTTCCTGTTCACGCGCTGGGCCCTCGCCGGCCTGCGCGCCGGCAAGGGGTCGGTCGT
>JBPBQE010000264.1:0-8173 GCA_050954595.1 Janthinobacterium lividum | reverse complement strand
CTGGGTTTAGAACGTCGTGAGACAGTTCGGTCCCTATCTGCCGTGGGTGTTGGAGACTTGAGAGGATCTGTCCCTAGTACGAGAGGACCGGGATGGACGTACCTCTGGTGAACCGGTTGTCGCGCCAGCGGCACGGCCGGGTAGCTATGTACGGAAGGGATAACCGCTGAAAGCATCTAAGCGGGAAACCCACCTCAAAACTAGGTCTCCCTGAGGGCCGTGGTAGACCACCACGTTGATAGGCCAGGTGTGGAAGTGCCGTAAGGCATGTAGCTAACTGGTCCTAATCGCCCAATAGGCTCAATACCACCTCCATGCACAGCAATCATCGCACCAACGATGATCCGCTCCATGCACAACAAGCCCACATACAACAGCACACCATCCAAATCACACCAGAACCACGTTCAACCCATACCTTAAACAAAGGTAGGGCTGGACGACCTGGTGGCCATGGCGGGGAGAGAACACCCGATCCCATCCCGAACTCGGCCGTGAAAACCCCCAGCGCCTATGATACTGCACCTTAAGGTGCGGGAAAGTCGGTCGCCGCCAGGTCTTCCAACCCTACCCTTACTCACCACCACTCACACCCAGCGCGGGGTGGAGCAGCCCGGTAGCTCGTCAGGCTCATAACCTGAAGGTCATAGGTTCAAATCCTATCCCCGCAACATACATCAACGCCCCAGCGCGAAAGCCCTGGGGCGTTTCCTATTGCAAGATAATCTGCTGATGCTGTGGGACTGCCACGCTCATCATGCGTGTAAGCCACGATCAAAGCCGCAGCCATTATGCGATACGATAGCGCCGGACGAGCATCCAAAGATGTTCGTCCGGCGCTATCAACTCATTCGCGCCTTAGCCCATGATCAAATCAATGGAGCTTCAGCTTCGGACGAGCAATCTGGTTGACGTGGCCTATCAAAATCAAAAACGTCCCTTTCATCCAACCGTGGATCGCAAGCAGATGCATCCGATACAGCGAGACATAGAAGAACCGGGCTAATCTGCCTTGGATCGCCATTCTTCCACCAACCAGGTTACCCATCAGACTGCCGACCGCAGTGTTGCGTGACAGGCTGACGAGCGAACCATGATCCCGATAGACAAATGGTGTCATCGGCTTGCCTGTCAGGTCAGCGCGAATGTTGTAAAAGGCGGTTGCGGCCATCTGATGCGCCGCTTGTGCTCGCGGCGGTACTGGCCGCTTATCTGCAAGCTCGAAATAGGCACAATCGCCAATCGCATAGATATGAGGATCGAGCGTCGTTTGGAGTGTAGGTAGAACCTCGATATGGTTCCGTTTAGTCGTTTTAAGACCTCCAATATCATGCAGTGCATCCGCGCCCTTCACACCGGCTGCCCAGACCATCAAATCACTCTCGATCATCTCTCCGGTTGAGGTACGAAGTCCCTTCGGCGAGGCTTCGGTGATCTGCGTGCTGGTCAGCACTCGGACGTTTAGCTTTGTCAGCGCCGAACGAGCGGACTCCGCCAACCGCTCGGTCAGTGCCGGCAAAAGACGCGGTCCCGCTTCCACCAACGTAATATGCAAGCGAGTTGAGTCGAAACCATCCACACCTAGTGACGCCAATGATTTGGCCGCGGAGTTTAGCTCGGCAGCCAATTCCACGCCGGTAGCACCACCGCCTACGATCGCCACGTTCACGCAGGCATCCGACGCGGGATTCCTATCGAGCGAACGCGAAACCCGGAGACATTGGTTCAGCAATAATCGCCTGAAACGATCGGCCTGCGCTCGTTCGTCAAGGAAAACGCAATTGGCGCGGACGCCTGGAGTTCCGAAATCATTCGATACGCTCCCCATTGCCAGCACCAGATAATCGAACCCGACCCGATGCTCGGCAACAAGTTCGGTTCCGTCCTCTCCGAGGATCGGCGCAATGACAATCTGCCGAGCTTCGCGATCTATGGCCGATAATGTGCCGTCGAAATAGCGGTAGCCCCAGCGGTGCGCGTGGCTTGCATACCCAACTTCGTCGAGGTTCGCATCGAGCGAACCAGCTGCGACCTCATGTAGCAATGGTTTCCAGATGTGCGTGGAGTTGCGATCGACGAGGATGACGTCGAACTTCTGCTTCGAGAACGACACACCCAACTTGCGAACGAGCTCCAAGCCGCCGGCACCTCCACCGACTACGACAATTCGGGTCTTCCGATACGGTTGCTGATCCATTTGGGCTTAACCTTAATTTTCGAATTTAGTCCAGACGCTGGCTGTTCATCGTAGGGCTTTTGAACACCGCTTTGCGACTATTCGTTAAAGTGGAAGTCTAAAGGTCAGCGCCTAAAGCCATCCATTACCGATGCGAAAGTATAGCGGCTTCTATAGGCATGGTTCCAGCGCCTGATAAATGGCTGCTGCTCGGCCTTAGTCTGGCATGAGACCTTGGATGCAACACCAATGAAGATGATGTCATGACTCAACGATAAGCGGTGCCCTTTAGCGAAGCAACGCTTCATGCGTCGAGTTTTCCGCACAAGGCCATAGGCGCTGAGCCCCGAACCAGGGGTGAGAAAGGCATATGCTGGAGATTATGGGCGAGGAAGCCGATTAGTGCGGTGACGCGCGCCGGGCGCACGCCGCCGGGTGGGGTGACGATCGATAGCGGGACTGGAGATGAAGTCCAATCCGACATCAGGCTTCGAAGCTGGCCATCGCGCAGCAACGTCCAGACCAGGAACTCCGGCATTAATGCGACGCCCAAATCTGCAAGCAAGGCAGGAATGGCCACATCGCCATTATCGATCCGCAATCGGCCGTTCACCTTGACCGTGACACTACCCTCCGACACGTGGGTAAATTGCCAGTTCGTCGCCGAGACGAGTTGCGTGAAGAGAATAGCTTGATGCTGTTCGAGGTCCCGAGGATGCCGGGGCTCACCATAGCGCCGGATATAGCTGGGGGACGCCACCAAGTGCCGTTTGATGTCGTAAAGCCGCCGGCTGCGTAAAGCCGAATCTTCCAATTGACCAATACGAACGGCGACATCGGCGCCATCTGCGATCAGATCGACACGACGATCCGTCAGTTGAAGGTCGATGGAGACGTGAGGATAATGCGCGAAGAAGGCTGGTAAAATCGGCCCCAGGTTCAGGATCCCGAACGATACCGGTGCGGTCAGCCGCACCAGCCCGCGTGGTTCCAGCGTGCGTTCGCTGGCTTCCTCCTGCAAAGCATCCGCCTCACCAACCATCCGCCGCGCCCGATCCAGCGATGCCCGGCCGCTTTCGGTCAAGGAAATCCGCCGGGAACTCCGATGAAACAGCGGTGTAGCCAAGCGCGTCTCGAGTCGGGTCAGCGCCTTGGAGACTGTGGCCTTGGACAGGTTGAGCTCGGCTGCGGCCGCGGAGAATGATCCGGCCTCGACGACTTTAACGAAAATGGCCCAGCCTTCATAATCGGGTAAGTTCGACATAACGATTTCGGAAACGATGACTTTCTATCATAGCGATATTGTTAACAACGGGATAGTCTTATTCATCTGCTGCGAATGACTGTCGGCCTGCTCGTGGCGACCGGATGTGGATGGTTCCGAAATCCATTGAGGTGCCGTTTGCGCCGGGCTGCCAGATCAACAACCAATTGGAGCAGCTCCATGGCGAATATTCTCGTTCTTTACTATTCCACCTATGGCCATATCGAACAGATGGCGGATTCCGTCGCAGCCGGCGCACGCGAGGCTGGTGCCAACGTCGATATCAGGCGCGTGCCGGAAACGGTCCCACACGATGTTGTAGCCAGCGGGCATTTCAAGCTCGACCAGATGGCACCTGTCGCCACGGTCGCGGAACTCGTCAACTACGATGCCATCATCGTAGGCGCACCAACCCGCTACGGCCGCATGCCTGCGCAGATGACAAGTTTCTTCGACCAGGCTGGTGGTCTTTGGGCCAAAGGGGCATTGAACGGCAAGGTAGGCGCAGCTTTCACCGCGACAGCGAGCCAGCATGGCGGACAAGAGACAACGTTATTCTCTGTCATCACCAACCTAATGCATTTCGGCATGGTGATTGTGGGCCTGCCCTATTCCTTCCAAGGTCAGCTCAAGCTGGACGAGGTGACTGGCGGATCGCCCTACGGCGCGACCACCATCACTGCCGGCGATGGCTCACGCCAGCCGACAGAGAACGAGCTTGCCGGGGCACGCTTCCAGGGCAAACACGTGGCTGAGATCGCGGCCAAGCTGTTCGGCTAAATATTTAAGCCCGAGGACCGTCTTCGGCTTCAAGAGAACGGTCCTCGGGCGATCCGTAACTAACATCATCGCATGACATCCGTCAGGCCGGTGATGCAACTTTGAAGGTGCATTATGCAACTCCATGGAATTCACCACCTGACTGCAGTCTCTGCCGACGCCAGCGGCAATCATGACTTCTATACCCGGGTGCTCGGCATGCGGCTCGTCAAGAAGACGGTCAATCAGGACGACGTCAGCGCCTACCATTTGTTCTATGCCGATGGTGCGGCAAGTCCCGGCACCGACCTCACCTTCTTCGACTTCCCGGCGGCGCCCGAGCGACGGGGAACCCAGGCCATCGTCCGCACGGCGTTGCGGGTCGCCGGTGAGGGCACGCTTGCCTATTGGGCGGCGCGCCTGGACGCTGAAGGCGTCTCCCACGGACCCATCGCAGTCGTCGACGGGCGCGAGCAAATCGAGTTCGAGGATCCAGAGGGGCAGCGGCTCACCCTTCTGGACGATGGTGGCGTCGGCCCGGCGACCCCTTGGCCACGCAGCCCGGTGCCGATGGAACGGCAAATCCGTGGTCTCGGGCCGATTACGCTGAGCGTACCCGAAATCGCAGCCTCCGACCGCTTCCTGACCGAAATCATGGCGATGCGCCATGCCCGCAGCTTTATCTCACCCGCGACGGGCACTGGGCGGGATGTAACGGTGCAGGTCTATGAGATGGGGGAGGGTGGCCCGGCGGCAGAGTTGCACGTTCGGATCGAGCCGGATCTGCCGGTGACGCGGCCCGGTGCTGGTGGCGTGCATCATGTCGCCTTCCGGGTGCGCGATGACGAATATGCGTCTTGGGTGCAACGGCTGCAGCAACTCCGGATCGCATCAAGCGGGCCGGTAGACCGGTTCTACTTCCGTAGCCTCTATACCCGCGAACCAAACGGTATCTTGTACGAGATCGCTACCGATGGTCCCGGCTTTGCGACCGACGAGTCCATGGAGTCACTCGGCGAGCGGCTGTCGCTGCCGCCGTTCCTGGAAGCGCAACGCACGACGATCGAGCGGAACCTGAAGCCGATCTAAGCTGGACCGGCAGGGAGAAGGCTAAGCGACCATGTATGATGTGACTGGAGGGGCCGGCCCGCATGCCGGCCAATCGATCAGTATAACGGGGCCCTCGCCTGGCGAGGCAAAGACAGCCTTGATCCTGGTACATGGCCGCGGTGGCAGTGCTGCCGATATGCTAGGATTGGCTGCGCACATCGCGGGTCCGACGATGGCATGCCTGGCGCCCCAGGCCGCGGATCACACCTGGTATCCTTACCGCTTTACGGAGCCTGTTGCGCGGAACGAACCCTATCTCGGCTCGGCGCTCTCGATGCTCGGCGCACTCATGGACCAATTAAGAGAGGGTGGTCTGCCTCCCGAACGGATCGGCATCCTCGGCTTTTCCCAAGGAGCCTGCTTGGCACTCGAGTTCGCCGTGCGACGTCGATTGCGCCTGGGCGCTTTGATCGGTCTCAGTGGCGGCCTTATCGGCGACACGATAGTTGTACCTCCAGCAACCAACCTGTTCCAGGCAATGCCGGTCGTGCTCGGATGCAGTGAACAGGATACGCATATTCCAGCGGCGCGAGTGCTTGAAACGGATGCCGTGTTGCGCGCCCTTGGTGCCGAGGTCACCACGCGTCTTTATTCCGGGAGCAGCCACGACGTGAACGGTGATGAGATTGCGATCACCCGGCAGGTGCTGGCTGGGCTGGAGGCAAACACGTTCGGCCTAAACTAAGAGGCCGTTCGGAAAGATTATTGGCCATTGCACGGTCTTCTGTCGGCGGCATGCGCTCCTCAGCAAAAATGGGGAGCAGCGCCGCATAGAAATCACAACAAAGCCAATGACTTCAACCCACCTCCGCTAACCGATTCAAAACCTTCGGAACAGACGCTAAGACTAGATATTGTACAACCCCGGGGCTGAACGCCAATACAAAATCTGCGTAAGTAGATCGCAGGTTCCCAGCGTTATGGATCAATCACCAGCTCAATGATCAGAAGAGCCTTCTATGATAAATAGAATACAATTGTATGAAAGGTCCAGATCATAGTTTAGGAATTTCTGGATAGTATATCCCGCAATTCTGTCTCCAATAGAGGCAAATACAAAACTTAACAATAACTCGAATTTTCGCTTGGCTGTATCAGCTACGAAACTAATTAGCTTGTGGTGCGCTAGGTGTAGTGATCGGCATCACAAATTTAGCTAGGTTGCCGTGATGTTCACACGCGACGTTATGGACACCTGTAGACCCTGACGCATCTTAATGCTGCCTTGGACCTACGCTGCTCTGTCGTTTATTTTTAGGAGCCGCTGCCATAACAATCCAATCTGTTTGTCCTTCACCGATCACGTTGTCATTGGAGCGGCTTCGTCTGCTGGAGTCAGTTGTCGTCACAGCCAATGACGGGGTGCTCATAACGAAGGCGAATCCAACGGCTTGGCCCGGCCCTGAGATCGTCTATTGCAATGCGGCCTTTACCAAATTGACCGGCTATACAGAGGCCGATGTGCTCGGTCGCACACCACGCCTCTTGCAATCTCCTAAAACCGACCGGAAGGCGCTGGATATTTTATCTCTCGCACTTTCACGCTGGGAACCCATAGAAATAGAATTGTTAAACGTCAGAAAGGATGGTTCTGAGTTCTGGATTCAGCTGAGCATCGTTGCCGTGGCCAATGAGACAGGCTATTTTACCCATTGGGTTTCGGTGCAGAGGGACATAAGCGATCGCAAACTGGCCGAAGAAGAAGCTGCACGAACACGGTTAATCCAAGCCGAAAATCTACGTCTTGCCGCACAGGTCAAGCAAATCGAGGATGCTGGCCGAGAACTGGCCGAAACGCATCGACTAGCCCAACTTGGCAATTGGCGCCTCGCCATGGACAATATATCGATGACGTGGTCGAGTGAGACCTACGCCTTATTAGGATTGGATGCCCAGCTCTTCGCGCCGACCGTCGAGAATTTATTGTCCGTCATACGGTCATCAGATCGTGCAGTGGTCAAGCAGGTTTTCGATACTGTATTCCAGACACGAATTGCTCAACAAGTTGAGTTTGCAATCGCAAATGCCAGTCAGCAGCTTCGCTACGTTCGTATCGAAGCCCGGCCCGCGTTTGGTGTAGAAGGCGATCTGCTCGGACTATTTGGCTTCTGCCAGGATATCACTCAGTCGAAAACAGCGGAACTTGGACGCCTGCGAGCTGAGCGCCTAAGCATGCTGGGGCAGCTGACCGGTGGCGTGGCGCATGATTTCAATAACCTGTTGACGGTCACGTTATTGAACCTAGAAGAAGCGATTGAAAGCGTACCAAGTCATGATGTGCTACAAGACCTATTAAAACCGGCTCTACATGCCACCATGCGCGGGGCCGAACTAACGTCGCGTCTGCTCGCCTATGCACGCCGTACGCCGTTACGACCGGATCGTATCGACCTACCGAGGTTCTTTGGCGAGCTATCCACACTGCTGCAGCGTTCGATTGGGGAACAATATCATCTCGATCTTCGTCTCAGCTCCTCAGCCGAAGGGCTGGTTGCCGACCCTGGGCAGCTTGAGAACGCAATAATGAATTTGGCAATTAACGCCCGCGATGCAATGCCGGGAGGCGGCTGCGTCACCATTACGGCAGCATCTCGCAATATCGATACCTTCATGTTTGGTGTAGAAGGTGAAATTCAGCCAGGGTGCTACATTGTCATCGAGGTCAAGGACGAAGGCGAAGGGATCCCGCCGGAGCTGATCAGCCGTGTTACTGAACCGTTCTTCACCACTAAGACCACCAGCAGCGGCAGCGGTTTGGGACTAAGCATGGTCTACGGTTTCGCTCACCAATCTGGTGGATATATTGGCATTACCAGTATACTCGGCGAAGGCACTATAGTGTCGATCTACCTGCCACTGCCGGT
>JBPBQE010000277.1:0-8176 GCA_050954595.1 Janthinobacterium lividum | reverse complement strand
AGACAAGCTGCCTGTTGGAAAGGTAACGACGTGAACAACATTATCTACATCATTGGCCTGATCGTCGTGATTCTTGCCGTGTTGTCGTTTTTCGGCTTCCGCTGAGCGTGGGGCCGGCGCTTAGGCGCCGGCCATACCCTTAGGTTTTGGTGACGTTCCAGAATAGCGGTGGCTGGGCTTTGACTTGGCCGTCGATGTTGGAGCGCCAGGCTGCGGATTGAAAATACTGCCCGAGCGGTGCGTAGAGCCCCTGGGTGAACGCTTCGGCCTGAATTTCCTCGCATGCGTGTTTGCGAACCGTTTCGTCTGGGCTCTGGATGAAGAGTTTGCGCAACTCCTCGACTTTGGGATCGTCGGGCCAGCCGTACCACGCCTTGGCGCCGGTGCCGCGGAGGGCCGGAGCGCTCAGCGGATCCACGTAGTCGAGCGCAGGGAACGAGGCGACGAACATCGACCAGCCGCCCTGATCCAAGGGTGCCTTGCTGCCGCGGCGTTGCACGACGGTGCCCCAATCCATCGCCTGATCGTCCACGGCAATGCCGGCCGTCTTGAGCGAGGCGATGACCACCTGGGTCATGGCGTCGTAGAAGGGCTGGTCGGTCGGGTGCATGACGACCACTTTCTCGCCAGCGTAGCCGGCCGATTTGAGTAGGGCCTTGATCTCCTCCGGTGGGCGCGGGCCGAGTTGGTTCATACCGTCGGTGTTGGCGTAGGGCGTTCCGGGGAGGAAAGCGCCGACTGGGGCGTGGTAGGCGCTGGTGTCGTCGCCCATGATGGCCTGCATCGCCTCGCGGGAGTCGATGGCGCCTATAATGGCTTGGCGGATCGCGCGCGAGGCGGTGGGGCCTTGCAGTTGGTTGAAGCGGAGAACGGGGTAGAGGCCGTAAGGGTCGAGCTTGCCGACGACGATGTTGCGGTCGCGCTTCAGATCGGCCAGCAGGTCGGTCAGCGGCATTTCGAGCCAGTCCACTTCGCCGGCTTTTAGCGCACTGGCGGCGGTCGCGGCTTCGGGGATGATCCGCCACTCGACCCGGTCGACATGCACTACCTTGCCGCCAGCCACGCCGGAGGCGGCTTCGTCACGAGGCTTGTAGCGGTCGAACTTGGCGAAGACGGCGCGGCTGCCGGGGACGTATTCGTTGGCGACGAAGCGGAACGGGCCGCTGCCGACGATCTCGGTGATCTGCTTGAAGGGATCCGTGGCGGCGATGCGGGCCGGCATGATCATGGCCGGGCTGGGTTGGGTCTTGGCCAGAGCCTTCAGCAGCGGCGGGAATGGGCGCTTGAGCCGGAAGATGAGCGTGCGGTCGTCTAGTGCGTCGAGGGCGTCGGTGTATTCGGCGAGGGTCTGGCCGAAGCTGTCACGCACCATCCAGCGCTTGAGGGATGCGACGCAGTCGACGGCACGGACGGGCTCGCCGTCGTGGAAAAACAGGCTGTCGCGGAGCTTGATGGTCCAGGTCTTGCCGTCGTCGCTGACGGTGTGACCCTCGGCCATCTGGGGCTGCGGCTCGAGATTGGCGTCGGTGCCGTAGAGGGTGTCGAAGACCAGGTAGGCGTAGTTGCGGGTGACGGTGGCTGTGGTCCAGATCGGGTCGAGGCTGGTGAGGTTGGCTTGCGGGACGAAGATGAGGGTCTTGCTGGCGCCTTGGCCGATGGCGATGCGAGGAAGGCTCGCCAGGGCAGCGGCGCCGGTGATCAAGTTGCGGCGTTTCATGAGTTGCTTCCTCTGGTTGTGCGTTTGTCGCACGTGCCATTAAGTTGGTTGGGCCACTCATAGCAGGAAGCTCGATCAGTGACTCCCGATATGGCTGAGGATTTGGGTGATCAGGCCGATATTGCCGTGCTGGCGGCGTCGGGGTTGTTCGACATGGGGTGGTTCGAAGCGCGCAACCCGGATTTGAAGGCGGCGGGGGTCGATCCGTTGGTGCATTTCCACCGCTATGGGTGGCGCGAGCACCGGTTGCCGAACGCTTACTTCGATACTGGTTGGTATCTACGCTACAATCGGGATGTAGCGACGGCCGGGCTGGATCCGTTGCTGCATTACCTGGAATACGGCGAGGCCGAGGGGCGGCGGCCGATCGAGCATTTCGATCCGGAATGGTATCGTGCCAAATACGGGGTCGCGGATGGCGCGTGCTGCCTGGCGCATTTCCTGCGGCACCGGATGGCGGGGTGGGTCAGCCCGGTGCCGGAGTTCGACCCGGTGCATTACCTCAGCCAGTCGCCGGATGTGGCCGAAGCGGGGATGGACCCGTTCGAGCATTACCTGATCGTCGGCGCGGCGGAGGGACGGGAGCCGTCGACGGTGATCGACGTGGGATTCTATCGGGCGCGGTATCTCGGCTCCATGCCGCGGACCAATCCGTTGGTGCATTACCGGCGGCACCGGCACGAGCCGGGGGTGTTTGCGACCCAGGCGGCGGAGCAGGCGAGCGTGCCGCAGCAGATCCGCATCAACACGCAGCCGGGGCCGCTGTTCGAGACCGTCGCGCCGCTTGAGAGCGGGGCCTTGCCGACGGCGAAGCTGCTCGCATTCTACCTGCCGCAATATCATCCGTTTCCCGACAACGATCGCTGGTGGGGGACCGGGTTCACCGAGTGGACGAACGTTGCGCGGGGAACGCCGCGGTTCGTCGGGCACTACCAGCCCCGTATCCCGCGCGACCTCGGTCACTACCGGCTCGATAGCGGCACGACGTTGGCGCAGCAGATCCAGTTGGCGTTGGGTGCGGGCATCCACGGGTTCATCTTTTATTTCTACTGGTTCAACGGCAAGCGTCTCCTCGATCGTCCGCTGGAGACGTTCCTTGCCGACCCGGCGTTGGTCATGCCGTTCTGCCTCATGTGGGCCAACGAGAACTGGACCCGGCGCTGGGACGGGTCGGAGCAGGAAGTGCTGCTGTCGCAGGATTACCGGGCCGAGGACGAGCCGGCGCTGATCGAGACGTTCGCGCGGTATTTCGACGATACGCGCTACATCCGGCTGGAGGGGCGGCCGGTGCTGATGGTGTACCGGGCCGGGCTGATTCCGGGCGGCGCGGCGGCGGTGGCGCGCTGGAGGGCAGCGTTCGCGGAGCTCGGGCACGATCCGACCTTCATCATGGCGCAGAGCTTCGGGGAGCGGGACCCGCGCGAGGTCGGGATGGACGCGGCGGTCGAGTTCCCGCCGCACAAGCTGACCGAGCACCTGCCGCAGATCAATGGCGGGCTACGGATGCTCGACTTCTCGGCGGATGCACGGATCTTCGATTACGAGGTGGTGGCGGGGGCGTCGGATCTGTCGCGGCAGCCGTATCCGTTGATCCGGACCGCGGTGCCGGGATGGGACAACGATGCGCGGCGGCAGGGTCGGGGCATGACGGTCCATGGGGCGACGCCAGCGGCGTATCAGGCGTGGCTGTCGCGGTTGATCGGGGCGGCGCGGGAGCAGCCCGTCGGGGGGGAGGCGTTAGTTTGCATCAACGCTTGGAACGAGTGGGCGGAGGGAGCCTATCTCGAGCCGGACGTGCATTTCGGGGCGGCGTTCCTCAATGCGACGGGACGAGCGGTGTGCGCGCAGGCCGGGCAGCTCCCGGCGACGCGGTTGCTGCTGGTGGGGCATGATGCGTTCACGGCCGGGTCGCAGCTGTTGTTGCTGCATATCGGGCGGGCGTTGGTGCAGCGCGGCGTGGGGGTGAGTTTCCTGCTGCTCGGGGGCGGGCCGTTGGAGGCGGAGTATCGCGCGGTGGCGCCGACTACGCTGTTCGCCGGGGCCGACGAGTTGGCGCGGCATGCGGCGGCGCTGGCGGCGAGCGGGTTTCGGGCGGCGATCGTCAACACGTCGGCGGCGGGGCATGCATGTGCGGCGCTGTCGACGCATGGGATCGCGTGCACGCTGTTGCTGCACGAGATGCCGCGGCTGTTGCGGGAGCGGCACCTGATCGAGGCGGGGCGGGCCGGGGCGGCGGCGGCGCGGCATGTGGTGTTCGCGGCCGGGTTCGTGCGGGACCGGTATCACGAGGTGGTGGCGTTGCCCGGGGCGCGGACGGTGGTGTTGCCGCAGGGATTGTATCGACCGGTGGAGCGGGAGGGGGCAGCGGGTCGACGGGCGTCGCTGCGGCTACCGGAGGGAGCGACGCTGGCGGTGGGGCTGGGGTATGCGGATTTGCGAAAGGGGTTCGACCTGTTTCTGCAGGTCTGGCGGTTGGCGCAGGCGGCGGACCCGTCGATCCATCTGCTGTGGGCCGGGGATCTGGACCCGGTGGTGTCGGCGTATCTGGGGGCGGAGATCGCGGCGGCAGAGGCGACGGGGACGTTTCATCGGTTGGCGTTCCAGACCGATGGGGCGGAATGGTTGGCGGCAGCCGACGTGCATCTGCTGACGTCGCGGGAGGATCCGTATCCGAGCGTGGTGATGGAGGCGATGTCGGCCGGGGTGCCAACGGTGGCGTTCGAGGATGCCGGGAGCGCGCCCGACGTGTTGCGGGAGTTCGGGGCGGGGGTGGCGGTGCCGCTCGGGGATGCGGCGGCGATGGTGCGGCAGTTGCGGGTGATGGCGCTGCAAAGCGGGCACGAGTCGCGGGCGCGATTGGCTCGGATGGCGCGGCAGCGGTTTCCGTTCGATGCCTATGCGGCGGCGCTGCTGGAGCTGGCGGCACCGGGTCGGCCGGCCGTGTCAGTGATGATCCCGACGTTGAATTATGCGGCGCACCTGCCGGGACGGTTGCGGTCGGTGTTCGAGCAGAGTTTGACGCCGCTGGAGATCGCCGTGCTGGACGACGGGTCGGTGGACGGGAGCGAGGCAGCCGTGCGCGAGGCGGCGCAGCTGGCGGGACGGGAGGTCGATTGGGTGCCGGCGGAGGGGGCGGCCGGGTTGCTGCGGCAGTGGCGGCGGGCGGCGCAGCGGGCGCGGGGGGAGTTCGTGTGGATCGCGGAAGCGGACGATCTGGCGGAACCGGGGCTGCTGGAGCAATTGTGCGGGGCGATGCAGGCGGCCCCCGGGGCGGCGTTCGGGTTCGCCGATAGCTGTGCCATCGATGGGGATGGGGCGATGCTATGGAGCGATCACAAAGCGTATTACCGGGAAGCGGGAACCGGGTTCCTGGCGCAGAGCGGGACGATTCCGGCGGAGGCGTTCCTGCTGGAGTGCCTCAGCGCGCGCAACCTGGTGCTGAATGCGAGCGCCGTGGTCTGGCGGCGGAGCGCGTTGCGGGATGCGTTGAGCCGGATGGGCGACGTGTCGCTACAGCTGGCGCTGGACTGGCGGCTGTATGCGGAAGCGCTGTCGATCGGGGGATCGGTGGCCTATGTGGCGGCACCGTTGAACATCCACCGGCGGCATCGGGCGGGTGTCACGGGAGGGATGGGCGCCGAGCGGCATCTGCATGAGATCGGGGAGATGCACCGGCACATGCGCAGCGTCTTGGGCGTGGATGCCGAGCTTTTCGGACGGCAGCGGGAAGCGCTGGCAGCGGCGCGGCAGGAGCTACAGGAGGTCGGGCGGTGAGGGTGAGGCTTGCGGCACCACCCTCGCCGTGCCCTCTCCCGCAAGCGGGAGAGGGTTCTTAGCCGCGATTAGTTGCGGGTAACGGTGCCGTCCGGGTTGGTGGTGGCATTGGTGTTGGTGTTGGTGGTGTTGGTGTTCTTGTTGGCCATGTGGTGGCCGACGGCGCAGCCAGCGGCGGCACCCATGACGCCGTGACCAGCCATGTGGCCGGCGACGCCACCGACGAGGGCGCCCTTGATGCAGCCCTTAGCATTGGCGTCGGGCGCAACGGCGCCGGCAAGTGCGAGGGTCATGACGGCAGCGGCGAGAATGGTCTTCATATCGTGTCTCCAAAGCGCCTTAATGGAACCGGCGTCAGCGCTACTCCGGTAACGCCGATCTTTAATATAAGTTTGTGTCTGTTTTTAGGCTGTTTACCGAGTTCGGGCGACGCGGAGGGCGTTGGTGGTGCCGGGCTGGTTGAAGGGGACGCCGGCGGTGACGACGACCTCGTCGCCGTGGGCGGCGAAGCCTTCGGTGCGGGCGAGGCGGGTGGCGCGGGTGACGGCTTCGGTCATGCTGTGCAGCTCCTGGCCCAGGACGGCATGGACGCCCCAGGCAACGGCCAGGCGGCGGGCGGTCTCGACCTGGGCGGTGATGGCCAGGACGGGGCAGGCCGGGCGCTCGCGGGCGACGCGCAGGGCGGTGCCACCGCCGGCGGTGTAGGCGACGATGCAGGGGGCGGCGATGGTGTCGGCGATCTGGCGGGCAGCGGTGGCGATGGCGCTGGCGGAATTGTGTTCGGGGGCGGGGCGGGTGCGCTCGATGCCGGCGCGCCAGTCGGGGTCGCGTTCCACGCGCTCGACGATGCGGTCCATCATGTTGACGGCTTCGTAGGGGTATTGGCCGGCGGCGGTCTCGGCGCTGAGCATGACGGCGTCGGCGCCGTCGAAGACCGCGGTGGCGACGTCTGACGCTTCGGCGCGGGTGGGCGCGGGGGCGGTGATCATGCTTTCCAGCATCTGGGTGGCGACGACGCAGGGGATGCCGCGGAGGCGGGCGGCGCGGATGATGCGTTTCTGGGCGAGGGGGACCTCCTCGGGTGGGAGTTCGACGCCGAGATCGCCGCGGGCGACCATGACGGCATCGGAGAGATCGAGAATGGCGTCCAGGTCTTCGAGGGCCTGGGGCTTCTCGAGCTTGGTCATGATCCAGGCGCGGCCGGCGGCGATCTCCTTGGCTTCGGCGACGTCCTCGGGACGCTGGACGAAGCTGAGGCCGATGTAGTCGACGCCGTGCTCGAGGGCGAAGTCGAGGTCGCGGCGGTCCTTCTTGGTGAGGGCGGGGATCGGCAGCGCCACGTCCGGGACGTTGACGCCCTTGCGGTCGGAGACGGTGCCGCCGGTCATGACCTCGCATTCGAGGTGATCCTCGCGGACGCGGGTGACGCGGAGGCGCATCTTGCCGTCATCGACGAGGAGGTTGGTGCCGATGCCGGCGGCGCCGATGATCTCGGGGTGCGGCAGTTGGACGCGGGTGCGGTCGCCGGGGACGGGGGACATGTCGAGGCGGAAGGATTGGCCGGCCTGCAGCGTGACCCGGCCGCCGGCGAAGGTGCCAACGCGGAGCTTGGGGCCCTGGACGTCGGCGAGGATGCCGATGGGACGGCCGACGGTCTTTTCCAGCGCGCGGATGGTGGTGATGCGGGCGAGGTGGTCGTCGTGGGTGCCGTGGCTGAAGTTGAGGCGGAAAACGTCGACGCCGCCGAGGAAGAGGCGGGACAGGATTTCGGGGGTGGAGCTGGAGGGGCCGACGGTGGCGATGATCTTGGTGCGGCGGCGGCGGCGGAGTTTCAGGGCCATGCTGTCCTCGTAGAATTCGGCGTTTCCGATGGGAAGCCGCTCGTGATCATGGTGCCGGGTTACGGCGGGCGATGGTGGGTTTCACCCACCCTACGAGTGGGTCGCTATGCGATCAGGATGGCGCGGAGGTCGTTGACGTTGGTCAGGGTCGGGCCGGTCTTGATGAGGTCGCCGGTGGCCTCGAAGAGCGTGTAGCTGTCGTGGGCGAGGAGCTTGTCGAGTGGGACCAGGCCGGCGGCGCGGGCGCGGGCGAGGGTGTCGGGGGTGATAACCGCGCCGGCGGCGTCTTCGGTGCCGTCGATGCCGTCGGTGTCGCCGGCGAGGGCCCAGATGCCGGGGGCGCCGCGGAGGGCGACGGCGAGGGCGAGGAGGAATTCGGTGTTGCGGCCGCCCTTGCCGGCGCCGTTGGGGCCGATGGTGACGGTGCCTTCGCCGCCGGAGAGGAGGACGCAGGGGGCGGGGATGGGGTGGCCGTTGCGGACGCTGCGGGCGATGCCGGCCATGAGGGTGCCCATGTCGCGGCTTTCGCCCTCCAGGGCGTCACCGAGGATGAGCGGGGTGAGGCCGTGGGCGCGGGCGGCGTCGGCGGCTGCTTCGAGGGCCATGGAGGGGGTGGCGATCAGGTGGACCTCCGGGTTGAGGTCGGCGGGTTTGGGGGTTTCGGGGCCGTCGGTGCGGGGGAGGTTGAGGCCGTAGCGGGCGGCGATGGCGCGGACATCGGCCCAGGTGGTGGGGTCGGGGAGGGTGGGGCCGGAGCCGATGGTGGCCGGGTCGTCGCCGGGGACGTCGCTGATGGCGAGAGTTACCACGCGGGCGGGAGCGGCGGCGGCGGCGAGGCGGCCGC
>JBPBQE010000020.1:0-8224 GCA_050954595.1 Janthinobacterium lividum | reverse complement strand
TCGTGCAATCGTTGCCGGATGCTGGCGGCAAGCGGCATCAGCCCCAGGCTTTCGGCGATTTCCAGAGCGGCGCGGAACATGGCGTGTGCGGCCTCGGCGTCGCCACGGCGCATCATGATTTCGCCGCGTATTGCGGTGGCATAGGCGCTGGCACTGGGCTCACGAATGGTGGTGGCCAAGGTCGTGGCGCGGCAGGCCGTGTCCATCGCCTCATCCAGCGTGCCGCATAGCAATTGCGCCTGCGCGAGGACTGCCAGGCGAAGCGGCTGGAGCGCCAAGAATCCCATCCGGTCGGCCTCGTCGACCGCAGCGCGTCCGATGCGGACGCCGCGCTCCGGCTGCCCCGCTTCCGCATAGGCCAGCGCCAGGAACCCGGCGGTAACCGGCTTCAACAGGCGCGTATCCGTCGCGATGCAGGCCGCATGCGCAGCCTCCAGCCTTTCCAAGGCCCGCTGTGGCCGGCCTTCGGCAAGCAGCAGCACGCCATGCGCGACATGGACGAAGATCCACGCATCCGGCCGGTTGAGCTGCCGCGCGTGCCGGATCGCCCGCTGCAGAGCGTCGTGTGCGGCAGGGAAGTCGCCCACCGACGCATGGGCCCGCACGATGTATCCGAGCGCGGTGACCGCCAGGTCGAGATCCAGGCGGTAGCGACCGATCATGGGAGGCTTGGGCCCGAGATGATCGAGCACCGTTTCCAGCCCTTCGATCACCGCCGCCCCGCGGCCCTTGGCCATGTGCACGAGGGCCAGTTGGTATTGGCTGCGCCGCTTGAGATCGACGTCTCCGCGCGCGATGCCGAGGGCGCACGCGGCTTCGGCCGTCGCTTCCGCCCGCTCCGACTGACCGGCGAGCAGGAAGCCCTGGCTCAGCAGCGTGTAGCCCTGGCCAAGCCGGACATAATCATCGCTCCGCTCGGCGAGATCGACGGCCGAGTGCAGGTGCGGCAACAATTCGCGCACGTGACCGAGCCGGAACAGTGGCAAGCGTATCCGCAGATGCAGGTCGAGTTGCTGCTTTTCCCTGTCGCGTATGTCGGTGAAGTGCTCCGTCGCTGCCAGCGCCTGGCGGATCAGGCGAGCGGCTTCCGGATTGGCGTATCGTTTCAGCGCCTGCGTCGCGGCCAGCCTGCCGTAACTCACCGCTTTGGGCCACGCTTCGGCGCGGTTGGCGTGATCGGCCAGCAGGTCGGTATCCTCCTCGGCGCCACGCTCCTCGAGCGCCGCCAGCACCGCGGCATGCATCCGCACCCGTCTGCGCAGCAGGATGCCGTGATAGGCGGCCTCACGGATCAGGCCGTGGCGGAAGCCGAACTGCCTGGTCTCGTGCGCGGTTCCCGACCCGATACCGACTAGAAAGCCGGACTGGCACAAGCGTGCGACCACCGGGTCCAGCAAGCCCGCCCCCAGCCCGGCGACCCGGCGCAGCAGGTCGCTCCGCACCGACGTACCCACGACGGCCGCCGCTTGCAGCACATCCTTGTCGAGATCCGGCAGCCGATCGATGCGCGAGTCTAGCAAGGCGCGTAACCCGGCCGGCACCCGTAACTGCTCGACCGGGCGATCCAACCGGTAGCGGTCACCTTCCCGCTTCAACTCGCCCAGATCGACCAGCGCCTGCAGGCATTCCTCGATGAACAGCGGGTTGCCGCTGGTGTGCTGCATCAGCAACCGCTCCAGCGCCGGCACGTCCGGCCCCGGCAACACCAGCCCGCCGAGCAACGCCCGCGCACCCGGCTCGTCGAGCGGGGAGAGTACACACTCGGTCCAGTTCAGCGGTTGGGCAAACACCGTGGGCGACGGTCGCTCCGTCGCGATGGTCAGCAGATGCTGGCCAGCGACGCCATTTGCGAGCAGATCGATGCAGGCCAGGCTCTCCGGATCGAGCCAATGCGCATCCTCGACCACCAACACCATCGGTCGCCGCCAGCTTGCCGCCTGCAGCACTTCCACCGACGCGGCGATGGTGCGCGCCCGGCGCTCGCGCGGATCGAGCGCGCTCCATCCTGGTGCCGGAGGCAAGCCAAGCAGGTCGGATAGACCCGGCAGGATATGCTCCTCCGCCTCGCTTTCGCGCAGGCCCGTTGCCGTCAACAATTTGTCCTGCCGCAGCAACCGGTCGTCGCCCGGCGCGAACTGGAACACCTGGCGGAGCAACTCGGCGATCACTCCGTAACTGGTGCGGCGATGCGGCAGCGCTTCGGCCATTGAGAGCGCCCATTCGTCGGGCAGGCACTGGCTGGTGAACTGACCGACCAGGCGCGACTTGCCCATCCCGGCGTCGGCGACGATGCGGACGACGCCGGGTCGGCCCGCGGCCGCGCCGTCCAGGGCGAGCTGCAGTATGCCGAGTTCGGCCTCGCGGCCGACGAAGCGGCCGGTGCCGGTAACGCGAGGAGCCGGCCGCGTTCGCCGTTCGGCGACGCCGAGCAACTCGAACACCTCGATCTCCTGCTGGAGTCCCCTGATCGCGACCGGGCCAAGCGACTCAACGGTTGCGAGCGCGCCTAACTGCTCCACCGTCGCCGGCGTGAGGAGGATCTGATTTGGGACGGCAATCTCCTCCATGCGCGAGGCGAGATGCACCGCCTCCCCGGTTGCGCCGTAATGCAGCGTCACGTCGCCGGCCATCGCACGCACGACGACCTCGCCCGAGCCGATGCCGATACGGACGTGGACCTTGCCCAGCAGTTTATCTTGAACGCCGGACCGCATCGCCAGTGCGGCGCGGCAGGCCTGGGCGGCATGCTCCTCGATCGCCACCGGAGCGCCGAACAGCGCCATGATGCCGTCGCCGAGGATCTGGTTGACGACGCCGTTATGCGCCCGGACTGCCGCACCCATCTCGCGCAGCACGTCGCTCAACACGTCGCCGGCGTGCTCCGGATCGCGATAGGCAACCAGGTCGATGGAGCTCTTGATGTCGGCAAACAGAATGGTGACGACCTTGCGCTCGCTGCGCATCACGGCGGCGCGCTCGGGCGTGCCGACCCGCGAGCCGCAGGCTGGGCAGAACATGGCGCGGTCGGGGAGAACGCGCGCACAGGATGTACAGCTCAGCATCCCAGTCCTCCAAGACTTCACCGGGATCGATCGCCCGGGCAGCCCTACGCCTCTCCGTTTCGATAAAAGCTACCGTCTAGTTTCGTGGCTCGGCGAGACGTTTGTTGAACGACACGATAGTTACATCTGGACTGCGCGGTGTCACGCCATCGTGGCCCAGTCCCGACGGGTCGAACACGTGTAATGAGACAGAATCGGTTTGAACTCTTTGGTATAGTTGGTCGCAGAGCAGGAGATGCCTAGCCCGGCACTACGGCGGAACTAGGTCGTCATGCCACGTGCGATCACCACGGGCCGACAATCTTCAAAATCGCGAGAGGCCGTCCAAAGGGGTCGCCGGACCGAAATGGGAGCGGCTGGTTGGGGCGGAAGGATTCGAACCTTCGAATGGCGGATTCAAAGTCCGCTGCCTTACCGCTTGGCGACGCCCCAGACGCGTCACTGCCGGACGCGGCACTCCCATAGCGCGATTTATCGCCGAGCGTAAGTCAGTCGAGCGCCCCGCCCCACGCCCACCAGCCCGGCGGGATCTCACCGGCAGCAGCCTCGGCCGCAATAGCCGGGCTGTCGAACAAACCAAAACACGTGGCGCCCGAACCGCTCATGCGCGCGAAGCGGCAGCCGGGCCTTCCGCGCAACCAGGTCAACGCGTCGTTGATCGACGGACACAGGCGAAGCGCCGATGCCTCGAGATCGTTGGTGAATTGCGCCAGATCGGCGGCCAGGGCGCTGGCATCCTCCCAGCGCGCCGGCAATGTCGCCGGCTCCGAATAGGCCTCGGTACGGCCACGAAAGACGTCGGCGGTGGCGACGGGCACACCGGGGTTGACGAGCACCATGCCGCACGCCGGCAACACTGGAGCGATGCCGATCAATTCACCGATCCCACCCATCCGCGCCGGCGACCCGGTCAGACATACCGGAACGTCGGCGCCGAGACCCAGCGCGATGCCGGCCAGTTGCGGTGCGGGCAGACCCAATCGCCACTCCCGGTCGAGCAGCCGGATCGCCGCAGCGGCATCGGCCGACCCGCCGCCGATGCCGCTGGCGACCGGCAGGTTCTTCTCCAGCGTGAGCGCAGCGCCATGCGTGGCACCCGCGGCCGCCAGCAAGGCACGCGCCGCGCGCAGCACTAGATTGCCCTCACCCGCCTCGAGCCCAGACGCGAACGGACCGGTGATCGCCAAGGTGAGCCCGTCGGACGGGGTGACGTTCAGGACGTCGCCGACCTCGGGGAACACTGCCAAGCTATCGAGCTCGTGATACCCATCCGCACGCCGGCCGGTGACGTGGAGGTAGAGATTGACTTTGGCCCGCGCCTGCTCGCTGGACGGCATCGGCTATTTCGGGACCGAGACTGGAACCGGTGCGGGGGTCGCCGCGAGCTTGTCGTGCAACCGCTTCAACTCCGCCGCATCCGGCTTGAGGTTCAGCGCGCGCTGCCACTGGAACTCCGCTTCCCGGGTGCGGTGCGCCGCTGCCAGCGCATCGCCGAGATGCTCGTTGATCGCCGGGTCCTCCGGCTCCAGTTCGACCGCGCGCTCGAGCTGCTTGAGCGCACCCTCGACATCACCCTGCTGCAACAGGGTCCAGCCGAAGCTGTCGATATACGCACCTTCGTTCGGCCGCGCGGCCATCGCGCGTTCCAGCATGGCGTGCGCCTCGTCGAGATGTTCGCGACGCTCGGCCCAGGAATAGGCGAGATAGTTGAGAATGCTGGACTGATCCGGCGCCAGTTCGAGCGCGTATTTCAAGTCCGCCTCCGCCTTCGGCCATTCGCCGGCCCGCTCCAACGCGATGCCGCGGGCATAGAACAACGGCCAGTTGGCCCGGCTCGGGGTGCCCAGCTTGCCGATCGCATCGCTGTATGCGGCCGCGGCTTCGGCAAATTTCTCCTGCTTGCGCAACAGGTCGCCCAGTTGCGCCCGCGGCTCCGGGCGGTCCGGATGCTCACGGGAGAGCTTGGTGAGCAGCTCGGCCGCCGCGGCGGTGTGGTCGCTCTCGCCCAGCAACGCCGCGCGCCGCAACTCGATCAAGGGGCCGAGCGGATCGTCGGCTGGGATGTCGGCCAGGGCGGCCAAGGCGGCGGCCGGCTGCTTGGCTGCCGCCTCGATGTCGGACAGCACGATCCGCGCCGCGGTGAAGTTCGGCCGCATCTCGAGCGCCAGGCGGATCATCGCCTGCGCGGACTCGGCATTCTGCTGCCGGAGTGTGGACGCCATCGCCAGATAGGCTTCCGCGATGCCATCGGCGGCATCGGTCACCGCCGGGCGGGAGATCTGGGCCTCGAGGCCCTGGCGCGACATGCCGAACTCACCGTCGGTGGTCGCCAGATCGGCGATCGTCCGCTGTGCCTCCGGGAGCATGCCGTGCCGCGCCTGCCAGCTCGCCCAGATCATCGCCAGCCTGAGGTTGACCTGCCCGAAATCGGCCAGCGCGATGCGGTAGTCGCGTTCGGCTACGTCGGCGCGGTTCGACAGATCGGCGATCAACGCCGCATGCAGGGCATAGACGCCGCGGAAGCGCGTGCCTTCGACCAGGGGGGCCAATGTCGCCAGCGCGGCGTCCGGCTGCTTGTCGCCGAACTGCGCCCACGCCACGAGCAACGGGCGGAGGACCTGGACGATGCCCTGGTCCTGTCGCAGCGCGGTGTAGCGGCCCTGTGCCGCCGACCAGTCCCCGGCCTTGCCATCGCGGTCCGCCAAGACGAGCTGGGCCAGCGGATTGTCCGGCAGCATGGCGGCCAGCCGCGGCGTCTGCGCCTGACCGGAGAGCAGGCTGGCGAGGAATGCCTGGTTGGTCAGCTCCGGCACGGTCGGGTCGTCCCGCAGCGCCTGCTCGAATTCATTGGCCGCGACCGCCATGTCCCGGCTCTGCACGGCGAAGCGCCCGGCCAGATAGGCCCCGAACGCGCCGCTCGCCCGCGCCGCGCTGCTCGAGGGCGGGGTCTCGCCCGCGCCGGCGACGAGCAGCGCCGCCGTGGCCAGCAGCGCGGTGCGGAAGCGTCCAGAGTTCAACAGCTCACATTCCTCCCGGGTAGTTCGGCCCGCCGCCGCCCTCGGGCGTCGACCAGTCGATGTTCTGCGACGGGTCCTTGATGTCGCACGTCTTGCAGTGGACGCAGTTCTGCGCGTTGATCTGCAGTTTCGGCTCGCCGGTCTCGACCCCGACCGCCTCGTAAACGCCAGCCGGGCAGTAACGGCTTTCCGGGCTGCGGAACTTCTCCCAGTTGATCGGCTCCCACCGCGCTGCGTCACGCAGGCGGAGATGGACCGGCTGGTCCTCGGTATGATTGGTGTTGCTGACGAACACCGAGGAAAGCTTGTCAAAGGTCAGCTTGCCGTCGGGCTTCGGATACTCGATCCGTGGCGCGCTGGCCGCCGGAACGAGCGTCTCGTTGTCGGCATGGGGATGACGGAAGGTCCAGGGTGCGCGACCCCTGAATATGTAAGTGTCCGCCGCCGAATAGGCGAGGCCACCGAGCAGGCCGTATTTGGCGAATGACGGCCGGATGTTGCGCACACCCCGCAGCTCGTCGCTGAGCCAGCTGGTCTTGAACCGCTTGGTGTAGCCGACCGGCTCGGCCGGGCGCCCACTCTCCAGCGCGTCGGCCACTGCCTCGGCGGCCAACATGCCGGACTTCATGGCGGCATGGGTGCCCTTGATCTTCGGCACGTTCAGGAACCCGGCGGTGTCGCCGATCAGCGCCCCGCCCGGGAAGGTCAATTTCGGCATCGACTGCCAGCCGCCCTCGCTGAGCGCACGGGCACCGTACGACAGTCGACGTCCCCCTTCGAAGTGCGGCCGCATGGCCGGATGCGTCTTGAGCCGCTGCATCTCCTCGAACGGCGACAGCCACGGGTTGCTGTAGTCAAGCCCGGTGACGAAGCCGTACGACACCAGGTTATCGCCCCAGTGATACAGCCACGAGCCGCCATACGTGTCCTTCGGTAGTGGCCAGCCGATCGAGTGAACGATCAACCCTTTCTGATGCGACGCCGCCGGGATTTCCCACAGCTCTTTCACGCCGAGCGCATAGGTCTGTGGCTGCACGCCACGGCGCAGATCGTACTTCGCCATCAGCTGCTTGGAGAGGCTGCCGCGGCAGCCTTCGCCGAACAGGGTGTAGGTCGCGCGCAGCTCCATGCCGGGCTGGTAGTTCGGGCCATGCTCGCCGGATTTCTCGACGCCCATGTCGCCCGTCGCGATCCCGACGACGCGGTTACCCTCGATCAGCAGCTCGGACGCCGCGAACCCCGGGTAGATCTCGATCCCGAGTTCCTCGGCCTGGGTCGCCAGCCAACGGCAGACATCGCCGAGGCTGACTATGTAGTTGCCATGGTTGTGCATCTGCGGTGGCGTCGGCAGCTTCCAGGCCCGACGCTTGGTCAGGTAGACGAACCGATCCTCGCCCGCCTCGGTCGTCAGCGGAGCGCCTTTGTCACGCCAATCGGGGAGGAGTTCGTCGAGCGCCCGGGTCTCGATCACGGCGCCGGACAGGATATGCGCCCCGACCTCCCCGCCCTTCTCCACGACGCAGACCGAGGCCTCCGGCGCGCGCTGCTTGAGACGGATGGCCGCCGCAAGGCCAGCTGGCCCCGCGCCCACAACCACCACGTCGAACTCCATTGACTCCCGCTCGGACATCAGTTGCCTCCAATTGCTTATATCTATGCTGAACCGGCAGTTGCGCCAAACGCGCACTCTGCTCAAGTGTGGTGCATGATCGACGACTTGATAGCCCTCCGGCTACAGCTCGAGTGGGGCGTGGACGAGGCGCTCGGCGATACGCCGGTCGATCGCTTCGCCCAACTGCCGTCTGCCGTGGCATTACGGCCGCCGCCGGTGCTCGATGCCGAACCCACACTCCTTCGCATCGGCCGGGTCGCGCCGGCGGTCCAAGCTCAGACCCTGGAGGCGCTTCACGCGGAGTTGGACGCCTTCACCGCCTGCCCGCTACGGGCCACCGCGACCCACACGGTCCGCCCGAGCGGAGCAGTGGACGCATCAATTTTACTGATCGGCGATGCTCCCGGCAGCGAGGACGACCGCTCCGGTCAGGCGTTCACCGGCCCGCCCGGCGCATTGCTGGATCGTGTGCTGGCCAGCATCGGGCTGGATCGGCAGCGCATGTTGCTGACGACGTTGGTGCCGTGGCGTCC
>JBPBQE010000018.1:0-8262 GCA_050954595.1 Janthinobacterium lividum | reverse complement strand
GTGGACGATCCAGACAAGCCAAGACCCCTGACACGATGTCATCGATGTAGGTGAAGTCGCGCTTGAGTGCGCCGCCGTCGTAAACGGTGATGGGTTTGCCGGCCATGATCGCTTGAGCGAACGAGTAGTAGGCCATGTCGGGACGTCCCCACGGACCATAGACGGTGAAGAAGCGCAGCCCGGTCAGTTTCATCCCATACAAATGCCAATAGGCATGACTGGCCAACTCGTCGGTCCGTTTGGTCACCGCGTAGAGCGATTGCGGGGTATCGACACGGTCGTTCTCCGCAAACGGCAGTGTCTTGCTCCCACCGTAGACGGAGGACGAACTGGCATAGACAATGTGTTCCAGGCGCGACAACGACCGGGCTGCCTCGAGCACGGTGACATGGCCCATCACGTTGGCCGAGACATAGGCGTACGGGTCGATCATGGAGAAGCGGACGCCTGCCTGCGCAGCGAGATGCACGATGTGCCGAGTCTCCGGCACCTGTGCGAAGGCGGCGAACACGGCGGCCTTGTCGGAGAGGTCGACACGCTCGAAGTGAAAGTTCGGATGTTCACGTAGACGGGCGAGCCGGGCTTCCTTGAGCCTTACGTTATAATAGTCGTTGAGATTATCGAGCCCGAGAACGCGCTCTCCCCGCGCCAATAGCGCATGGGCGACATAGGATCCGACGAACCCGGCCGCCCCCGTGACGATGGTGGTCACGCTGCTGATACTCACCGGGCGACCCAGCCGCCATCGATGGACATGGATGCGCCAGTGATCGTGCGGGCGGCATCGGAGCATAGGAACACGGCGAGACCGCCGATCCCTTCCGGTGTGCTGAACTCGAGCATCGCCTGCTTCTCCGACACCATGTCGCGTGCCATCGCTTCTGGCGACACACCGCCCGCGGCAGCACGACTGTCGATTTGCGCTTGGACCAGCGGTGTCAGCACCCAACCGGGACAGATGGCATTGACCGTGGTTCCGACATTCGCCAGTTCGAGCGCGCCGACTTTGGTCAGGCCGATGATCCCGTGCTTGGCGGCCACATAGGCAGACTTGTCGGGACTACCGACCAGACCGTGAGCGGATGCGATGTTGATGATCCGGCCCCAGCCCGCTTTGGTCATGTGCGGGATCGCCGCCTTCATGCCATGGAAGGCGGCCGATAGATTGATTGCGATGACCTGGTCCCATTTGTCGTCGGGGAAGTCGGCGATCGGCGCGGTGTGCTGGATACCGGCGTTGTTGACCAGGATATCCAGCCGGCCGAGGGTTTGAACGGTTCGCTCGATCAACCCGGTGACCTGCTCGCGCTTGGACAGGTCGGCACCGTCATAGGCGACCATGCGACCGGTTTGGGCGAGGTCGGCGCGCAGATGCTCGATGACGGCCGGGTCGCCGAAGCCGTTGAGCATCACATCGGCACCCTCGGCAACCAGAGCACGGGCGATGCCAAGGCCGATACCGCTTGTCGAGCCCGTTACCAGCGCCACTTTACCGTTCAAGCCCATTCCGATCTCCCGCCGGGCGCCGGGATGGGCGCCGCACCGACACTGTCGTGCAGAACGGGTCGGACGCAAAGTCCGGCGTCAAGAGGGTCCTCGGTGCATGGCAGTTGTCGCGCAACGCGAGCCGGACCTGCACGTTGGTTCATTTCACCGCCACTCAGGAGAGTCCCATGGCGAATAGTCCAGAGGGTCTGCCCGCGCAGACCAAAGACGCTTACCTGCATGTCACCAAGAACGACACCAAGAGCAATGCCAAGGCCGTATCGATGGAGTGCCTAGAGGCGCGCCTCGCCGACTCGATCGATCTCGGGCTCGTCACCAAGCAGGCTCACTGGAACCTGAAGGGCCCGCAATTCATTGGCGTTCACCTGATGCTCGATAAATTCCGTGCCGAGCAGGACGAGTGGACCGACAGCATCGCCGAGCGGATCGTCCAACTGGGCGGCACGGCGAAGGGCACGGTTCAGGAAGTCATGAACCGGACCGCGCTAAAGTCGTATCCGACCGATGCTTACAAGATCGCCGACCATATCGCGGCGTTGATCGAGCGTTACGCCGCGTGTGCCAACGCGATGCGGAAGAACATCGACGACACCGACGAAGCCGGCGATGCGGACACCGCGGACCTGTTCACCGAAGTGTCGCGCGGCCTGGACAAGCAGCTGTGGTTCCTCGAGGCCCACGTGCAGGAGCCGAGCGGCGAGTTCCGCGAGTAAGTCGAAACACTTGCTCCAACATGATTGGGACCTTAGGGTCCCCATCATGTTGGGGAACACAGCATGAACGATTTGCTTGCGACCCCGCGCGGTGTGGAGGGGGAAAAATCTTACTCCGCCAGCGATATCGAGGTTCTCGAAGGGCTTGAGCCGGTACGTCGGCGGCCCGGAATGTATATCGGCGGCACCGACGAGTCCGCGATGCATCACCTCGTTTCCGAGGTGCTGGATAACTCGATGGATGAGGCGGTCGCCGGGTTCGCGACGGCAATCGACGTTACTCTCGAGGCGGGCGACTGGATTGAAATCCGCGACAATGGGCGCGGCATCCCCGTTGATCCCCATCCCAAGTTCCCTGGTCTAAGCGCGCTTGAAGTGATTCTCACGACCCTACATTCCGGCGGCAAGTTCGGCGGTAAAGCCTACGCGACATCGGGCGGACTGCACGGTGTCGGCAGTTCGGTGGTCAACGCGTTGTCGGACCGGATGGAAGTCGAGGTTGCTCGGGATCGAGTGCTGTGGAAGCAGGACTATGCCCGCGGCAAACCGCTGGCCAAGTTGCAGCAAGCCGGCCCGGTACAGAACCGACGCGGGACGAGTATCCGGTTTCATCCGGACCCGGAGATCTTCGGGGTGCAGCATTTCAGCGCCACGCGGCTGTTCAAGCTGTGCCGCTCGAAGGCCTACTTGTTTCGTGGTGTCCGGATCCGCTGGACCTGTGACCCGGCGCTAATCCGCGGCGGCGATACGCCGGCCGAGGCGACGCTGCATTTTCCGGGCGGGCTGCGCGATAGCCTGGTGGAGGATCTTGGCCAGTCCGCGTTGGCAGTTGCGGAAATTTGGGCTGGTGAGGCCAATTTGCCGGCCGATGCCGCGGGCAACGTTGGCGGCCGGGTCGAATGGGCGGCAGCATGGCTCGAAACCGGTGATGGCGCTCTCGACTCCTACTGCAACACGGTGCCAACCCCGCTCGGGGGAACGCACGAGGCCGGTTTTCGCGCAGCGCTGCTGAAAGGGCTGCGGTCCTGGGGCGAGCAGCGCGGAAACCGGCGTGCGGCGCAGGTCACGGCCGAAGATCTGCTGGGCGGGATGGTGGCAAAACTGTCCGCCTTCGTGCGCGAGCCACAGTTCCAGGGGCAGACCAAGGAGAAGCTGACCAGTCCGGAAGCGGCACGCTTGGTCGAGCAAGCCCTGCGCGACCGGTTCGACCATTGGTTGGCCGGCAATCCTTCGCAGGCCGACAATCTACTGGCGTTCGTGATCGAGCGAGCCGAGGAGCGGCTGCGGCGCAAGGAAAGCAAGGACGTCTCGCGCAAGACCGCGACCCGGCGGCTACGCCTGCCCGGCAAGCTGACCGATTGCACGCGGGAAAGCCGGGACGACACCGAGATATTCCTCGTCGAGGGCGACAGCGCCGGCGGATCGGCCAAGCAGGCGCGCAACCGCGATACACAAGCTGTGCTGCCGTTACGGGGCAAGATCCTGAACGTGGCAAGCGCCAGCGACGAGAAGCTCATGCAGAATCAGGAGCTGAAAGACCTGGTGGAAGCGCTCGGGTGTGGGGCCGGCGATCGGTTCGATCGGGAGCGGCTGCGATATGGCCGCGTCATCATCATGACGGATGCCGACGTGGACGGGGCACACATCGCTTCCCTGCTGATGACGTTCTTCTACCGCAAGTTGCCGGAGTTGGTCCGGTTCGGACATCTGTATTTGGCGCAGCCGCCGCTGTTTCGTCTCACCCAAGGTGCCAAGTCGGTCTACGCAATGAGCGATAGCGACAAGGACCGGGCGATGAAGCGGGATTTCAAAGCCGGTAGCAAAGTCGAAGTCAGCCGCTTCAAGGGCCTGGGCGAAATGCCGCCCTCAGCCCTGAAGGAAACCACGATGGATCCGAAGCGGCGAACCCTGCTCAAGGTCGTCGCTGCGGTGGAAGATCGAGCGGCGACGAACACCTTGGTCGAGAGCCTGATGGGCCGTAAGCCCGAGCTTCGCTTCCAGTTCATCCAGGAGCATGCACGCCTGATCGAGACGCAAGAACTGGACGTTTAGCAGACGGAGTAGCTCAATCCGACCGAACCGGCTCAGTTCGATCGGACCGTTTTAATTCTCGCGATGGCGAAGGTTCCACAGTCGCTCATGGGCGGCAATAAGGCCTTCCATGTTGCGGCGGCGGTTCGGGTCAGGTTGAGCGGTTTTCCGCGACAGCATCATTTCTAAAATCTGCAATACATGCCGGCCGACTTCCAAGTCAGCCACATCGCAGGCGTGATGGAAGGCGACAAGAAGCTTGTCCTCCAGCCGGCGCGTATATCGACGTACTGGAACGGCGATTTGCGGAGTAGCCTGGCTCTCCGCTCCGTTAACGTCGTCTTCATTAGGCAGACGCGCCATGATACCTCATAGCAATGGTGTCGCGCGACGGTTCGAACGCCAGCAAGACGTCAGCCGATCGCAACGCCCCAATTTTTGGGGAGCGTACGGGCTATACCGCGCCGGAGGATTTTCAAAGAAGTTTACGGACAGACCTGTCATCGGTTTACTGGCTGATCAGGCGTGCATCGGGTTGCTGTGTCGTTCATGGCTCCGTCTTACCAGCGATTCGTTTAACAAAGATGAACGCTAGCCTGTTGAGACATTGGGGCATGCCGACTGGTGCTGTTGCTCAATCACGCTTCATGGCGTCACCCATTGTGAGCATCTCCACTGGCCAGTCGTCATCGCTCAATCAGCGGCACGATGATGCTTGCGACAAAAAAATGTTACATTCTGTTCACTGAATCACAAGTCTACCGGTTCGTCAAATTCTTGCTTTTTGATAACAGATTATTTCAGATTGCTGCTTCGAAGTCAGTTTGTATTGAACACAACTTACATCCAATAAATAACTATAAAGCGAGTTTCGTCTATTTTGTGCGACAGCTTCCCGGTCGAATCACAGCTTGTGGAAGCATGTCCAACCCTGACATACTGATGTAGCCAAGGCTACATTTTCGATCTGGAACACAAAATCATGGCAAAGCGCATTTCGGTGCCAAGCTCCCCAAGCCTGCCAGATGTGAATGCGACGATACCCGTGCAGGGTAGCTGGTTGCGCCGGGCGCTCGCCTTTGTCGGCCCGGGCTATCTCGTGTCCGTCGGGTATATGGACCCTGGCAATTGGGCGACCGACATCGCGGGTGGCTCCAAATACGGCTACGATCTGCTCGTCGTCGTGCTGCTTTCGAGCGTTCTGGCGATGATCATGCAAACGCTTGCCGCCCGCCTTGGCATCGGCACGGGGCGCGACTTGGCCCAACTTTGTCGCGAACGATACTCACGCCCGGTCTCGATCGCGCTGTGGCTGATCTGCGAAGCTGCCATTATCGCCTGCGACGTCGCGGAAGTCATCGGCACCGCCATCGCCCTGCAACTCCTGTTTGGCCTGCCCATCATGGCCGGCGCGGCACTGACGGTTCTCGACGCCTTTCTCGTGCTCGGCCTGATGCAGCGGGGGTTCCGCACACTGGAGGCCTTCGTGGTGGCATTGCTGATCATCATCGCGATCTGCTTCGGGCTACAGATCGTCATGGCGGCGCCACCAATTGCCGCCGTGATGGCCGGGTTCCTGCCGCAGGCCTCGATCGTGACGGACCCGGCCAAGCTCTATCTCGCCATCGGCATCATCGGGGCGACCATCATGCCCCATAACCTTTATCTACACTCCTCCATCGTGCAGACGCGCGACTACGACCGCACGCCGGCCGGCCGACAGGAAGCCGCACGCTTCGCCTCCGTCGACAGCAGCGTCGCGCTCACGCTCGCACTGTTCGTCAACGCCGCGATCCTGATCCTGGCAGCCGCGGTGTTCCATGCTGCCGGCCGCACCGACATTGCCGAGATCGGTGACGCTCACGCGCTACTGGCGCCACTGCTCGGCGTCGGCGTGGCGAGCACGTTGTTCGCCGTCGCTCTGCTGGCCTCGGGCGTCAACTCGACGCTGACGGCAACCCTCGCCGGCCAGATCGTGATGGAGGGGTTCATCGACCTACGTCTCGCCCCCTGGAAGCGCCGGCTGATCACGCGCGGCCTAGCCATCATCCCCGTGCTGGCCGTCACCGCGATCTATGGCGACAGCGGCACCGGCCAGCTGCTTGTGCTCAGCCAGATCCTGCTGTCGATGCAGCTACCGTTCGCGATGGTGCCGCTGGTCGTCTTCGCCGGGGATCGCGAGCTAATGGGTCAGTTGGCGATGTCGCGCACTATGAGAGTCATCGCCTGGACGACGACGGCGGCGATCATCTTGCTGAACTTCAAATTGATTTGGGATAGCGTCGGAGGCTGAAATGTCCGAGTTGCCCGAACTTCCCGCGGTTCCCATCCAGGCCAACCGCTTCGCCCAGGCTCGCACGGCGCAGTCCACCGCGCTGCTCGAAGATTATGCCGAGTTAATAGCCGACTTACTGGACCAGGAAGGCGAAGCGCGGACCACGGACATGGCCAAGCGCCTGGGCGTGTCGCACGCGACTGCGGTCAAGGCGCTCAGCCGGCTCAAGCGCGAGGGCCTCGTCACCGCCCGTCCCTATCGCGGCGTATTCCTGACCGAGAGCGGCCGTGAACTGGCCGACCGGGCACGGGCGCGGCATCGCCTAGTCGTCGACCTACTATTGACCATCGGCGTCCCCCGCGAGGCCGCCGAGCAGGACGCGGAAGGCATCGAGCACCACGTTTCCGACACGACCCTGGCAGCCTTCGCCGACTTCATGGCCAGGACCGTCCGCTCCTAGTAGGTGGCGAACATCCGCCTGATCTCCTGCGGGTCCGCCGTCCGGGTCAGCCCGAGCATCAGCAGAATCCGCGCCTTTTGCGGCGTCAGCGTATCGGAGCCGAGGAAGCCGGAGCGGCGCATCGACTCCGTGTCCTGAATCACCCGGCCGCTCTCTGCCCGCGAGGATTGCACCACCACCACGCCCGCCGTCGCGGCCTGCAGCAGCGCCACCTTCTGCGCCGGCGACGGCGCTCCGGACAGGAACCCGGCCGATACCAAACCCCGCGCCCCTGCCGCAACCGCCGCCTCGATCAGCACCGCATCCGCACCGCCATAGGCCGGCACGATATCCACCCGCGGCAGCGTCTCCGTGCCGGCGACATCGAACTCGGTGTCCGGCGCGCACCGGCGGAGGGGCTTGCGATAGAAAGCCACCGCATCGCCGTCGGCGTAGCCCAACAGACCGAAATCCGGCGTACGGAACGTCTGCACCCGGTAGTTGGACGTCTTGGTCACATCACGCGCCGCGCTGATCTCGTCGTTCAGCACCACCAGCACGCCCATGCCCCGCGCCGCCGGCGAGCCGGCCACCCGCACCGCATTGACCAGATTGGCCGGACCGTCCGCGCTCAGGGCGGAGGACGGCCGCATCGCCCCCACCAGCACGACCGGGATGTCGACCTTGACGGTCAGGGTGAGAAAATACGCCGTCTCCTCGAGGCTCGCGGTGCCATGGGTGATGACGATGCCATCCAAGCCCGGATTGTCCTCGACCACCTGCGTAGTTAGCCGCGCCAGCGCGAGCCAGTCGACGGGGCCGAGATTAGTGCTGTCCAGGTTCTTGTAGCGCACCGGAACGATCGTTGCGACCTCAGCCAGTTCCGGCACCGTCGCGAGCAACTCGTCAACATGCATGAAGCGCCCGGTGGTGCCGTAATCGAACACGTCGAAGCGGTCGGCACCGACACCCGAGATGGTGCCCCCGGTTCCGATAATGGCAACGGTTGGCACTGTGCTCATCGGCATGTCCAAACGGTGAGATGGCGGACCCGACGCGATTCGAACGCGTGACCTCTGCCTTCGGAGGGCAGCGCTCTATCCAGCTGAGCTACGGGTCCACGCGCCCCTCATACCCCGGCCTCCTCGCTGCGCCAAGCATTCAATCCGCATCCGGCCCACGCTCCCGCCACTCCAACCAGAGCCGGGCCCATCGATCGGCCCCTGATGGCAGCGCCGCATTGTGATCACCGATCCACGACACGATGTCCGCGGTCACCGATTCCCGACCGCGATCCC
>JBPBQE010000544.1:0-8270 GCA_050954595.1 Janthinobacterium lividum | reverse complement strand
CGCCAACGGCAAGGCCGTAGCCAGCCGCCACCAGCGTCGGCCCGGCAGATCCGACCGTTCGGTGACCCACGCCGCCGCCGTCGCGATGCCGCACGCCAGGATCGTCACCGACCCGGCGAGGAACACCGTGTTGACCAGCAGCCCGAGCGTGTACGGCCGCAACAGATCGGACGCCACGCCCGACGGCCCCGCCTGATACGCCCGCACCGCGATGTAGATCAGCGGCAGCAGCACCAGGCCGAGCGGGATGAGACTGGCGACGACCAGCCAGGACGGCGGCGTGATCCGCCACCGCCGAGCCGTCGCGGCTAGAGTCAGATCATCCCGGCTTCGCGCTCCAGCGCGTACGTCTCCGAGGCGCTGCCCATGTCGGCGGGCGTCACCGGCGCGGTGAAGGTCGACAGCGGCGGCAACGGGAACGGGGAGGTCACGTCCGGCAGGATAGGATACTCGGCGCTGGTCTTGGCCATCGCTTCCTGAGCCGGCTTGGTGACCATGAAGGCGAGAAAGCGTTGGGCCAACTCCTGGTTCTTGCTCGACTTCAGGATGCCTGCCGCAGAGACGTTGTAGATGTTGCCGGGATCGTTCCCGGGGAAGCTGTATAGTGCCGAGTTCAGCTTGTCAGGCCCGCCGCGTTCACGAGCGAGCGAATACCAGTAGTAATTGTTCGACAACGCCATCGCGATCTCGCCGTTCTCGACTGCGGTGGTGGCGATCCGGTTGCCGTTATAGGAGCGGGCATTCTCCTTGAGGCCCTTCAGCCAGTCGAGCGCCGCCTGACGTCCCTTGATGTGTTCGATCGACATGACCTGTTCCTGGAACCCGTCCTGCTTGACGTAGGCCACCTTGCCTTTGAAGGCTGGGGTCGCGACATCCATGATCGACTTCGGCAGTTCCTCCGGCGTGATCATCTTCTTGTTATAGGTGATGACGCGGGTGCGGACGCTGGCGCCGATCCAGGTGCCGTCCTTGGCGGCGTATTTGGCCGGGATCGCCTCGAGCGTACCGGAATCGATCTTGGCCAGCAGGCCCTTTTCCTGCAGCGACGCGATCGGCGGGCTCTGCTCGGAGAAGAACAGGTCGGCCGGCGAGTTGGCGCCTTCTTCCACCAGCTGGCTGGCCAACTCCGGGCTCTCGGCGTTGCGGGTCACGACCTCGATGCCGGTGGCGGCGGTGAAGGCGGCGACCAGCGCCTCGGTGGTCGCCCGGTGCTGGCCGTTATAGAGGGTCAGCTTGCCGGTGGCAGCGAGCAGCCGAGGCGACCAGGCGGCAGCGGTCAGGCCAGCGGCGCCAAGCAAAAGCGTGCGTCTGTTCATGGGGGTATGCCTTCGAAGGAGGGTGTTGAAGCGGCGCGGTTCGCGGCCAACTGCGACTAACTCGCACTTGCATACCTCAATGGGCCCCAAAGTGCAATCACCGCCCCAATCGCGACGAGGTTCCCGCCGCCGGAGCTTCGGTTTATTGACGGCGGCAACCCAACGAGGAACGCGCATGTCCCGTCACGTCGTCATCACCGCAGCCGCCCGCACGCCGATCGGCACGTTCGGCGGCGCGCTCGCCGGTCATGCGCCGACGCAACTCGGCGCACTCTGCGTCGCGGAGGCCTTGCGCCGGGCCGGGCTCGAAGGCGACCGGGTCGAGCAGGTCGTGTTCGGCAACGTGGTGCTGACGGAATCGCGCGATGCCTACCTGGCCCGGGTTGTCGCCATCGAGGGCGGCGTGCCGAAGGAGGCGTCGGCCATGACGGTCAACCGGCTCTGCGGCAGCGGCGTGCAGTCCATCGTTTCGGCGGCACAATCCATCATGCTGGGCGACGCCGATATCGCGGTTGCCGGCGGGGCGGAGACCATGAGCCGTGCACCGCATCTGCTGGCGACTGCCCGCTTCGGCCAGAAGATGGGCGACACCAAGCTCACCGACCACCTCACCGGCTGCCTGACCGATCCGTTCGGCAACGGCCTCATGGGCGTCACCGCCGAGAACGTCGCCGAGCGGTTTCAGATCTCCCGCGACGACCAGGACGCCTACGCGCTCGAAAGCCAGCGACGGGCCACCGCCGCGCTTGGAGAGGGCCGCTTCCGCGACCAAATTCTCCCCGTCGAGGTCAAGCGCGGCCGGGCGACCGCGACCTTCGATACCGACGAATACGTCAAGACCGATGCCAGCAAGGAGGCGCTCGCCGCCCTGCGCCCGGTATTCCGCAAGGACGGCTCGGTCACGGCCGGCAACGCCTCGGGCATCAACGACGCCGCCGCGGCGCTGGTGCTGATGGAGGAGAGCCTGGCCGAACGCGAAGGCCGCACCCGCGTCGCCCGCATCGTCGGCTACGCCCATGCCGGCGTCGACCCGGCCGAGATGGGCACCGGCCCCATCCCCGCCGTCCGCCGCCTGCTCGAGCGCACCGGTCTCCGGGTGGAGGATTTCGACGTCATCGAGTCCAACGAGGCTTTCGCCGCCCAGGCCTGCGCCGTCGCCCGCGAGCTGCGCTTCGACCCGGCGCGCGTCAACCCGAACGGCGGCGCTATTGCCCTCGGCCATCCCGTCGGCGCCACTGGCAGCATCCTGGTCATCAAGGCCGCCTATGAGCTGGAACGCACCGGCGGCCGCTACGCCCTGGTCACCATGTGCATCGGCGGCGGCCAGGGCATTGCCCTTGCGATCGAGCGATAGACGAGGCCGGTCTCAGGTCCCGCGTCGCCGGCGGGCCCCGAGCTCCTCGAGGTCCAGCTCGCTCTCTAGCGTCCGCAGCACCGAGTCGTGGATCTCGCCGCTCCGATGCAGCCGGAGCAGCTCGGCCCGCCCGGCGGCGACGGCCGCCACGATGAGGTCGAAATGCGCCGCCCGTGCGCCCGGAATGCCGCCGGTGGTCTCCAGCACGCGGTGGATCACCGCCTGGCGGTACTGGTATTGCTCAAGCAGGCGAGGATGCTGCAACGCGCCGGTCTCGTCGTGCGCCAGCTTCTCCACCGCCGCGACCTGCACATCGGCCACCCGCACCCGTGCCTCGATCTCCCCGAGCATCGGCGTGCCCGCCGGGCTAAGCGCCGGGTTGCTGCGAGGCAATTCCATGGTGCGGATCAGCGCGCCAAGCGTCGATCCCTGCCCCAGCACCGTCACCAGAATCACCACAAAGGTGGTCAGCAGGATGAAATCCCGACCCGGCAGCGTCTCCGGCAGCGACAGAGCGATTGCCAGGCTCACCACGCCTCGCATCCCGGCCCAGCTCATCACCACCAGCACTCCGGCCGGCGGCTTGCCGCGGCGCCCGCCGCTCAGCAGCGACGTGCCGTAGCCAGTCGCGAACATCCAGGCGAACCGGCTGAGAATCACCGTCAGCACGACCGCCACGATCGCCGGCCACACCCGCCCGACCTCCAGCTCCTGCCCCAGGAATACGTCGCGCAACGACAGCCCGATCAGTACAAACACCAGCGATTCCAAAACGAACTCGACGGCCTGCCACACGGACTCGCCGCTCGTCCGCGCCGCCGCATCGACGATCTCGTGCTGCCGCCAGCCCAACCACAGCCCGCAGGCGACGGTGGATAACACGCCCGACACGCCGAGCTTGTCGGCGATGATGTAGGACGCCCACGACGTCAGCAGCGTCGCCACCGCCAGCATCGACGGTTCGCGCAGCCGCGCCAGCAGCACTGTCGCGATCCAGCCGATGACTAGCCCGAACGCGATTCCGCCGATGGACAGCACCGCGAACGAGGTCAGCGCATCGCCGACGCTGAAGCTGCCGGTCAGCGCCGCCGCCACCGCCAGCCGGAACAGCACCAGCCCGGAGGCGTCGTTGACCAGGCTCTCGCCTTCCAGCAGCACCATCATCTTCGGCGGCAGCGCCACCCGTTGCAGCACGGCCTTGGCCGCCAGCGCATCCGGCGGCGATACGATCGCCCCGAGCGCGAAACACACCGCCCACGGCAGGCCTGGCATCACCAGATGCGTCACCACGCCGACCACCGCCGTGGTGAATATTACCGCCCCCACCGCCAGCGCGGCGATCAGGCTGAGATTGCTACGAAAGTCGCGCCAGACCGTGAAGAATGCGCTCGACATCAGCAACGGCGGCAGGAACAGCACCAGGATCAGGTCTGGATCCAGCTCGACCCGGTGCTCGAACGGCACAAAGGCCAAGCCCATGCCCGCCAGGATCTGCGCCGCCGCCGACGGCAGCCGCAACCGGCGCGCCACCAGCTCGAGCGGAATGACGATCGCGAGCAACAGCAGCACGAGCTCGAACAAGGTGACGGCCGATAGGGGCGCAGTCGTCATATAGCCAACCGTCTAAACCAGTTCGATGGTGACAACGGCCACCGTGCCGCCAGCACTCAGCGTCAACTCGGCGACGCCGTCGAGACACACGGCGTCGAGCCGTCCGAGGTCGACCCCGCCGATCGCTCCCCGGCCATCGAGCAACACCGCAAGGCAAGCCGGCCCGCCTTCCGGCACGATCGAGTCGGATCGATCGAGGATCGTCACCGAATGCCGGAACGCTCCCCGCTTCGTCATCACATTCAGCACCCGCGATGGCCCGGTGATGGCACAGGTCGTCGTCGCTCCACCATCGAACAGGGTCGGCACGAACAGGGTCGGCACCGGCAGCGCCTGCCCGGCGACGTCGAGCGTGAAGCCGGGTCCGTCGATCAGCGTGATGGTGCGATCTATGTCGGGCATCAGCGAGAACGGCGCATCCGCATCGAGCCAGGCGAAGCTGACCATCCACCCGTCGCCCGTCAGCAGATCGGCTTTACGCCCTGCCCCGTTCGGCCATAGCGACACGGGCAGCCCGGCTGCCCGCAGAACGCTACCCACTACGCGCCGCGATCACCGATAGCGCGACGGCCTCGGCCGCCCGGATCCCGTCCACACCCGCCGACAGGATGCCACCGGCATACCCCGCGCCCTCGCCTGCCGGGAACAGGCCGGCCGTGTTGACGCTATGCCCATCCGCCCCGCGCGGAATCCGCACCGGCGACGACGTTCGTGTCTCGATTCCGGTCATCACGGCGTCGGCCATGGCGAAGCCGCGGATGCGCCGGTCGAACGCCGGCAGCGCGTCCTTGATCGCCGCCACCGCGAAATCGGGCAGACAGGCCGACAGGTCGGTCGGGCGCACGCCGGGCTTGTAAGACGGCGCGACGCTGCCCAGCGCGGTCGATGGCCGGCCCGCCAGGAAATCGCCCACCAACTGCGCCGGCGCATGGTAGTCGCCGCCGCCGGCCTCGAAGGCCCGCTCCTCCCAATGCCGCTGGAACGCGATACCGGCCAGCGGCCCCGTCCCGCCGTAAGGCACGAAATCGGCCGCCTCCAGCCCGACCACGATCCCTGCGTTCGCGTTCCGCTCGGCCCGCGAGTATTGGCTCATGCCATTGGTCACCAGCCGTCCGGGCTCGGACGCCGCCGCCACGACGGTGCCGCCGGGGCACATGCAGAAGCTATAGACTGACCGCCCCGCCGCCGCACCCTTCGCATCGCAATGATGCACCAGCTTATAGTCCGCCGCCCCGAGCCGCTCATGGCCGGCGCTGTCCCCAAAACGCGCGCGGTCGATCAGCCCTTGCGGATGCTCGATCCGCACCCCGATGGAGAGCGGCTTGGCGTCCATCCGCACGCCGCGGCCGTCCAGCATCGTCATCGTGTCCCGCGCGCTGTGCCCGATCGCGAGCACGACGTGATCCGCCTCGATCCGCTCGCCATCGGCTAGATGCAAGGCGCGGACGTGTCGCCCACCCTCTGCATCGGTATCGACCTCGAGATCGTCCACCCGCGCGCCGAACCGGTATTCGCCGCCGAGCGCCTCGATCGTCGCCCGCAGCCCCTCGACCACGGTGACCAGCCGGAACGTCCCGATATGCGGCTTGCTGCTCCACAGGATCTCTTCCGGCGCGCCACAGCGAACGAACTCCTCCAGCACCTTGCGGCCCTGAAACGCCGGGTCGCTGATGCCGCTCCAGAGCTTGCCGTCCGAGAACGTGCCGGCGCCACCCTCACCGTACTGCACGTTGCTCTCGGCGTGCAGCACCGCCCGTCGCCAGAAACCCCACGTATCGCGCGTGCGTTCGCGGACGACCTTGCCACGATCAAGCACAATCGGCCGGAACCCCATCTGCGCCAGCGTCAACGCCGCCAGCAGCCCGCATGGCCCGGCCCCGATGACCACCGGCCGCAACGCCAGATTGGCCGGCGCCTGGCCGACGAAGCGATACCGGGTATCTGGCGTCGGCCCGACGGCGCGGTCTCCCGTATGCCGTTGCAGCACGGCCGCTTCGTCGGCGACGGCCGCATCTATCGTGTAGATCAGCGAGATGTCGGAGCGCCGCCGCGCATCGTGCCCGCGCCTGGCCACCCGAACGTCGTTCAGCGCCGCAGCGTCAACGTCCAGCCGCTGCGCCACTGCCTGCCGTAGGTCGGCTTCGGAGTGGTTCAGCCCCAGCTTGAGCTCGGTGATCCTCAGCATCGGCGGTAATGTCGTCCGATTAGCGCTTGGCGCCCTTGGCCTTGCGGTCGGCCGCGGTCTCGTCGTTGGCCACCTTAATCGGCGACCGGCTCAACGACTTGACCTCGACGGCCGGGCGCCCCGACGCGGCAGCGATCTCGCGATCCTGCTCCTCGATGATCCCGCGCGCCGGCTCGTCGCCGTCCAACCCGTCCAGTGCCGATGCCGGCACCTTTCGGTTCGAGCGCAGCGTGCCATCCGCGTAGACGACGTCGAACATCACGACGGCACTGGCCGCCCGACTCTTCATCGCCACGCGATCATTCCTCCGGGCTTGTTGCCGGCGCGACAGCCTCGGGCTCGGCGGGCGGATCGATCTCGCCGGCCTTGCGGCGCGCTGCCTGTTCCTTGCGGTCGGCCAGCTTGGCGTCCTTGGAGGCCTTCTTGGCCCGGTCGCGCTCGGCGCGTTGATGATTGTAATTCGGCTTTGAGGGCATGGTCGATCGTCCCGACAGTGACGGTGAGTATGGCGGTTCTCGCGCTAAAAGGCGACAGCGGCCTGGCCGCCTACCAGCATCTACGTCCCAACTCGTGGTCGTATCGCATTCCGCTTGCACGATCTTAGGTCATGACCGACCGTTTCTGTCCAGACCGGCGCCTGGCCATCTCAGCCGTTCAACTCCTCGCTGTCCCCGCTGGTCATTCCTCCCATCGAGCCCACACAACGAAATACCGTAATTTTTCTATCAGAGGTCTCAATGGTCGAAGTCGTCGTCATCACTGGCGGGAGCGCCGGCATCGGCCGCGCTGCCGCCTACGCATTCGCGGATAAGGGCTACGCGGTCGGCCTCATCGCCCGCGGCACCGAGCGGCTCGACTCCGCGCGCGCCGAACTCGAGGCCAAAGGGGTTTCGGTCCACACCGTCAGCGCCGACGTTGCCGATGCCGACGCGATCGACCGCGCCGCCGGCGAGATCGAGGCCGCGCTGGGGCCGATCACCGTTTGGGTCAACAACGCCATGGCCACGGTGTATTCCCCGATCCAGGAGCTCGAGGCCGACGAGATCAAGCGTGTCACCGAGGTGACCTATCTCGGCGCCGTCAATGGCACCCTCGCCGCGCTGCGACGCATGCAGGGCGGCACCATCGTTCAGGTCAGCTCGGTCCTGGCCTGGCGCGCGATGCCGGTTCAGGGCGCCTATTGCGGCGCCAAGTTCGCGCTACGCGGCTTCACCGAAGCGCTGCGATCCGAGTTGATCCACGACCGCAGCCCGGTTCATCTCACGATGGTCCACCTGCCCGCCGTCAACACCCCACAATTCGATTGGGCCCGCAACAAGACCGGTCGCGCGACCAAGGCGCCCAGCCCGTATCAGCCCGAAGTCGCTGCCGACGCCATCGTCTTCGCCGCCACGCACAAGCGACGCGAGCTGTTCGTCGGCAAGTCGACGCCGGCGACCATCTTCGCCGCACGGTTGACCCCCGGCATCCTGGACCAGGTCCTCGCCCGCAAGGGATATTCCGCCCAGCTCGGCACCGACCCGGCGCCGGTCGATGACGGCAACCTGTTCGCGCCCGCACCCGGCGGCGCTCAAGCTGCCCATGGCCGCTTCGACGCCGAGGCGAACAGCAGCCGCGACATCTACTCCAGCCGTCAGGCGGCCGGAGTCGCGGCCGGGTTACTGCTCGGTGGTGCAGCCGCCCTCGGGATGCTCGCGCTCTCCCCATTGGTGGTCGGTCCGGCGCTGATCGCCCGCGCCGGGCTGCGCACCGCCGGGTTCAAGGTGTAAATAGTTACGGCTTCATCCAGCGTTAACTGGTTTCC
>JBPBQE010000507.1:0-8321 GCA_050954595.1 Janthinobacterium lividum | reverse complement strand
TGGGCCGGTTACATCGACACGACGCCCGACGGCGTGCCGGCGATCGGGGAATTGCGGCAGGTGCCGGGTCTGGTGTTGTCTGCCGGATATTCCGGCCATGGCTTCGGCATCGGTCCCGGTGCGGGGCATCTCACGGCGCAGATCGTGGCGGGCGACCTGCCCAACTACGACCCCTCCGGCTTCGCGCCGGACCGCTTCGTTAAATCGTCCAAGGGCAAGGTCGCCGAGTTCTAAGCCGGCTGACGGAGAGTAACGATGACACAGTCCGAGATCACGACCGAGATCACCCTCGAAACTATGACGTCCCTCCACCTTTCCGACGCCTTGGCGCTGTCGGTGCAGGCCCGCTGGCCGCATCGCCACGAAGACTGGGCACTGCTGCTCGGTATCAGCAACGGATGGGTCGCGCTCGAGGCCGGCACCGTGGTGGGCACGGCGATCATGACGCCGTTCGGCAGCACCGGCGGCGCCATCAACATGGTGATCGTTTCGGAAACCATGCGCGGCCGCGGCATCGGGCGGCGCCTGTTCGCCGCCACGCTGGACGCGGCAGGTGGTCGTCGCCTTCGCCTGACCGCTACGCCGGACGGCGAGCCGTTGTACCGCAGCCTGGGGTTCGAGCCCTACGGCCGCATCTTCCAGCGCCAAGGCATCCTAGGCGCCGTGCCCGAGATGGCGGGTGCCGAGGACGCCACCGACACCGACGACGCCGCGATCGTCGCGCTAGACAAGGCTGCTTTTGGCGAGGATCGCAGTGCGCTGTTGCACATGTTGAAGCAGGCCGGCCGCTTCGCCGTCATCCGCCGTGACGGGGCTGTCGCGGGATTCGCCTGCATCCGCGATTTCGGCCGTGGCAAGCTGATCGGCCCGGTCGTCGCCGCCGACACGCAGGACGCACAACGGCTGATTGCTTATCTCGCCGCCGGACAGGAGGGCGTTTTCATGCGCCTCGACATCACCAGCGATACCGGCCTGAACGACTGGCTTGCCGGCATGGGCCTGCCGCAGACCGATGATGGCCTGGTCATGTGGACGGAGCCGCCGACCATCCCGGCTGCGGGTGCCGCGCGGACGATGGGCTTGGCGAGCCAGGCCCTGGGTTGATCCGACCGTGCTGAACACCGAACTCGCCAAACTGCCGACGCCGGCGCTCATCCTCGACGAAAGCCGCATGCTGCGGAACGTCCATCGCTTGCGGGACCGTCTCGGCCCGCTCGGCGTGTCGATCCGGCCGCATCTGAAGACCGTCAAATCGGTCGATGCCGCCCGGCGCATCCTCGAGGGCGGCAACGGCCCGGCCACCGTCTCGACGCTCAAGGAAGCCGAGATGTTCGCGGCGGCTGGCGTGAACGACATCCTGTATGCCGTGGGGATCGCGCCGGACAAGCTGGACCGCGTGTGCGCGATCCGGGCCGGCGAGTGCGATCTGTCGGTGACGCTCGATACGGTCGAGCAGGCCGAGGCCGTGGTGCAGGCCGCCAAGGCAGCCGGGATGGCGATCCCGACCCTGATCGAGATCGACTGTGACAACCATCGTGCCGGGCTCAACCCGCGTAGCCCGGCGCTCGCGCGCATCGGGCGCATCTTGGCCGACGCATCCTGCCTGGCCGGCGTGATGACCCATGCCGGCGAGAGCTACAAGGTCGTTGGCCCCGAGGCTCAGGCTGCCTGCGCCGAGGTGGAGCGGATGGCGGTGGTCGTGGCGGCGGAGACGCTCGCAGCCGCCGGGCTGGCCTGTCCGGTCCGTAGCGTAGGGGCGACGCCGACCGCGCATTTTGCCCGTGACCTCACCGGCGTCACCGAGGTGCGAGCCGGCGTCTATGTGCTGTTCGACCTGGTCATGGCCGGCACCGGCACGTGCGCGATCGACGACATCGCGCTGAGCGTGGTGACGACGGTGATCGGCCATCAGCCGGAGCAGGGGTGGATCATGATCGATGCCGGCTGGATGGCGTTGTCGCGCGACCGCGGCACGGCGGCGCAGGCCGTCGATCAGGGCTATGGGCTGGTGTGCGACGTCGACGGCACGGTGCTGGACGATTTGTTCGTGCTGTCGGCTAATCAGGAGCACGGCATCGTGGCCTCGCGGGGCCGGGTCGCGCCGGAGTTGCCGATCGGCACGCGGCTGCGCATCCTGCCGAACCATGCCTGTGCGACCGGCAGCCAGCATGACGGCTATCACGTGATCCCCGACGGCGAGCCGGGTGCGCTTGCCTATTGGCCTCGTTTTCGCGGGTGGTAGGGTAAGGAACGACGATGAAGCTCAAGCCGTATTGGATCGACACCGCCACACCCTTTGCCGGCGGAGAGACCGGCCCGGTGGAGGGCGAGGTGGACGTGGCGGTGGTCGGCGCCGGGTTCACCGGGTTGTCGGCGGCGTTGGCGCTGGCCAAGAAGGGCGCCCGGGTCACCGTGCTCGAATCGGGGCACGTCATGAACGCCGCATCCGCCCGCAACGGCGGCATGTGCAATAACGGCTTTGCCCAGAACTACGCCATGATGTCGCAGAAGCTCGGTCGCGAGCGTGCCGTGGCGCTGTATCACAGCTTCGATGCCGGCGTGTCGCTGGTCGAGTCCATCGTCGCCGAGGAAGGCATCGACTGCAATTTCCAGCGGGTCGGCAAGCTCAAGGTGGCGGCCAAGCCGGAGCATTTCGACGGGCTGCGGCGAGCGCAGGAGTTGATGGCGCGCGAGGTGGACCCCGACACCAGCATCATCGAGCCGCAGGACCTGCCCGCCGAGATCGGCTCCGACAAGTATTTCGGCGGCATGCTGTATGCCAAAAGCGCCAACATGCACATGGGCCGATACGGCGTCGGCCTCGCCGAAGCCGCATCCCGGCGCGGCGCGGTCATCCATGAACACAGCCCGGTGCTCAGCCTCAAGCGGACCAGCGGGCAGGCGCATGATGTCGTGACCTCGAAGGGTACGGTGCGCGCCAAGCAAGTGCTACTCGCCAGCGGCACCACCCATGTCGGCGCGTTTGGCTGGATCCGGCGACGGATCGTGCCGGTCGGCGCTTTTATCATCGCCACCGAGCCGCTCCCCGTCGCGACGCTGGACCGGCTGACGCCGAAGCGGCGCAACACCGTCGACACCCGCAACTTCGTCAATTACTTCCGCACCAGCCCGGACAACCGGATCCTGTTCGGCGGCCGCGCTCGCTTCGCCGCGTCCAATCCTTCGTCGGATGCGAAAAGCGGCGAGATCCTGCGGCGCGACCTGATCAAGGTGTTTCCGGAACTGGCGTCGGTGAAGATAGATTATTGCTGGGGCGGAATGGTCGACATGACACAGAACCGCCTCCCCCGTGCTGGGGAGCGCGATGGCGTGTTCTACTCCATGGGCTACAGCGGCCACGGCACGCAGATGACCACCCTGATGGGCACCACGATGGCCGAGGTGATGGACGGCAAGACCGAGCACAATCCCTGGCACGGTGACGCCTGGTCGGCGATCCCTGGGCATTTCGGCAAGCCGTGGTTCCTGCCGTTCGTGGGCGCGTATTACCGCTACCTCGACTGGAAGCGTTGATGTTCGTCGTGCCGGAGAGTGCGGTCGCCGGGCTGATGTCGCCGGCGGATTGTTTCCTCGCGGTCGAGAACGTGTTCGCCGCCATGGCCAAGCGCTCGGCGGTCAACTTCCCCGTCATTCGTGAGGCGATCGGCCATGCCGATGCGCTCTATGGGTTCAAGTCCGGCTTCGATCGCGACAGTCTCGCCCTGGGTCTCAAGGCGGGCGGTTTCTGGCCCGGCAATGCCGCAAAAGGGCTGACCAACCACCAATCCAGCGTCTTTCTGTTCGATGCCGATACTGGCCGGTGCCGTGCCGTGGTCGGCGGTAATCTGCTGACCGCGCTGCGCACCGCGGCGGCCTCGGCGATCTCGATCAAGCATCTCGCCCGCGCCGATGCCGAAACGCTCGGCATGGTCGGGGCCGGCCATCAATCGACGTTCCAATTGCGCGCCGCGCTGGAGCAACGTCGTTTCCGCCGGGTCGTGGCGTGGAACCGCGATCCTGCCAAGCTGGGTCGTCTGGCAGCCATCGCGCAGGAAGCTGGTGTGTCCTTCGAGGCGGTCGACCTCGATGCGCTCGGGGCACAAGCCGATGTTATCATCACGGTCACGTCGTCGTTCCGGCCGATCCTGATGCGTGCGCAGATCAAACCGGGCACCCACATCGCCTGCATGGGCACCGACACCAAGGGCAAGCAGGAGGTGGAGCCCGAGCTTCTCGCAGGGGCAACGGTGTTCACCGACGACGTGACGCAATCGGCCACGATCGGGGAGGCGCAGCATGCGGTGGCGCAGGGGTTGCTCGCGCGAGCCGATATCGTTGAAATGGGGGCCGTCATCCTCGGCACGCACCAGGGCCGGGCTTTGGCCGACGAGATCACCGTATTCGATGGCACCGGTGTCGGTTTGCAGGATCTTGCCGTCGCTTCGGCGGCTGTCGCGTTGGCCATTGAACGAGGTATCGCGCTCGACGTCGACTTCTAGTCGGGTGTGCGAGCCTTCAGATCAGGAACAGGCATGACCCAGTCTCCCTTGCTTGCCATTACGATGGGTGACGCGTCCGGCATCGGACCGGAGATCGTCGCCAAGACGCTGGCCGCGGGTCACGAGCGCGCCGTGGTGTACGGAAGCGTCGTCGTGATGGCGGAGGCCGTCCGCCGGCTCGGCCTCGACCTGGAGGTTAGAGCGGTTGCCGATCCGACCCTGGCGGAAGGGAAGGCGGGCACCATCGAGGTCGTCGAGGTGACGCGGATCGACGAGCCGCCGCCACTCGGCGAGATCAGCGCCGTCTCCGGCCAGGCATCGTACGACGCCATCGTCGCCGCGATCGCCGCAGCAAAGGCCGGAACGGTGAGCGGCTTGGTCACTGCGCCCATCAACAAGGCGGCGATGTCGCGCGCCGGTATCAAGTATCCGGGGCATACGGAGATCCTGGCCGATTTCGGGGGTGCCGCCCGGGTCGCGATGATGCTGGCCAACGACGATATCCGCACCGTGTTGGTGACGATCCACACCTCGTTGCGCCTGGCTATCGAACAGGCGGATTTCGCGGCGCAGATGTCGGCAATCCGCCTGGCCCATGAGGGCGGGTTGGCATTGGGCTTCGCCGCGCCGCGGGTGGCGGTCGCCGGGCTCAATCCCCATGCGGGGGAGGGCGGGCTGTTCGGGGACGAGGAGATCCGGATCATCGCGCCGGCCATCGAGGCGGCGCGCGCGGAAGGGATCGATGCCAGCGGGCCGTGGCCGGGCGACACGGTGTTCATGCAGGCCCGCACCGGTCGGTTCGACGTGGTGGTGGCGCAGTACCACGATCAAGGACTGATCCCGGTGAAGTATCTCGGCCTGGAAAAGGGGGTCAACATCACGCTTGGCCTGCCGTTCGTCCGCACCAGCCCGGATCACGGCACGGCGTTCGACATCGCCGGGCAGGGCATCGCCGACCCGGCGTCGTTCCAGACCGCCCTGGCCTATGCCCACCGGCTCGTCGCGGCACGCACCCCGATCGTCGATTTCGGAAAGGCCGGGTAGATGGGCCTCCGTTTCATCTTCATGCTGACGCGCAACGACCGGACGGTCGCGGATGCGCCCGCCCAATTGCAGACCGCACTCGGCCTCGGCGTGCGCCATATCGGGTTCAAGGATATCGGCCTGCCGATCGCGGAACTGAAAGCATTGAACACGGCGATCAAGGCCGGCGGCGCGACCTCCTATCTCGAGGTCGTCTCGCTCGATCGCGACAGCGAGATCGCCTCGGCGACCGCCGCCGTCGCCATCGGCGTGGACGTCATGCTCGGTGGCACGCGGGCGGACGACGTGCTGCCGATCATTGCGGGCACGGCGATCCAGTATTGCCCGTTTCCCGGTCGGATCGTCGGGCACCCCAGCATCTTGGAAGGCAGTATCGACGAGATCGTCGCGAGCGCCCGAGACCTGGCGGCGCGGGACGGCGTCCACGGCCTCGACCTCCTGGCCTACCGCTCCCAGGAGGATGTCCCGGCGCTGATGAAAGCCGTTTGTGCCGCCACCTCCAAGCCCGTCTATATCGCCGGCTCGATCGCAACGCCCGAACGGATCGAGATCGTCAAGGAGGCCGGCGCGGCGGGCTTCACCATCGGGACCGCAGCGCTCGACGGCATATATCCGGCCGAGGACACGGACGTGCCGACGCAGCTCGCCGCCATCATCCGCGACGTGGCGCGGCTGAACAACCACCTGTCGCCGTTCAGCAAGGAGAACCTCGCCGCCTCGTTCGGCCAGCTCTTCGATCCGCTCGCGTCCCTGGTTCGCGGCCGGATCAACGGAATGCAGATCAGGCTCGCCAGGATGGCGGGAGAGAGCGCCTGGAAGTTCAGCGTGCAGAACGACGAGCTCATTTTCGTCCACAGGGGCCGCCTGCTGGTCCGCTTCCGCGACCGCGACGAGGTGGTGGAGGAGGGGGAGTTCATCGTGGTGCCCCACGGGGTCGAGCACCGCCAGACCGTGTTGCGCGACCCGTGCGAGGTCGTCGTCATCGAACCGGGGACCGGCGGCACGGTTTAGATCGTCACCTGCACGGTCTAGGCGAGGTTGCGCCGGAGGCGGTTACCAGAGCGGCGCTCGAAGTGACCCGCCAGCAGCGATAGCGGGAACGCCATCAGGAAGTAGATGGCGCCGGTGATCAGATAGACCGGCATCGGCATGTAGTACTCGCTGGTGATGTCGGTCGCGTTCATCATCAGCTCCGGCGCCGCGATCAGGGAAGCGACTGACGTGTCCTTCAGGAGCGAGATGGCGAAGTTCGTCATGGGCGGCAGGATGATGCGGATCGCCTGCGGCAGGACCACCAGGCGCATGACGTTGAGCCGGTGCAGGCCCAACGCCGCCGCCGCCTCTGACTGCCCGCGGTCGATCGCAGCGATGCCGGAGCGGTAGGTTTCCGCCATGTAGGCGGCGTAGTGCAGCCCGAGTGCGATCACCGCCGCCTGGAAGCCTGGGATGACGATGTTCAGCGAGGTCAGCCCGAAGTAGATCAGGAAAAGCTGGGTGAGCGTGGGCGTGCCGCGGATGAACTCGATGTATGTCCGGCAGACCAGGTACAGCCAGCGCAGGCCGGAGCCTTCGGCCAGCGCGATTAGCAGGCCTGCGAGAGCGGCGAGTAGGTAGGCCAGCGACGCCATCTCGACGGTGCGCAACGCACCGACGCCGAGTTCGGGCAGCCAGCTCTGGATGAGGGACATGGAGATCATCGGCTGCGCCCGGCGGTGAGGCGGCGCTCAAGCCGGCGGCCGAACACGGCGAGCGGAAAGCTGATGGCCAGGTAAAGGACCGCGACGAGAAGGTAGATCTGCGTGCTGAGAAAGGTGCGATCCACCAGCATGTGGGCGTTGAAGCTGACTTCGGGCGCCGCGACCGCGGAGGCGAGCGAGGTGTCCTTCAGCAGACCGATCGAGAAGTTGACCAGCGACGGTAACGAGACCCGGAACGCCTGGGGCATGATGACGTGGATCATGGTCCACATCCGGCTGAGCCCCAGCGCGTGAGCCGCCTCGGCCTGGCCGCGCCCAACGGCCTCGATCCCGGCGCGGAACACCTCGGTGAGATTGGCGCCGCCATTGATGCCGAAGCCGATGATGGCCGCCGGGACCGGGTCCAGCTTGATGCCGATGGCACCGAGACCGAAATAGATGATGAATAGCTGCGTGAGCACCGGCACCGCCCGGAACACCTCGACATAGGCGTAGGCGAGCCAGCGCAGCACCGGGTTCCGACCGGTGCGCGCGCCGGCGAACATGAGGCCGAGGATGATCGAGACGACGAACCCGCCGACCGTGACGATCACGGTCATGAGGAGCCCGGCTAGAAGAAAGGAAAGGAACTGGGGGAGGAGCGCGTATGCCCGCCCCCACTCACCAGCGGCCATGGCTCAGGTGAAATAGGCGCTGAAGTCTTTCCGCGGATGCGCACCCGGACCGATCAGGTTGTCGGCCTCGTCGCGGTCGAAGCCAATGCGCTTGTTGCTGGGTGGCAGGGTCACGTAATCGGGGCTGGTCATGCCGTTCAGGGCAAGAATCTCGGCGTTTTTCTTACTCGCCCAAAGCCATTTGATGCCGGCGTTCACCGCATCGAACAGGTCGGGGTTATCCTGGTTCATGCCCATGATCGCCAGGCCCTTGCCGCTGAGGTTTGGGTATTGGTCGTTTGGCTTGATCGGCACCTGCTTGAGCGCCAGACCGGGTTGCTGGAGGATGAGGTAGTCCACCGTCATGCTGTCGAGGATGGCGTAATCGGTGCGCCCGGCCACCAGGTCGCGCACGCAGGAATCCGTGT
>JBPBQE010000453.1:0-8328 GCA_050954595.1 Janthinobacterium lividum | reverse complement strand
CCATGGCGATGACCTCGCCGGTCCGCACGTCCATCACGATGCCGCAGGCGCCGATGGCGCGGAACTCGTCCATGCTCTTGGACAACTCGTCGCGCACCACAGCCTGCACCCGCACGTCGATCGACAGGCGCAACGGGTCGGCGCTCTCGCGCAACCGCTGATCGAACGACCGCTCGACGCCGGCGACGCCCTTGGTGTCGATGTCCACCCCACCCAGCACCTGCGCCGCGACCCGGCCCTGCGGATAACGCCGGCGCTCCGTGGCTTGGAAATAGATGCCCGGAATGCCGAGATTGTTGATCGCGAGCTGCTGGCGCGGCGTGATGCCGCGGGCGATCCAGGCAAACTGCTTCTCCGTGCCCAGCTTGGCCTTGATCGCCTCCAGATCGAGCTGCGGCAGCACGGATTTCAGCTTAACCGCGGCGTCGTTCGGGTCGATCATCTCCTTCGGATTGGCATACACGGCGGCCGTCGGCAGCGAGACGGCCAGGATCTCGCCGTTGCGGTCAGTGATGGTGGCGCGCGGATGCGGGGCGTCGCGCGACGGGTCGGGGGCGGCTTCGGCCGTTGCCGTCGGGTCCGGCAGCGGCGGCGGACCGCGTTCAGCGCGCCGCGGCTGCACCGGCACGATAACGGTCGCCAGCGCCAGCTTCACCATCACGGCGGTGAACAGCACCGTGAACCCGCTGGCTGCGAACAACAGCCGGCCGCGCGTCTTTTCCAGCGCCGCGCGGCGCTGGAGGTCGGGCGCGGTTACCCGGACGGTGTGCATCCGCGGTTGGTTTGGCTCCTCCGGCCGGCGTGGCGAGTCCGACATGGTCTAGCGCGAGGCGAACGGAACGGGCGGCGGCAGCGCGGTGTGACCGCCGAGCATCGACGCGCTCGGGGCCGCATAGGTCGGTTGAGCATAGGCGGGCTGCGCATAGGCTGGCGGCGCGTAGGCAGGCTGAGCATAGGCCGGCTGCACATAGGCGGGCTGCTGGGAATAAACCCGCTGGGGCGCCGGGGCAGTGGATGCGCCCTGGGCGTAACCACCGTTCTGCGCCCGCATGGCGCGAAGCACGGCGGCGCCGACGGTGCCGGGCGCGGTTGCCTCGTTGCTTGCGACGTCGGCCGGGGGACGCGACCGGGACGCCCGGACCGGTGGCGGCGCGGACTCGGTGGCAAGCTGAACCGGTGCACGAGCAACCGCCGGCCGTTCGACCGGACGGGTGATCGGCTTGGTCTCGGCGACCACCGCGACCGGCTTGGGCTCGACCTTGGGCTCAGCTTTCGGCTTGGCCTCCGCGATTGCGACCGGGGCCTCGCGCGGCTTGACGGCCGGCACTGCCGCCGCCACTGGCACGGGCGCAGATACGGGTGCCGCCTGGGCCACCGGTGTCGCGACCGGCTCTTCCGGTTGGGTTTCGGCTGGCAACTTCTCCTGATGCGGAGCGACCGGGGCGGGCAGGCGCGTGGACAGATCCGCCAGGGCAGCGAACTGCGTCGGCTTCAAGGTCTGCAACGACGTGTGCGCCTTGGCCAGCTCGGCGAGGCGGTCGGGCTCGTTGAGCAACGCCCATTCCGCCCGCAGCATCCCCGTCCGCTCCCGAGTAGCCTCGGTCTGCTTGATGGTGCGCATGATCTCGCGATCGAGAACCTGGGCGTGGTGCTTGCTTTGGTAAAGATACAGTCCGGCACCGAACGCCGAAACCATGCAGATGAGCGTGAACGGCCGGATCATGGCGCGATCTCCATTTCTTGGAGCAGCGGAACGGGAAGCCGTGCGAGCGCCCTGAGGCGACCGCTGCGGGCACGGGGATTGGCCTGCGTCTCGTCCGAGCGGGGACGTTCCGCGCGGTTGGTCAGCAGGGTGAATTTCGCTGCACGTCGATCGACCAGCCCGGCCGGGTCATGACGCGATGGGCCCGGCGTGCGGCCGGCGGCATCCTGCATGAAACGCTTGACCAGCCGGTCCTCGAGGGAATGGAACGATACCACGACCAGTCGCCCGCCGGGTGCGAGCAGCTGTACCGCGGCTTCGAGGCCGCGCACGATCTCGCCCAACTCGTCGTTGACGCGGATTCGCAGGGCCTGGAACGAGCGGGTGGCCGGGTCGATTCCGGAGCGGTCGCCCGGAACGACTCGGCGGATGATCTCCGCCAGCTGCAGCGTGGTCGTGATCGGCGTGTCATTCCTGGCGGTGACGATCGCTTTCGCGATGCGCCGCGACAGTCTCTCTTCGCCGAACTGATACAACGTGTCCGCGAGGTCGGACTCGCTCAGGGTATTGACCAGATCGGCCGCTGTCGTCCCGCTGACGGCCATGCGCATGTCGAGCGGCCCGTCGCTGCGGAAGCTGAAACCGCGTTGCGAATCGTCGATCTGGAAGGACGATACGCCCAGGTCGAGGACGATCCCGTCCAGCGCCGCGACCCCACGATCCGCCAGCAAGCCGACCATCTCGCCGAAATTGCCCTGCAACAGCTGCAACCTGTCCGGGTATCTGGCCGCCAAGGCTGCGCCGCGCTCGATGGCGGCCGGGTCGCGGTCGATGGCCCAGACGGTGCAGTCGGCGGCGCGCAGAATGGCGTCCGTGTAGCCGCCGCCGCCGAACGTGCCGTCCAGCATTGCTTCGCCATCCTGGGGCGCGAGGTGCTGAAGCACCTCGCGCAACAGAACGGGCTCGTGATGCAGGAGCGCGCTCATTTGTTGGCGGCCGGCAGCGTCAGGGCGCGCGTGGCGGCACCCTGACGCGCGATGGTCTTGCGTTGCAGCCCGGCGGTGGGCTCCCAAATCTGGAACCGCGCGCCGAGGCCCATAAAGGCAACGGATTCGGTCAGGCCGGCATGCTGCACCAGCGACTCGGGAACGACGATCCGACCCTCTTTGTCCGGCTCCACCGGCCAGGCGTCGGCATACAGGGTCGTTGCAAGGACGTCCTGATCCTCGTTGAACAGATCGATTCGCTCGAACCCGGCCGCCAGCGCCTCGAAGCGTGAAGCAGGCCAGGCATCGATGCACGGTAGCGTATGAGATGGGCGCAGGATCAGCGACGGAACACCTTCCACAGACAGAGAGCGAAGGGCGGCACGAAAGGGGGCTGGAACCGACATGCGGCCCTTGGCATCGAAGCGCGATTGATGGGTCCCCATGAACTGAATTGGCTCGTCCGACCGTCGTTACGCGCCCAACCGATGGGCACCGATAAGCTGCCCCGCGGCATTCCGTGGGATAGCTTGGGATAACATGGGCCGATATGGGTCGTCTATGAGAAAGCCGGTCTGGATCGCGAATGCGTGAGGATCATCGCAATGTGATTCCAACGTGTTAGAGCATGCAAATGAGACGCCGTACGCAAGACGCCGGCTTTCTTTTTTTGCTCTAAATTATGGATATTTTTGACGATAGGAGAGGAGCCAGACGGCCTGTAAGCCGGGTTCTGTTCGTCTCCCGAGAGAGACGAGACGACCATTCCTCTGCGACGTGCGTTGCCGCACGCCTGACGCGACCAACCCGGGGAACGAGGCGGAAACACCCCTGCGTCACAGCACCGAAACGCTGCCGCCGGCCCCCCCTATTCGGTCTTGCTCCCGGTGGGGTTTACCCTGCCACCCCTGTCGCCAGGGGTGCGGTGCGCTCTTACCGCACCGTTTCACCCTTGCCGGCGGCACCCTTGCGAGTGGGACGCCGGCGGTTTGTTTTCTGTGGCACTTTCCCTGAGGTCACCCTCGCCGGCCGTTAGCCGGCACCGTATTCCCGTGGAGCCCGGACTTTCCTCCACCCTCATCTTGAGAGCAGCGGCCGTCCAGCCGTCTGGCGTGGCGGGTGTGGCTGCGTTAGCCAGCCGGGTCAAGCGCCCGCACGACGTCGGCCAGCCGGCAACACGTCTCCCGGTCGGCGACTCCGTCGACGCGAGAGGGTCTCCAGCGGCGCTGGAACGCGCTGATCGTGGTGGCCAGGTCAGGGACCGGGTAGCCGATTCGCCGCAGGGCGGCCTCCGGGTCGGCCACGGGTTCGTCGCCCGGCGATGGCCAAAGCCCGATGCCGGCGGCAGCCAGACCAGGCCAATCGAACAACTCGCCAGGATCCTGCTTCCGGTCCGGCGCGACGTCGCTGTGTCCGACGACGTTGATTGGCGGGATCGGATGCCGCGCCAGGATCGCCTGGCACAACGCCGTCACCGCCTGCATCTGCGCCGGCGGAAACGGACGGTAGCCCCACTCGTGACCCGGATTGACGATCTCGATCCCGATGCAGCGGCCGTTCAACGCCTCGTGGCCGCGCCAGAACGAGATGCCGGCGTGAAATGCGCGATGTGCCTCATCAACGAGCTGCCACACGGTGCCGTCCTCGTCGACGACGTAATGCGACGACACATGCGCCACCGGGTCACGCAGCCGGTCGATCGCGGCGGCGGCGGATTGCATGCCGGTATAGTGCAGGATGAGCGTGTCGATCGGGGTGCCGGCGGGGCGCTCGTCGAAGTTAGGGCTCGGCGCCTGCCTCAAAGCCCACGCTCGCGCTTGATGCGATCCCACGCGGCATTGACCCGAGCGACCTTGTCACCGGCACGGGCGATAAAATCGGGCGTGACGCCCTTGGAGGCCAGCGTGTCGGGATGGTTCTCACGGATGAGCTTCAACCAGGCCTTGCGCAGATCCTCGTCCGGCGTCGTGCGCGGCACGCCGAGCACCGCGTAAGGATCGTCGCCACCTGGGGCCGCCCGTGCGCTGCCGCCGCTGGCGCCATCCCACGCGACGCGGTCGAGCCCGAACAAGGTATGGACCCGCTGCAGCATGGCCTGCTCGGCCTGGTTCACGGGCTTGTCGGCCTTCGCGATCGCGAACAGGGCCGACAGCACGTCTTCCAACAGACCGCGATTATCCGCGAAGCTCTCGCCGAGCTGCTTGGCATAGGGCTCCCAGCCTTCGGAGCTGTCGCGCGCTTGGTCGAACAACCGGCCGATGTCGCGCACCGATTCCGGCGGGATGCGGAACTGCCGTTTGAACGCGTCGATCTCGTCGCGCACCACCGGCCCGTCCGCCTTGGCCAACTTGGCCGACAGCACGACGACGCCGACGGCGAATAATTGCTGCTTGCCGCCCAACAGCGCGGCCAAGCGAGCCGGGTTCAACGGCGACTCACCGAGGCTGAACTTCGGAATGGCGCCGCTTTCGGCCGCGTGCCCCAAGGCCGCCCCGATCATCGCGCCGACCGGTCCCCCCGCCGCGAACCCGGCGATGCCGCCGAGTAACTTGCCCCAATAGCTCATAGAGGACAGGTTAGCGCCGTTTCCCCGCGACGGGAAACGCGTGCATCGGAGCGCCATCCGCGAGTGTCCACTTCTGCTGCCCCGCTGAGCCCCAGCGGCCGCCCGCGCGGCCCCCACAGCGGCATGCGTGCGGGACGCCTTGTCCTGCTGAGCATGGCGGCCATCCTGGCCGTGCTGATCGCGGTGATCTGGATCCTGCCCGGCATGTTGGATTGGAACCGGTATCGCGGCAGCATCGCGGGCCTAGTCGCTGCCGGGATCGGTCGGCCGGTGCGGATCGACGGCAACATCACGCTGCATCTACTGCCGCAGCCATTTCTGACTGCCACCGACCTGGAGGTCGATGATGCCGGCGATGGCGTCGTGTTGCATGCCAAGGCAATACGCCTCCGAGTCGCCCTCGGGCCGCTGATCGCGGGCCGGGTGGATGCGCGCGAACTGACGCTCCAGGGTGCCGATCTGCGCTTACCCTGGCCGCCGCCGCCTGGGGCACTCAGCCGTCGCCCGCCGGCCTGGATCACGGGATTGCAGGCGCGCGTCGAGGAAAGCCGGCTGCGGATCGGCAACTTCGTCCTAAGCGGCATCGATGCCTCGCTCGGCGCCGATCCAGAAACCGGAACGCTGTCGGCGGCCGGGTCCGCCACGCTGTTCAACCGACCCACCCGCTTCACCACCCGCGTCGGACGACCCGGCCGCGATGGCGCAGCACCGATCGATATCAGCCTCGATGGCCTGGACAAGCTGCGCGACACCGGCGGCACCGTGTCCGGGGCGGTCGAGGCGGACGGCTCGTTGAATGGGCGCGTCACCGCGCGCGGGTCCGACCTGTCGCAGTTGGTGCCGGCCCCTGCGGCGGCGTGGCGCGGCGATGGCCGGATTTCGGCATCGGGTGGGGTCATCGTGGCCGACGAGTTGGCCATCGAGATCGCCGGGTCGCCGGCCCGCGGCGCCGTCGCGCTGCGCGTGCAGCCGGACCTGCGGCTCGACATCGCGCTCACGGCGGGGCGGTTGAACCTCGATGAATGGACCCCGGTGCTGCTGCGGGCGGCCCAACCCGGGCGAGTAACGAGCTTTCCAACCGGGATCGATCTCTCGGCCGAAGCGGCGACGCTGGCTGGCGGCGCGCTGCGCCAGGTGCGGGCGGGCTTCGATATCGATGGCGACGGAGTCACGCTTCGCGACGCCACGGCGATCGTACCCGGCGAGGCGAAGCTGACGCTCGCGGGTCATTTTCCGAACAAGGGCCGGGCTATCAGCTTCGAGGGGAGCGGCAGGCTGAGCGCGCCCGATCTGCGCGGCACGCTGCGTTGGTTGGAACCAGTCGCGCCCGCATTGATCCACGTGCTGCCCGATGCCGCGCTGCGGACGGCGAACCTGTCTGCCAAGATCGGCATCGACCCGGCGCAACTGTCCTTCACCGATCTGAAAGGCACGTTGGACGGCGCCGATGCACAGGGCGGCGTTGCGGTACGACTTGGCCCGAAGCTCGCCGTCAGCGGAGGTCTGACGCTTGACCGCTTGCTGCTCGATCCGTGGTTGCCCGACTTTGCCGCCTTTGATCGCCCGGTGGATGCCTACACGACGGCAGTCAAGTCGCTCGCATCGGCCGGGTTCGACACGGATCTGAAGCTGCAGGTCAAGCAGGCGAACTGGCGCGGGGCGCATTTCGGGCCGCTGGCGTTCGACGTCCAGAGCGAGGCAGGGCGGCTGACCGTTCGGCGTTTCGAGGTCAGTGCGGCCGGGCTGCACGCAACGGCCTCCGGCACGCTCGGCGAGGCGGGCCGCGTGAGCGAGGGACGGCTGGAATTGACGGCGCAGGAAGTCGCGCCGTTGCAGCCATTCGTGCCGCAGAACGCCGCCTGGGTGGCGCCGCTGCTGCACGGGCCCGCCAGTGTGCTCGTGCTGATCGCCGGGCCGGCGGAGGCGCTCGGGGTCAAGGCGATGCTCGACCTCGGCGATCTGCGGGTCGAGGCGCAACCGGTGTTGAACCTGGTGGCGCGGCGCTGGGCGGGGCCGCTGACCCTGCACCATCCCGGGGCATCGCGGCTGCTGACCGAACTCGGCTTCGGCGATGTGACCTGGCTCGGCGACGGGTCGTGCTCCGTCATCGCCCAACTGTCCCACATACCTGGCCGGCTCGATGCCAATTCGATTGAACTGGTTGCCGGCGCAACGCGGCTCACCGGTCAGTTGTCGGATTTCGATCATGTCATACAGGGCAAGCTGAAGGCCGAGACGCTGACGCTGCCGGCGATAGACCTGCGCTCGACCGACCCGCTGCCGCTCGCGACGCTGGGGGCCCATGCGGCCACGGTCCATCTCGATGCGGATCGCGCCCTGATCGGGATGGTGCCAGGCATCACCGATCTGGCGATGGACGCCGAGGTCAGGAACGGGGCGGTCGGCGTCACGGGCCTGACGGCCAAGTTCGGCGGTGGCACGCTCGCGCTCTCGGCGAAGCTGCAGTCCGGCGATCCACCCTCCCTGTCGCTCGAGGGACAGACCGATGGCATTGGCCTCTCCGGCCCCGTGCTCGGCGGCACGCTGGATGTGGTCGCCGGAACGCTGACGTCGAAATTCAAGGTGAGCGGCGAGGGTTTCAGCCCGGCCACGCTGGTTGCGACGCTGACCGGCAGCGGAGCCGCGACGGTGGCAAATGCCGGCGTCGTCGGATTCGACGTGCCCGCGATCCAAGAGGCGCTGACGCATGCGGAGGCCAAGACGCTGGCGCCGGCGTTACGCGACGCGCTGTTGAGTGGGAGCACCGTAATCCCGACGCTCACGCTGCCGTTGGACCTCCAGCGCGGCGTGTTGACCACGCGGGCACAGGGCGGTGCAGCCGCGTTGAACGCGTCGGTCGATCTGATTGGCGGAACCGTCAACGGACGCTTGACGGTGTCGCCGGGACCGGACCTTCCGGAGTTACCGGAGCGGTTGAGCGGGAAGTTGGCGAACCCGATACGCACGCCGGAGTTGGCAGGTGCAGCACGATGGCTGGCGGAGCGTCCCTGAGATGAGAGTTTGGTTTCTATCGGTGGCAGCCGGCGTGCTGTTGGCGGCGTCATCGGCATCAC
>JBPBQE010000405.1:0-8388 GCA_050954595.1 Janthinobacterium lividum | reverse complement strand
GCATCTGTCTGCGCGGGGGCCACGGCGCGACCCCGGTTACCCACCGTCACTCCGATGCGCTGCGCCTGCTGAGGACCGCCGCCAGAGGGAATGTAGTCCATGCTCATCAACCTGCCGGGCGGTATCGAACCCACATAGGCAGCAAACGTTTTTAGACTTGGGAACACGCGCCCGTCTGCTGCGATGATCTGATCACCGGGATGCAGCCCGGCCTGCGCGCCCGGCGTGCCACTCTGAACCCCGCTAATCTTCAGCAACTCGAAATCCAAACCTCCGTCATGAATTTGCTCGCCAGTAACGATGTTCATTCCTAAAGCACCTCCAGCAAACTGCAGCGATGCAGCTTCCTGCGCAGTTACCAAGTGATAATTCATCTGGTTCTGCGTTTGGGCAGCGGCTGGCAGGCATTGTAGCGACAGGAACGTCGCCGCAAGCATCGCAGCGGTGGCACGATGGTTCATCTTTATTTTTCTCGGATCAGTTAGGTATTTAGCTTAGCAAGGACACTTAAACCGAGACGGTGCCCTCGTCCTCGACCTGTCCGTTCGGGGTCATGCCGTGTACTGCGTTTGGCAGGTGCTGTGAAAGCTGGGTTAGGAAGTCATTCGGTTGCATTCCAGCCTGCGTAGCCATGCTTTGCACCTGACCCTGGCCAAAGACGCTCTGCAGCTGGTCCGGGGAGACCGACTGGTTGAGACCATTACCAACCCAGGACTGCGCAATGTGGCCCAGCCCGGCATTCTGGAATTGTGAAACCAGACCACCGATGCCTCCGCTTCCGCCGCCCATCATCTGGCCCAACATGCCACCGCCTTGCTGCTGGCCCATACCGCCGCCTAGCAGGCCCCCAAGGACGCCGGCCATTGGTGACTGACCACCAGCGTTTCCGCCGCCCAGTAGTCCGCCGAGAACAGAATCGAGAAGACCCATTTGAAAATCACTCCTTGGTAAATCGTCAGTTGGGTTTCGCTGTTTGCCCAGCGACCTTCCTGCTCATAGCCGTAACAACGATCGCAGCATCAAGACGCTCTCGGCGCCGGCACAATGTCGTGTTCCTGGGCCTAAAACATTTCTGCTGCGTTCTCCGTATTGTCGGGTAACTTTGAATCTCGAACAGTTTGAAGACCACATCAGTCTTTCTTGGCAGCGCCGAGAACCCGCCTAACCTGGGCCGGGTGCCAGCGTTGACCGCCGCGTGGGGCAGGCACGCCGCGTTTCATCAAGGCGTCAGCGAGTTGCCACAGCGTTGTCGCGCCGGCCATGCGGGCCTGCTCCAGGTAGGGCGCCACGACCTCTGTCCGCCGACGGGCCTCGGCCTGCTGCGCGTCACGTGCTTTGGCGGCCAGCACCGGGCAGCGAGCCAGCAAGTGTGGATTGCCCAACTTGACGCCGCGGGCCTTGGCAGCAGTCAGTGCTGCCTTAGTGCGGGCCGAGATCATGCGCGCCTCCTCCTCGGCAACGGCGGCAAGGATGTGGACGGTCAGCCGGTTCACGGTCGGCATGTCGGCGGCGATGAACTCCACGCCGCTTTCCATCAGTCCCGATACGAAGTGGACGTTGCGCGCCAGCCGGTCGAGTTTGGCGATCACTAGCACCGCGCGCCGTACCCGGCAGTCGGCGAGTGCGGCTGCGAGCTGAGGACGATCCTTCTTGCGGCCGCTCTCCACCTCGAGGAACTCGGCGATCACCATGCCGCCCGTGCCAGCGACGTGCGCTTGGACCGCAGCGCGTTGCGCTTCAAGCCCGAGGCCTGATCGGCCTTGCTTGTCCGTGGACACGCGCAGGTAGGCGACGAAGCGGATGGCTGTAGGTGAGGCAGGAGGCGGCACAGACCCTAAATAGCAGCTCTTTTTCATTCTCAAACGTCGGTTTGGAAAGGTGATGAAAGGCTGCTTCCAGTCGCGGTCAGCGTATGCTGGGCTGCAGACCATCTCGATAATTGCAGCAGCAAAGTAAATTATTGAACCAAATCAATTAGGTCAGTTTCATCACCATTCTTAGTACACATTAATCCTCTCCTTCGTAAAATGAAGAAGTGTCGCGCATGATTTGGTCGTGGCCGCTGCCTGCTCCAATCATGGGGAAGCAGTTGCTTTGCTCTGCCACGCTAACGTCAAGAAAGAAAGGCCGCGTGCTGTCGAGACAGGCACCCAAGGCGCTGCCGAGTGCGTCCGGCGTCGTCACCCGCGCGGCTTCCCAGCCATAGGCCCTGGCCAGGGCGACGAAATCCGGCAAAGCTGCCGTGTAGCTGTGGCTGTAGCGGCTGCCGTGGTTCAGCTCCTGCCACTGGCGCACCATGCCCATGTAGCCATTGTTGCTCAGCACCAGCTTGATCGGCAGGTGGTGCTGAGTCGCCGTTGCCAGCTCCTGGATATTCATCTGCACGGACGCGTCGCCGCTGACGCAGACCACCAGGCGGTCCGGGTGTGCGACCTGGGCGCCGAGTGCGGCCGGCAGGCCGTAGCCCATGGTGCCCGCGCCGCCCGAGGTCAGCCAACGGTTCGGCTTTTCGAACGGAAGGTACTGGGCCGACCACATCTGGTGCTGGCCTACGTCCGTGGACACGATGGCGTCCCGTCCGGCCATGGCGGCGCCGAGGTCCCGCAGCAAGCGCTGCGGCAGGATCACGTCCGGCCGGTCCTCGAAATGCAGGCAGTCCTGCGCCCGCCAGCGCCCGATCGTCGCCCACCAGGGCGTCAGGTCCTCGGCCGGCGCCGGGCCATCGGCCAGCATCCTCGAAAGCCCAGCCAGCACGATGGCGCAGTCGCCAACCAGCGGTACGTCCACGCGCACCAGCTTGTTGATCGAGGAAGGGTCGACGTCGACGTGAATCTTCCGAGCCGTGGGGCAGAAGCGGGCGAGATCGCCGGTGACCCGGTCGTCGAAGCGGGCGCCCACGCAGACCACTAGGTCGGCGCGGTGCATGGTGAGGTTGGCTTCCACCGTACCGTGCATGCCCAGCATCCCCAGGAAGGCCGGGTCGGAGGCAGGGAAGGCGCCCAGACCCATCAGCGTCAGCGTGCAGGGCGCACCCGTCTGGCGCACCAAGCGCGTGAAGGCGGTGCACGCTTCGGGACCGGAGTTGATCAGGCCGCCGCCGCCGTAGAACACTGGACGTCGTGCCGTGCGGATCAGGGTGGCCGCCTCGCGCAGCAGGGCGTCGGCGGGGCCGGGCGCTAGGGGTGGTGCCGGACGTGCGTCCGCCCGGGCGGGGCCGGCAGAGACGAGCTGCACGTCCTTGGGGAACTCCAGCAGTACGGGGCCGGGGCGCCCGCCGGTGGCGAGGGCAGCAGCCCGCAATACCGTGGCGTGCACGGCGGTGGCATCATCCAGCCGGGTGTTCCACTTGGTGACCGGTCGGGAGATGGCGATGCCGTCGCATTCTTGGAAGGCGTTGGTGCCGATCAGCGGTGTCGCCACCTGCCCGGCGACGCAGAGGATCGGTACGGAGTCGCTCAGCGCGTCCAGCAGCCCGGTCACCGTGTTGGTCATGCCGGGTCCGGAGGTAACGAACACTACCCCGAGCCGGCCGGTGGCGCGGGCGTAGCCCTGGGCCGCGTGCACCGCCGCCTGCTCGTGCCGCACCAGGACGTGGCGTAGGCGTTCGTCGCCGTGCAGCGCGTCGTAAAGGGGAAGCACGGCGCCGCCGGGATAGCCGAACACCACCTCCACCCCTGCGGCAACCAGAGCATCAAGCAGCGCGGCTGCACCGTTCCGGGCGGCCGTGCCGGGGGCAGGGGACAGGGAAGGCTGGGCGAGTTCGGTCATGATGGCAGCATAGGGGGGCGCTGACGGAAAATGTTCACGTCCTTCCGCCATTTTGCGCCGAACGCAGAAAATCCTTCCGCCTTATCCCGCGTTGGCGGAAGGATGGACCTGGACGCGATCGACCACAAGATCCTGGCGGCATTGCAAGCCGACGCACGGCTGAGCCTGGCGGAGATCGGCACCCGCGTCGGCCTGTCCTCCACGCCGTGCTGGACACGGATCAAGCGCATGGAAGCAGCCGGGGTGATCCAGGGTTACACGGCGCTGGTCGATCCCGCGGCGCTCGGCCGCGGCGAGACCGTGATCGTCCAGGTGCTGCTGGAAAGCCACACGGACGAGATGCTGGCCGCCTTCGGCCAGGCCCTGGCGCAGATCCCGGAGGTGCTGGAGGCCTTCCTGATCTCCGGTGACTACGACTACATCATCCGCATTGCCGTGCGGGACACGCGCGACTACGAGCGGCTGCTGCGGGAACGGCTATATCGCATTCCCGGCATCCGGCATTCCAAGTCGTCTTTTGTGCTGCGCAAGCTGAAGGAAGCGGCGGCGTCCTGGAAGCTGCCGGCGGCCCCACCAGCGCCGCGTCCCGCCGGCCCGGCACGCCGGCCCCGCGGTGCCAAGGGCTGAGCGGCGGCGGGCCTCAGAGCAGGAACACGCCCTTGCCGCTGGTCGAAGGCGCGATAGGCGGTGCCGGCGTCTTCCAGCGCGAAGTGATCGGTGAACAGCGCGTCCACGTCGATGCCGCGCTCGGCGACGAAGCGGGCGCATTCCGCCTGACCCACGGTGGAGAAGGTCCAGCTCCCCAGTACTGCTACTTGGCGGTGCAACAGGTCCGGGCTGACGTCCAGGCGTATCTCGCGTCTTTGCCGACGCGGCACCGTCAATTTGCCGGGACGGTTCGCCGAGACCGAGCCCAAACGTGTTTGAGAAGCCACTGCACACCTGAAATTCGAGCCGGGGTGCCATCAATGAATCACAAGCAATTCTTTTGATTCAAGAAAAATCGAGTGAGCTCTCACATCCGAATCAGAGACTTGTCGGTAATCGGAAGCTTGGCCATACGCTTACGATCAGCCTCTAGAAGGGCCGACACGGGATTGGCAACCGCGGCGAATCGGGAAATCCGTCGCGGCAGCCTGTCCTAGATCGCCTTCTGGCGTGCCGCATCCGCAAGATGCCCTACAGTGCTCCAGATTAGGCGTTGGTCAGCAGGCTGCTAGTGGTAAGAATCTAACGCTTGGTTCCCGGCCAGAAACGCAGGGCGTCAATGAAATTGGATCATACTGCCCACGTGCTCAGGACTCTTCTGTCAGGTTTTGACCACTAGAGCGCTTCCGGCGGCGCCCCGTGGGCGTGGATGAACTTGTGCAGCTTGATGGCCGGGAAGGCGCGGCGGACCCGCATCTGACCGGTGTTGAACTGGTCCACCAATTCCCGCCATTCGGCCTGCGCAAAATGGCCGTTGCACTCGCTGTCACTGATTACCAGCGCCGAGCGCGCCCGGAACAGCAACTCCGCGCTCGCCTCGGCGATGATGCCCTCCCGCTTGGAAATGCGGTGCGTGGTCTTGAGCCATGGGTTGAGGCGGGTGAGGAAACCATGGCTGTAAAGCCCGAGCAGGCATCGTGCCAACGGGGAGGCCGGAAGGTGCTCCCAGGCATGGTGCCGGTTGAAGCCTTCGACGCTGCGCCGGAAGCCCGGGAAAATGACGTTGGTGTCGTGCATCAGGAAGGCGTAGCCGAAATTCCACCGCAGCGGCGCCTCGTACAATGCACTCCACTCCCAACCGTCATGCGTGCTGAACGCGTGGTCGATACCATCGATGCACTGATCCTCGTCGCGCTCGCACCCGTTGACCACGATCTTGATGCGGTCCGCGGGGATGCCCTCGTCATCCATTTGCCGTAGCAGCGTCGGCACAGTTTTCTCGTAAAAGCGCAGGCAGGACGCCACCAGGAACACCACATCGTCGGACCGGGTCGCCGTGGCAGGCAGCAAGCAGAGACGCTGACCGGCCTGGACTGCTTCCGGCTCGTCGCAGAAATTGCCGATCGGCATGTCGCCGATCGACTGCGTCCAGACCGAACTGGGGATGTAGCCGTTGCCTTCGGAAATAAAGGCGAAGGCCTCGTCGGCGGGAACGTCGGAGTGGATGTAGGGTCCCCAACGCCCCTCGTTGGGGTGACCGTGACCGGTGACGCGGCCATCGGGCTGCAGAACCAGATTAGCGATTGGTTCCACCATCATGCCGTTGCGCAGCGTCTTGACACGGCCGAACACGTGCGGACGCCCGACCAGCATGGCCATGTCGATCCCGTCGCGGACCGGCGGCAATTCCCCGGCGCGAAAAACGTCATCGCTCGAGAATTTTCGGATCAGCGTGTCTCGGGTCGGCGTATCGGGCAAGGGTAAATCCACGGTCTACAAAATCCTATGGGCGAGTGGTCGGGAATATCGCGAGCAGACGGCGTGGAGCGATCACACGGTCGTAAGCTGTTCTTTGAGGCGCGGCACCAGGCGGCGATAGGTGGCCAAGGCCTGCCCGACGACCTGGTCCATGTTGTAGTAACGGTAGGTTCCAAGACGACCGAGAAAGCTGACGTTGGGTAACGTTTCGGCCAATGCCGCATATCGGTTGTACAGCGCCTGGTTCTCGGCGCGCGGGATCGGGTAATAGGGGTCGCCGTCCGCGCGCGGGAATTCGTAGCTCAGGCTGGTGCGCGGTGAAATCTGTCCGGTCAGATGCTTGTACTCGGTGATCCGCGTATAAGGGACGTTGGCCGCGGGATAATTGACGACCGCGACTGGCTGAACCCACTCGGTCTCCCGCGTCTCGTGCCGGAACTCGAGGCTGCGATAGGGTAGTGCGCCGAAGCGATGGTCGAAATAGCCGTCGATCGGGCCGGTGTAGATGACGTGAGAGGCGCGGACGTCACAATCGGCGAAATCGACGCCAGTCTCGACGGTGATGTTGGGGTGGTCGAGCATCGTTTCGAACATGCGCGTGTAGCCGTCCGCCGGCATGGCCTGGTGCTTGTCCAGGAAGTAGCGGTCGTCCGTGCTGGTGCGGGTCGGGATGCGGGCAGTGACCGCCTTGTCGAGCTCGGAAGGATCCAGGCCCCATTGCTTGCGGGTATAGCCTTGGAAGAACAGCTCGTAGAGCTCACGGCCGACCGCGGCGATGACGACGTCTTCGGAGGTGTGGATCTCACGGGGTTCAGCGCGGCTCGCGAGGAAAGTGGCCGCCTGGGCGTCATCGTGGAGCGACAAGCCGAACAGCGAATTGAGCGTCGTCCGGTTAATCGGGATCGGTAGCAATTTGTCCCGCACCGTCGCCAGCACCTTATGCTCGTAGGGCCGCCACCGCGTGAAGCGTGAGAGGTATGCGAACACCTCGTCGCTGTTGGTGTGGAAGATGTGCGGGCCGTAGCGATGGATCAGGATGCCCGCCGCGTCGTTTTCATCATAGGCGTTGCCCGCGACGTGCGGTCGCTTGTCGATCACCAGGACCTTCTTGTCGGACCCCGCTGCCAGTCGTTCCGCCATGACCGACCCGGCGAAGCCTGCTCCAACGATGATGACGTCGACATGTTGGCGACGTTCTGCCTTGTGGATGGCGGGTGCTAGCGGCTTGAAGGATAATACCGACTGCATGCGATCCATGATGTCTCCGGGTCCAGTTCTGCGATTGACGCATAGATCATATCTGTTTGCGATTTAAGACTATCGGCATCGCAGCACGGTGACGCCGACGCAAGGCCTCCTCGAGAAACCTCGAGCAAACCCGCGAACGACCGTCAGACGGCGATCTGCTGCGTGAGCCGAAGCGGGACGAGCAACTGGTGGGCCAGTTCCAGCTCAGCCCTGTCGGCTTCAGTGGGCACGAGCTGCGGCTTTCCGACCGCATCGCCAAGCAACCTACGCCAGCGATCCAGGGCGGGCTCCAGCGCATTGTCCAGGAATGGATCGGCACGGTGCATACGTCGGCGGATGGTGTCAGCCATGCCGCCCTCCGTGCGACCATCCGTTAGCCCGGACACGGGGCGTAAGCAGCTTCCGCTCTCGGCAGAGTGCAAGCAAGGTGTCGAGCAGCAGCGTCTCGGCCCGGCCCGCAACCAGCCTGCTGCGGAACTCGCTCAGGACGGAGGCGTCAAATCCTGGATCGGCCAGCTCCAGCCCCAGCCCCAGCAGGTATTTCCAGTCGATCCGGCCGCGTGCGGCGTCGGCGGCGCGCCGATCCGACAGGTTTTCGGCGTATTGCAGCAGCGTCACCAGCGCGAGCCGCCATGGCGCCGCCGCCGGCTGGCCGTGGCTGGGGAACAGGGCCGCAAACTGCGGGTCGGCAAATACAGGCCCGAGTGCGTCTCGCAAGCTCAGGTAAGGGTTACCGCGTGGGAAGGCGGCACAAGCCACAACGGCCGTGGACCTGGGAACGGACCCGGATAAGGTAAGGCGGAGCGACATGGCGGACCTCCAATGCTGCGGCGCTTACATACCGCACGGCGAAGGCCCACCCTCCTGCCCAACTCATACCAGCGGCATCAGACAGTGACCGTTTGAGCCCACTCTCTAGAAGCGATTGAGGCGATCGTTCCGGATTGGCCGACCAACGCGTTCCAC
>JBPBQE010000442.1:0-8420 GCA_050954595.1 Janthinobacterium lividum | reverse complement strand
AACAGAATACGGGATGAACCCAACGACGGAGGAACTCACATGCGCTTCGCGGCATACAGCCAGAACGGCACGCACGGCATCGCCGTGGCGGAAAACGCCCACACCGCCTTCCATGCCTGCCCCAGCACCGACGCCAACTACCCCGGTAGCCTGACCAGCCTCGTCGCCGCTGGTCCCGACAAGCTCATGAGCGCCGGTCGCGCCATGCTCGCCGGCCCCGAGATCGACCTTGACAGCGTCACCCTGCTGCCGCCGCTGCCCACGCCGCCGAAGATCATCTGCGTCGGCCTCAACTACGCCGACCACTCCGCCGAAAGCGGCTTCGCCGAAGCCCCGAGCTACCCGACCCTATTCGGTCGCTTCGCCTCCAGCCTCATCGGCGCCGGCGCTCCCATCATCCGTCCCCGCCTGTCCGAACAGCTCGATTACGAAGGCGAGATCGTCGCGGTCATCGGCAAGAGCGGCCGCGACATCAGCCGCGAGAACGCGCTCGATCACGTCGTCGCCTACTCGCTGTTCAACGACGCCTCCATCCGCGAGTACCAGTTCAAGGCCCCGCAATGGACGGTCGGCAAGAACTTCGACGGCACCGGCCCCTTCGGCCCCTACCTCGTCACCGCCGACGAACTGCCGCCCGGCATCGCCGGCCTGAAACTCACGACCACGCTCAACGGCGAAGTCGTCCAGGAAGGCGCCACCGACGACCTGGTGTTCGACGTCGTGACCCTGATCCACACCATCAGCCAGGCCATCAGCCTCGAAGCCGGCGACATCATCGTCACCGGAACGCCATCGGGCGTCGGCATGGCCCGCAAGCCCCCCTTGTGGATGAAGCCCGGTGACGTCGTCGAAGTCACGGTTCCCGGCATCGGCACTCTCCGCAACCCGGTTGCCGCTCAAGCCTGATGACGCCTTTGCCGCCGCTCGCGCCGGAGATCCTCCCGGCCGGCGTGCGCAGCCGGTTCCTCGAGGACATCAACGGCCTCCGGGTCCATCTCCTCGAGGCCGGCGATCCCGCTGGGCCCATGATCCTGCTGCTGCACGGCTTTCCGGAGATCGCCTACAGCTGGCGGCACCTGATCCCCGGCCTGGCTGCAGCGGGCTACTACGTCGTCGCCCCCGACGCCCGCGGCTACGGCCGCACGACGGGCAGCGCTCTGGGCTACGACATCGACCTCGCCGAGTTCAGCATCCTCAACCTGGTGCGCGACGCCGCTTCGATCGTCGCCGCCCTCGGCCGCAGCCATGTCGACCTCGTCGCCGGCCATGATTACGGCGCCGGCACCGCTGCTGCCTGCGCCCTCATCCGCCCCGACATCTTCCGCGCCCTCGCGCTGATGAGTGCGCCGTTCGGCGGCCCGCCCAAACTCCTCGCAGCCCCGTCACGGAGCCCCGACCCCGAACTCGCGGCGCTGCGCCCGCCCCGCAAGCACTACCATTGGTATTACTCCACCCGCGCCGCCGCACCGGATATGGATGGTAGCCCGCAAGGTCTACACGCCTTCATGCGCGCCTACTTTCACCAGAAAAGCGCCGACTGGTCTGGCAACGATCCGCACCCGCTCGCCGCCTGGTCCGCCACCGAGCTGGCCAAACTACCGGGCTACTACGTCATGCCGCTCGAGGCGATGATGCCCGACGCCGTCGCGCCCTTCATGCCGGACACCGAAGCGACCTGGCTCACCGACGCCGAACTTGCTGTTTACGTCGAGGAATACGCCCGCACCGGCTTCCAGGGCGGTCTGAACTCCTACCGCGTCCGCACCGCCGGCCACCTCGCCCGCGACCTCGCCACCTTCGCCGGCCGCACGATCGACGTGCCGGCCTGCTTCTACGCCGGCGCCTCCGACTGGGGCACCTTTCAGAAGGCCGGCGACTTCGAGGCCATGCAGCAACGCGTCTGCACCGACATGCGCGACGTCGCCCTGATCCCCGGTGCCGGCCATTGGATCCAGCAGGAACAACCCGCCGCCCTGCTCAACCGTCTTCTCGCCTTTATCGGACAATGAGCCAAACCGCCGCCATTCGCCGACCGACCCTGCGCGAGGCATGGGCCGATTTCGGCCCGCTCTACGCCACCAACGCCGTCATCGGCATGTTGTTCGCCACCACCGGCCCCATCGCCATCATCCTCTCCGTCGGCACCGCCGGACACCTGACGCCAGCCGAACTCGCCTCCTGGATCTTCGGCATCTTCTTCTTCAACGGCATCCTCACCATCGCCATGAGCTGGGCCTACCGCCAGCCGCTATGCTTCTTCTGGACCATCCCCGGCACCGTACTCGTCGGCCCCGCCCTCCAGCACCTCAAATTCGGCGAAGTCATCGGCGCCTACTACGTCACCGGCCTCGTCATTCTCGTCCTCGGCGCCTCCGGCTGGGTCAAGCGGGCGATGCAGGCGGTGCCGATGCCGATTGTGATGGGCATGGTCGCCGGCGTGTTCCTCCGCTTCGGCCTCGACCTCATCCGCGCCCTCGATGCCGACCCGGCCATTGCCGTCCCGATGGTGCTCGCCTTTCTCCTGCTAGCCGCGATCCCCGCCCTCGGCCGCCGCCTGCCACCGCTGATCGGCGCGCTTCTGATCGGCGCCGCCTGCGTCGCGTTGCTGGGCCGGGTCGGCGGGGCGGCGTTCGACGGGCTGCGCTTCATCCATCCGGTGCTGCTGCCGCCGATCTGGTCGCTTCCCGCCGTCATCGAGCTGGTCGTGCCGCTCGCCATCACCGTTCTCGTTGTCCAAAACGGCCAGGGCGCCGCCGTGCTGCAAAACGTCGGCCACCAGCCGCCCATGACCGCCGTCACGGTTGCCTGCGGCATCGGCTCGCTGCTGGCCGCCTCCGTTGGCGCCGTCAGCACCTGCCTGACCGGTCCCACCGGCGCGCTCGTCACCTCCAGCGGCGAGCCCCGCCGCCACTACACCGCCGCGATGTTCATGGGCCTGCTCGCCATCCTGTTCAGCCTCGTCGCCCCGACCTTCACCCGCCTGATGCTCGCCACCCCGCGCGAGTTCATTATGATGCTGGGTGGCTTGGCCATGCTGCGCGTCCTGCAAGCGGCCTTTCTCGGCGCCTTCCGCGGCAAGTTCACCCTTGGCGCCCTGGTCAGCCTGCTGGTCACCGTCGCCGACATCACGGTCGGCAACATCGGCGCCGCCTTCTGGGGCTTGCTCGCCGGATTGCTGGTCGCCTGGTTGCTCGAGCGCCCGGATTTCGCCCCCGACGCTGCGGGCGACCCACCAGCCCATGCTGCGGCAGGATAACGCTGTCTGAGGTCCGGCGAGAGTCGTATCCTATGCGCGCTCGCGGTGAGCTGGAGGATGCGACATGCCCATGGCAGATGAGTTCCCCCGGCAACCGGCATCGGCACTGACCGGAGCTGTTGCCGCGTGACCTTGGCCACCCGACTGTTGTTGTTGATTGCGCTGGCGCTCACGCCGCCGCTCCTATTCGGCATCCTCAACGACGTCAGCCAGCGCAACGAGCGTGCTGCCGCCATCGATCAGGCCGCCATGTCGGAAAGCCGCTCCGTCCAGGACAGCCTGTCGCTCATCGTCGGCGGTGCCAACCGCATGCTGATCGCCATCAGCGAAGCCCCAGCGATCCGCTCGGAAACCCCTGACGTCTGCAGCACGTACCTGAAAGCCGTGTCGAAGAAGATGGAGGAATACTCGCTCCTCGCCATCATCGACCTCGGTGGCAACACGGTCTGCAACGACACGGAGGCGGCCCGCGGCAGCTACTCCGTCGCCGATCGCGCTTATTTCCGGCGCGCCTTGGCTACCGGCCGGTTCACCAGCGGCGACCTCGTCGAGGGTATCGTCACCCATCGGCCCAGCGTGCATTTCGCGATGCCGATAAGGTCACCCGCCGACACGATCGACGGCGTCGTCATCGCCAGCGTCGATCAGGATTGGCTGGCACGGCAGCTCGCGACCGAGACGGTCCCGCCCGGAGCCCAGATCATCCTGTTCGATCCCAGCGGCACGGTCGTCGCCGCCGCCCAGGACGGCGTTCCCATCAAGGCGGCGTGGGTCGGCCAGCCCGCGCCCAAGGCCCTGCTCGCCGCCTTGAACGTTTCCACGCCCCGCGTTGTCGACACGGCCGGGCCTGATGGCGTCCTTCGCCGCTTCGGCGCCGTGCCCGCTAACCCGGCGCTCGTCGGCCTCACCGCCGTCGTCGGCATCGACCGGGAGCGCGCGTTCAGCGACCTGCGCGCCGTGTCGCTGCGCAACCTGCTCGGCCTGGGTCTTGGCGGCATCGTCGCCGTCGTGGCTGGAACGTTCGGCGCGCGACGCTTCGTGCTCGGCCCGCTGGCGCGCATCGTCACAGCGGCGGACCAGGTCGGTGCCGGCGACCTCAACGCTCGCACCGACCTCGGCCGCCGCTCGGGCGAGTTGCGCGAACTCGGCGCCGGGTTCGACCGCATGATCGCCGCCCTGGCCACCCGTGAGCAGGAGCGGGATCACGCCGAGTCCGCACTCCGGCGCGAGGAAGCCCGGCTTCGTCTCGCATTAGAGGCCGGCCGCCTCGGCTCCTTCGAATGGGATCTCGGCAACGACACCGTTCAGCCGTCCGAAGAAATGCGAACGATGTACGGCTTGGGCCCGACGGAAGGCTTCCGCTCGGCGGATTACTTTGCCCGCATCGTTCCGGCCGACGTGGATCGGGCCCGTGCCGAGATCGTCGCCGGCATCGCCGAGGGCCGTGCCGTTCATGCCTATCGGATCCTGCGCGACGGCCAGCAGCGTCACATACTCATCCAGGCCGAGATCGTGTTCGACGGCGACGGCAATTCCTTCCTCGTCGGTCTCGTCGCGGACGAGACCGAGCGCATGGCCAACATCGAGGCCCTGCGCGACAGCGAAGCCCGCTTCCAGGCCATTGCCAACTGCATCGACCAGATGGTCTGGTCCACCCGCCCCGACGGCTACCACGACTACTTCAACCAACGCTGGTACGAGTTCACCGGCACCGTCCCCGGTTGGAACGATGGTCCCTCGTGGACCGGCCTGTTCCATCCCGAAGACGCCCACGAGACTGCCCGGATCTGGCAGGCCTCGCTCGACACCGGCCAGCCCTATCATCGCGAATATCGTCTCCGTCACGTCTCCGGCCGGTATCGCTGGGTGCTGGCCCGCGCCCAGGCGATCCGGGACGATCACGGTCGCATCGTGCGTTGGTACGGCACCTGCACCGACATCGACGAGATCGTCGAAGCCCGCGACATCCTCGCCCGCTCGCGCGAGGCGCTGACCCGCGAGATCGCCGACCGCACCGCCGAGCTGATGGCAGCCGAGGATCAACTGCGGCAATCGCAGAAGATGGAAGCCGTCGGCCAACTCACCGGCGGTATCGCCCACGACTTCAACAACATGCTGCAGGCGATCGGCGGCGCCTTAGAATTGCTGGTCCGCCGGGTCGACCAGAATAAGCTCGAGGAGGCCAAGCGCTTCGCCACCGTCGCCCGCACCACCGTCGATCGGGCCGCCTCCCTCACCCACCGCCTGCTCGCCTTCGCCCGCCGTCAGACGCTGATGCCGGAGATCGTCGACGCCGCTGCCCTGGTCGACGGCATGGTCGAGTTGGTCGCCCGCACCGTCGGGCCTTCGATCGACGTTTCGATCCGCCACCGCTCCGACCCGGCCTGGACCGTCCTGTGCGACCAAAGCCAGTTGGAGAACGTGGTCTTCAACCTGTGCATCAACGCCCGCGATGCGTTACCAGGCGGAGGCAAGCTGATCATCGCCACCGGCAACGTCACGCTCGGCGGTGGCGAAGTCGACCGCGGCGAAGGCGTCAACGCCGGCGACTACGTCGAGATCGCCGTCACCGACACCGGCACCGGCATGGACGAAGCGACCCAGGCGCGCGCTTTCGAACCGTTCTTCACCACCAAACCGATGGGCCAAGGCACCGGCCTAGGCCTGTCACAGGTCTACGGCTTCGTGCGTCAGTCCGGCGGCTTCGTCCGTCTCGAAAGCCGCCCCGGTCACGGCACCACCGTCCACCTTCACCTTCCGCGTCACGATCGCGCACCACCCGACCGCCAGCCGGCCCCGTCCGAGGAACGATCGGACCAGCCCGTCATCCTGCTGATCGACGACGATACGGAAGTGCGCGAGGCTGCGGCGAGGAACCTGCGCCGGCTCGGTTATCGCGTCAGGATGACTGCGGGTGGGGCGGACGCGATGTCGTTGCTCGCAGGTGGCCTCGACCGGCTCGACCTGCTCATCACCACGGTGGGCATGCCCGGGAACCTGAATGGCCGCCAGATCGCCGAAGCGGCCCGCCAAGCCTGGCCGACACTACCAGTGCTGTTCATGACCAGCTACGCCGGCATCCTCAGCGACGCCGGCCTCGCGCCCGGCATGTCGATCATCACCAAGCCGATCTCGCCCGAAACGCTCGCGCTCCGCATCGACAGCATGCTGGGAACCAGCACGCCCCCCGATCGCACGGTCAATGACTGAAAATGAGTGGTGTCCGCGGCGGGATTCGAACCCACGGCCCCAGGATTCATCCCACTTCGGCTTTCACCGCCGTCCCTCGTCGAGGGCGTTCGTGGTCTGGACTGTCCCTTCGCCCTAGCTTCGCACCAATCGCGAAGCCGTAGACGCCGCCCGTCCAGTCTCTACACCTTCCCCTGTCGAAAGGGGCTTGGCTCGGGATCGGCATGATGCAGGCTGCATCGAAGCTTTCCCCGACTTTGAGCGGATCCGCCGCGAGGTTTCCCGACGCGACGCCCAATTACCACTAGGAATCCTGTGCTCTATCCTGCTGAGCTACGCAGACACACAAGTGCAGCCTAACCCGGCGGGATGGCCAGCGCCACCCCTTCCGAATCAGGTTAAACGGAGCTTAGCGGGTCTTTTTCTTAGCCGTCGTGTGACGGCGCGTCGTGGTCGCCGCCGGCTTTTCCTCGGCTGCCGCTGGTGCGGCTACCGCGGGCACGCCCTCGCCGCGCGTCACCGTCACGGCGACCTTGACCAAGGCATCGGAGCCGTCAGCGCCGCGAAACGCCACCGTGAAGCGATCGGCGCCCACGAAGCTCGGTGCCGGCGTGTATTCCGCCCGCGTCTCGCCGTTCCACTGCCGGATCAGCATCTCGCCGTGCTCCGGGCGCTGCTTGATCAAGCCGAGCACGTAAGCCTGGCCCGACTTCTCCGACGCGCGGAAGGCGCACCAGCCGTCATTGGTCATCGTGATCGTCGACTCGACCGTGGCGCCGGGCATCGGCTGAACCGGCGTAAAGGTGCAGGTCTTGGCGATGGCGTCGTTCAGGGTATCGGTGGTCACGGCCTGCTGCGGCGTAGGCTTGGCGCAGCCCTGCAGGGCAAGCACGGTCACCGCAGCGACCGCAAACAGACGATAGGACAAAGGAAACTCCGCGTGTAAAGCTAGTTAGGGGCTTCTCCTAAAGCACCGTCCTGGCCTCGCCAAGCGGTTAACACAGCGAGAATACGTATTCCGTCTCCGTCCTGAATACCTCGCCAGGCCGCAACGTCGTGCCGGGAAAGTCCGGATGGTTCGGACTGTCCGGAAAATGCTGCGTCTCGAAACAAAGACCGTCCCCGGAACGGTACGCCCGGTTCGACAGACCCACCAGTGCGCCGGTGAGTTTATTGGCCGAATACAGCTGCACCGCCGGCTGATCCGTCCACACGCTCATGACCCGGCCGCTACCCCTTTCCCACACTTCCGCCGCCGCGCGCCGCCCACTGCCGTTCAGGACGAAACAGGCGTCGTAGCCACACCCCACTATGAGTTGCGGATCGGCCACCCGCACCCGCGCGCCGACCGGCATCGGGTTGCGGAAATCGAATGGCGTGCCACGAACGTCCAGCAACCGGCCGGTCGGGATCGAGGCACCGTCCAGTTCCACCATCCGATCCGCCGGGATCCGAATCTCGTGCCCCCAGACGTCACCGCTGCCTTCGCCCGCCAAGTTGAAGTAGCTGTGGTTGGTGAGGTTCAGCACGGTCGGCCGATCCGTCGTGGCCGTGTAGCTCAGCCGCAGCGTCGTGCCTTCGACCGTGAAGCGGACCCGGGTCTCGAGCGTGCCGGGAAAGCCTTCTTCCCCGTCCGCGCTCGTGTAGGCCAGGGTCACGGACGTCGCATCGGCCTGCTCGATCGTCCAGACCCGCTTGCTGAACCCAGCGATGCCGCCGTGCAGCGTGTTGTCGCCCTCAGTCTTGGGCAACGTGTAGGTCGTGCCGTCGAGGGTGAAGCGGGCACCGCCGATGCGGTTGGCGTAGCGGCCGATGGTGGCGCCGAAACTCGGGCTGCGCGTCTCGTAGCCGGCGAGGTCCGTCAGGCCGAGCACGACGTTGTCCCGCCGGCCGTCCCGCCCGGGTACCTCCAGCCGCGCGACGATGCCACCATAGGTCAGTATTTCCGCGCGGATGCCATCGTCGATGACGACGC
>JBPBQE010000129.1:0-8427 GCA_050954595.1 Janthinobacterium lividum | reverse complement strand
GGGGTGACCAACGACGTCGGCTACGTGATCACGGAGCGTGGGCCCGTCATCATGGCCATCTTCTGCGACAACCAACCCAATCCCCATGACGGCGAACTGATCGTCGGTGAGATCGCCAATGCCTTGCTCGCCATGAAGTAGGCGAGCGGGGAACCACGAACGCCATCTGTTGATCTTTGCTGAGAACTGCCCCGGCTTTCCCGAGCATACCCCTGCAACTAGAGGACAACCCGAATGCCAGCGTATGTCGTAGCCACGATGTCGATACATGACCCCGAGACATACCGGCGTTATACGGCTCTGACCCCGGCCCTTGTGGAACGCCACGGCGGCCGCTTCCTGACACGGGGTAACGACGTGCAAACGGCAGAAGGGGCGCCGTTCACCGAACGTATGGTCATACTCGAGTTCCCTAGCGCCGCTGCCGTGCAAGCTTGGCTCGCAGACCCGGACTACGTCGCCGCAGCCAAGTTCCGGCATGCGGCATCCACCAGCAGGGTCATCATTCAGGAGGCAAGCGACAACACCTCGAACCCCGACCCGAAAATCTGAGTTCTCCGCTCAGGGCTAACTTCGGATCCGGCATCATGCGCCCTCCGACTTTAGGAACGCTTTGTTCAGGGACGGGCCTCATGCCACAGCCGTCGCAGTGCGTCATAGCCTGGTAATGGATCCTCATCAGGCATGGGAACCGCCGCGGCTCGGTTATATGCGGCCTCATAGTCCGACATATCGCCCCGGAGCGTGTCGAACGAGCTACCGCCCGGGTAGGCGCCGACGACTGCCAGTCGTCCCTCTTCATCAACGTTGCAGTGTGCCACTCCCGCCGGGATGACGACGGCGTCACCTGCAGCAAGCGACACTTCGATCCCTGTCGGACCACCAAAGCGAACCGTAACGCGACCTGAGGCAATCCCCAGGACCTCGTGCGCGGTGCTGTGGAAGTGGTGGAAGCGATAGATGCCGTTCTGCCAGGCGTTGCTCCAGCCACGCGTTTCGAAAGCCTGCTCTATCCTGTCTGCATTTGCAGGCAGCGATGCCCGATACAGCAGCAAAGGCAGACGAGAGTTCGGGAACGGCCACGCGGCCGGGATGAGCAGGGTGTCCGGTTCGGTCATCACCGGGTAACGCGGCGCAACCGCGATCAACCATGAACAGGATCGCAGTATGCACCGATAGCGCCGCTGTGAAATTTGTGGCCGCGACGAAGGAGGTCGGCGACAGGGGGTAATCGCCCTTCAGACCGCTCCTTGGCGATCGGATCGGATGTAGCCATCATCGGTCATGCCCACAAACGGCACGCTGTCCCGTGTTGCGCCATTAACTTATAGCACCGCAACAGCTAAGCGCGTCGTAGCGCTTCTCACCCAGGGGTATGATCTCTGCGATGCGACCTGCGTCCTGCTCAGCCGCGGCTTCAACGACATATACGACGTGATCACCTCCACGGGTGAACGTTTCATCCTGCGAGTGTCCGGTCATCGTGCCAGGGGTCCGGTGGATGTCGACTCAGAGACTAAGTTTCTCGCCCACCTTGAGAGTCGTAATGTTCCGGTCGCGACTGCTTTACTGACGCGGAAGGGGCAGCTCGGTCTTACAACTTGGGCCCGAACATCTGCTTGCCCGGCACGTCCAACTCGGCACGCAAGATACTGCCCGTGCCTGACTCCGTGATGAACAGGGAGCGTCCATCCGGGCCACCGAACGCCGCGTTGGTGGTGTGCAGACCGGCACAACTCCGAACGCGGTAGACCGGCTCGCCCATTTGGTCGACGACCCACACGCAGCCCATGCCGACATGGGCAATCGCCAGGCGCCCCTGGCTGTCCATGGCCAGCCCGTCAGGCCCACCCCAACCGCCCGAGAGCTGAACGAACACGCCGACCTTGGCGACGCCACCGTCGGCCCGGAGCGGCACCCGCCAGATGCAATTGCCGCGGGTCACCGCGAGATACACCATCGTCTCCGCCAGGTTCATCACAAGGCCGTTCGGGCTCGGCACGTTGTCTAGGAGGCAGTCGGCCCGGCCCGCCGGGCTCACGCGGAACAGGCGCCCGGACGGGTCATGCAGGCCGGTCTGCCCCTGATCGGTGAAATAGAGGTCGCCGTTCAGGGCGAAGTGGAGGTCGTTGACGGCCTTGAAGCGTTCGAGATTGGCCCGCACGAGGTAGGGCGTCACGACCCCGCTGACCGGATCGAGCACCATGATGCCGTTCTTGTAGTCGGCGATGAACACCCGGCCATCCCGGTGGAACTTCAATCCGTTCGGCCAGCCATCGTACTCGGCCACGATGTGGAAGTCGCCATCCGGCGTGATCCGGTAGATGCGGCCGTTCGGCAAGTCGACGCACCACAGGTTTCCCTCACCGTCGAAAGACGGACCTTCCAGGAGCGAGTCGGATGGTCCGCCAGCCGGTTGGGCCCGCACCCATTCATTGTCGGCGTTGTCGCGGCGGAGGTCATCGGGGAGACGGGCAAACACCGTCGTGGAGACGTCCCGGGGAGGTTGGAAGAACATGCGAACTCCTCAGCCGCCGATCGGCCGTTTGGTCAGGGAAAGGGCGGACATGGCGCCGATGAGCAGCAGGGCACCTGCTACCACGAAGGCATAATCGTAACTGCCGGTGAGTTGCACGACGTAGCCGGTGACGATCGGGGCCAGGATGCCGAATACGTTGCCGCCGAGGATGAGTAGCCCGGTCGCGCGCCCAGCATCCCCTGTGTTGCGCAACAAGTCGCTCAACAGCGCGATGTTGAGGCCGAGCGTCGTGGCGACACCGCTCAGCGCGACGGTGATCAACAGCAGGATGAGGTAGACGTTCGTCACCAGCGGCGCGAACAGGATCACGGCGGCGACCAGCATCATGGCAGCGACCATGCGCCGCCGCCCGCCTTGCTTCACCGCGTCCGGAGACAGTCGGGAGTCGCTCAACCGACCCAGCAGCACGGTCAGCACCACGGCCCCAAAATAGGGCAGCGACGTCAGCCAGCCACTATTGGCCAAGGTGATGCCGCGTGCTGCCTGCAGGTAGGCGGGCAACCAGGTCAGGAACAGATACTGCGTGTAGACGCCGCAGCCCTGCGTGATCATCATCCCGATCATAGAGGGCGACCGCAGCAGCGACCATAGTCCGCTGCGCGCCACCGTGTCGGTCGTCTCCGTCCGGCTTTGTTCGGCCAGCATGGACCGTTCGGCCGCGCCCAGCCAGGAGGCGTCCGCCGGCTTGCGATACCAGACCAGCCAAGCCGCCAGCCAGACGAAGCCGATCGCGCCGCAGGCGTAGAAGGCCGAGCGCCATCCCGCTGCTGCGATGAGGGTTGCCAGCGTTAGATTGCCAACCGCCGGGCCGAAATATGCGCCGCCGTTGAAGGCCGTGGTGAACAAAGCGCGCTCGCGGAGCGGGACCCATTGCCGAACCACTTGGCCCGCGGCGGGATAGGTGGTTGCCTCTCCTGCACCCATCAGCACGCGTGTGGCGACCAGCGTACCGAAGCTGCCGGTCAACCCCGTCAGTAAGGTCGCACCGGACCACACGGTGATCCCGACCGCATTGACGACTCTCGCGCCATATCGATCTACGATCCACCCCATGGGCACGAGGCACAGGACGTAGAGCCATAGGAACGAGGAGAAGAGATAGCCCATCTGCACGGGATCGAGTCGGAACTCTTGCGAGAGCGGGGCCGCGGCAACGGAGAGGGCGGAGCGGTCGATGTAGTTGATGGCTGCAAGCAGGAACATCAGGACGTAGATTCTAAAGCGTCGGGTTTGCATCCCTGCTCCTCAAAGCACTCGTGACCGGCACACGCCGAATAGCAGCGCTCTCCCCTGGCGCTCTCAATGGACCGCCATTCATTCGCGTCAGGTCTTCGCGGTTGGGCATGCACTCTGCGCGAGCGGTCGCACCGTCTGGTCTGGAGCGAGCGTCGAGACCACATTGCAGTAATCCCAGGGTTTCTTGCTTTCGCCCGGTGTCTTCACCTGCAGCAGATAGGCTGGAATGACAGCGCGACCGTCTGCTCTGATTTGGCCCGATCCGAAGGCATCGTCGTCGATCGGCAGCTGCTTCATCCGCGCGACGGCGGCGCGGCCGTCGCGTTTGGCATCCGCTGCCCCCATCGCGGCAACGGCGCGGAGATAGTGCGTCGTGATGCCGTAACATCCTGCATGGGTCATCCCGGGGTAGGTCCCACCCAGCTTCGGCAGAACCCGGGCGGTGAAGGCGCGGGTGCGGTCGTTCAGGTCCCAGTAGAAGCTGTTGGTGAACAGCAATCCCTGCATCGTCTGCAGCCCGGCGCCATGGATGTCACCAAGGAACGTGACCAGCGCCGCGACCCGCATCTTGCCCCGCAAGCCGAACTCTGCCGCCTGCTTCAGGACGTTGATGAGGTCGTTGCCGCCCACCGCCAGAGCCAGCACCTCCGCCCCGCTGGCTTGGGCGGCCAGCAGCATGGCCGAGAAATCCATGGTGCTCAGCGGCGCCTTCGAACTACCCATGACCCGGCCGCCCGCCTCGGCAACAAAGGCGCTGGTCTCGGCCTGCAGGGAAGCGCCGAACGTGTTGTCGCTCGAGATGAAATACCAGGTCTTGGAGCCTGACCGAGTGATCTCGGCAGCGACCGATTTGGACAACATGTAGGCGTCGTAGGTCCAGTTGACCGTGTTCGGCGTGCAGTCCTTGCCAGTGAACTCGCTGGCCGTGACGGCAGCGCCCATGCAGACCTTGTTCTTCTCACGGGCGATGTAGGAGACGGCCAAACCGACGGCGCTGTTCGGCCCGGCGATCACCATGTCCACGCTTTCGGAATCGAACCAATTTCGGACGATGGCGCTGCCGACATCCGCCTTGTTCTGGTGATCGGCATACACCACCTCCGCGCCGAAACTGCCGCTCGAGGGCGCAAAATCCACGACTGCCTGTTTCGCGCATTCGACGCCGGGTAGCCCGAGTAAGTCCTGATACAATCCCGAGAAGTCGGCGAGCACGCCGATTTTGACGAGCGGCTTAGTTTGGCCGCTCGCAGGGCCAAAAACGGGCAAAGTCAGGGCTGAACCAGCAGCAGCCCGGAGAAGGTTGCGTCGGAAGAGTTCCATTGCGGGCGGTTCCCAATACTCGTGTTCTTATTGGACGGGCCGATCGTTACAGGCGGGGTTTCTCGATCCTAGCCAGGTCGCAGGCGACATCCACCATCGCGGAGAAATCCTGGCCGCCGAAGCCGCGGGCGCGCGCCACGCTGAACGCCTCCCGTGCCGCGGCTGCCATCGGCATGGGCACCCGCGCGGCATTGGCGGCGTCCACGATCAGCGTCAGGTCCTTGTGCGCGAGGTCGATGGTGAAGCCCGGTGCGGTATCACCGACCAAGACCTTCGACGGCCAGGCGATCTTCAACTGACCGTTCACGGCGGTGGTGCCGTAAAGCACCTCCAGCGTCTTATGGAGATCCAGGCCGAACCGCTGGGATAACGACAGCGCTTCGGCGTTCATCTGGCAGGAAGAGACAGCCAGGAAATTATTGACCAGCTTGGTGCGCGTTCCCGATCCGGGCGGCCCACAATGATGAACCGTGCTTCCCATAGCGTCGAGTAAAGGCTTGACCCGCTCGAAATCGGCTAGCTCCGCGCCGACCATGAATAGGCTCTCGCCCCGGTCGGCGTGACTGGCCAAGCGACCAACCGGTGCATCGACGAAACTCAGTCCATGCGCCTGGGCTTCGGCGACAAGCGCGTCGGTGGTGTCGGGATCGATGGTGCTCATGTCCAAAACCGTCGCGCCAGCTTTGGCATGCGCGAACACGCCCTCGGCCATGGTTAGGACCTTTCGGACGACCGAAGCGTCCGGCAGCATGGTGATCACCACATCCGCCTCTGCGACCACCTCGGACACCGTGGCACACGGTTTGGCCTGCAATTGCGCAAGCTCGTCCATGGCGGTCGGGTTCACGTCGTTGACCAGGAGCCGAAACCCTTTTCGGCAAAGATTGGACGCCATGGGACGGCCCATGCGCCCCAGACCGATGAATCCGACGTTCATTACGCTCCCCTCGACGGGCGTCGTTTGATGCGCCCGTTCACACTAGAACCGTAACCATCCCCGCCGACAATCGGCAAGGGCGGGAAATATGAGCGGGGGCACCTTCCGGCAATGGTGCCTTCAGGCGTAGTCATGACGGCAACCGATCGCGCTCAGCATCGGATGATGAGGCCAAAGCCGGTCGCCTACGGAGGACACCATGCCCACCACTGACGTCTCAGCGCCCAGTATCCAGGCGCCGCCCGACTGGCGGGCCGATGTGTTCCGCGTGTTGAAGGAGCATTCGGTCAAGCACGTCGCCTACGTGCCGGATGCCGGACACTCGACCGCGATCCGCATGGCCGAGGCCGATAACGAGATGTCCTCGGTGGTGCTGACCACGGAGGAGGAAGGGATTGGCTACCTCGCAGGTGCCTGGCTCGGTGGCGAGCGCGGGGCGCTGTTGATGCAATCGAGTGGCGTGGGCAACTGTATCAATACGTTGGCATTGCCGATCGTTGCCCGGATGCCGCTATTGATGGTGGTGACCCTGCGGGGCGACTGGGCGGAGTTCAATCCGTGGCAGAACCCGATGGGACAGGCCACGGAAGCGGCGCTGAAGCTCATGGGCGTCCTGACCTGGCGCGCCGACGACCCGGCGGACGTCGCCCCCTTGCTGCACGGCGCCGCGTCGATGGCGTTCAACGGCGATTGCGCCTGCGCCCTGCTGCTCGGCCAGCGCCTGATCGGAGAGAAGAAATGGGTGAAGTGACGATGGGCAGGGCCGGGGGCCCGCTCAACCGGCGCGAGGTGGTGGCCGCCCTGCTTAGGGACCGACAGGACATCCTGGTCGTCACCGGGCTGGGATCACCGTCGTACGACGTGATGGCAGCGGGGGATCACGACAACAACTATTATCTCTGGGCCGCGATGGGCAGCGCCATGACGGTCGGGCTCGGCCTGGCCAAGGCCCAGCCGTCCAAGAAGATCCTGGTCATCACCGGCGACGGCGAGGCGTTAATGGGCTTCGGCGCGCTGGCGACGTTGGCGCTGCAGCAACCGGCCAATCTGACGGTCGCGGTCCTGGATAACGGGCATTATGCCGAGACGGGAATGCAGGTGAGCCATGCCGGGCGCGGCATCGACTTGGACCGGGTAGCCCAGACCTGCGGCTTCGGGTGGACGGCGGAGATCACCGACATGGCCGGGGTTGCGGAGTTGCGCCGCCAAGTGGACGCCATGGATGGCCTCAAGCTCGCGACGATCAAGATCAAGGCGGAGAACCTGCCACGGGTGCTACCGCCGCGTGATGGCGCGTACATCAAGAACCGCTTCCGCGCCGCCTTAGGTTTCGTCCCGATCTGAACCGGGCGGACCGGCTGCGATGCGGCATGATCTACTCACCCTAGCATTGTTCATCGCGGTGGTGGAGGAGCAGAGCATCGCCGCCGCCGCCGCGGAGCGGGAACACATCGCAGCGTCGGCCGTCGGATCTCGAAATTCGAAGCGATGCTCGAGACCGAGTTGTTCACCCGCCATTCCAAAGGCATCGTGCTCACCGAAGCGGGCGTAGCACTCCTGCATCACGCTCGGACCATCCAGGGTGCCGTTGCCGTTATGGATGCGGAGTTTCGAGACTTTGGGCATGGCTTGCGTGGTCTGATCCGAGTTGCCGCAAACAAGTCCGCCATCATGGTAACGCTTCCTGCTGAGTTCGCCGGGTTTCTTGCTAACCATCCCTTGATCAGGGTCGATGTGGAGGAGGACATCAGTCCTCAGATCGTGCAGCGGGTTGCCAGCAGCACCGCCAATATCGGGATCTACGGAGGGAACATCCCTGCCTCAGGTCTTCACATCGTGCCCTATCGTAAGGACGAGCTGATCGTCGTGATTCCGCGTGGTCACACGCTTGGCAGTCGAACATCGATCGGCTTCACCGAACTCCTGGAGCATGACTTCGTCTGCCTGGAGAAGGGTAGTTCCATCGAAACCCTGTGGCGTCGGGCGGCCAGTGATCTGGACCGCGAAGTGAGCCTGCAAGCCGGTCCGGATCGACCGTCCCGAGACGGTTGGCGGGGGCCTCCGGTGACCGGATTTGCCGGTCGATGGCCCATTTCAGCTTGTCGGTCTTGAGCTTGGTATCGGTGAGACTATCCTTTTTGGCCAGCGCCGCTCCGGGGGCAAGCAGCGATCGGCGCGTGATCTAATACAATTTCGAGTCCTTCCGAGCTGGCACGTTCAGCACGCGCTGCCCAACGCGAGCAAGGAGCACGCCAATTTTTGGACACCACTTGGTGCAAGCCAAGGGCCTGCCCCGGAGCGCAACTGCTGACGGGCGTCGATCAACATTGACGCGTCCGAGCCGTGCGTCACTCCAGTCGCGAGCGTCCATGGACGTGAGCACTCCGCATGGTGC
>JBPBQE010000402.1:0-8438 GCA_050954595.1 Janthinobacterium lividum | reverse complement strand
AAGACATACGCGACAGCAGAAACTTAGCACATTCGCGACGAGGGCGCGCCAGCGATCGCCCAAACGCAGACATTCCGGAACAAGTCCGGCATCCCGAAAACTGCCGTTGGTTGATCAGGTCTTGGCCGGCAGCCTAGCGGCACCAATGGGGATTGGGAAAATCCCAAGTCTCCCCCGACACTGGGTGGCAGACGAAGGAGAGTTTGATTCGAACTCAGTCCAAAGATCGGATCAGCGAGCAGTGAGTTGTAGCGCGTAATAGGCCGCTAAAAACATCGGAAAGGATGCTAGGTAGACGGCCGTGATCCACGCAGCGTTGAACACAGCACCGCGCTTCCTCCAGTAAAACGCGTCCTGCATCGCCGTGGTGCCGCGCAGAACGGTGATGAGTAGGATCGCCACGATAATAAGATGTCCGAAGATGTCGAGCTTTCCAAATGGCGACATCGCGCCAAGGAATATCAACATGTAACCGACGCCGCCGACGCGGAGCAATCCGCGCCCGGTGATAAGATAGAAGGCGAGCGTGAACTCGACGAACGCGGCGATGACGACAACGAGGGTTATCGGCACGCCCATCGCAATGACGGGATGCGTGGCGATGACGGCCTCGGTCCACTGTGGATAGAGGAATTTCTCGATCGCGGTCCACGCCAGACTGAATGCGAGTCCGCCAGACAATATGCGTTCCCGCACGCCTGCGAGCCTTGCCCACGGCAGCGACAAAGACGCTAGATACAGCGCCAGCGTCAGCATGAACACGTAGTCAACGAGGTGGAAGACGCCAAACTCAATGATGGCGTAGCCGTAGAGGACAAGAATAGCGGCACCCGCTCCAATGCAGGATCGACGCCATACCAGACATAGGGCCGCCAGGAACTGCGCGACCGGCAGCCACGATCCGGCCGATCGCAGGTCGGGCGTCAGGATGATCCCACCAGAACTCGACAAGAAGATAAAATAAGCGCCGGTGGCAGCGCGAACCAAACGCTGCTCGAACGCCTCCGTGGTCCGCCCCATTTTCAGAAGGTGCGGCCAGCGCTTCGCGATCCACCCGTCGAGCAGGAACCCTGCAAACACAAACAAAAGTGCGACACATAGGACGGCGCCGAAGGTCGGCGAAAGAAGCGCTGACGGCTCGACCGGCTGATCGCGCCCGTCGGTGTGGGTGAACCATTTGACGTGCGCCGACGCGGCCGTCGATAGGCCCAACAGCGCGACGAATCCGATCGACAGGTTGACCGTTCGGGCCCTCGCCCGGCTATCCTTCATCGAGTGACTTCCTCTCTGGCCAACGCCCTGCGCAAAATCTCGTACGTTAAACAAGACATCGTCCCGTTGTTGCCGTTTCCACACGCATGGGCCGCCAGAAATTACCATCTTCCGGCCAAGGGCGCGAGTACGGCGAGGTTGCGGCGGTCCGCCATTTCCAGCGCATGGTGGCAGGTCTTTCGATTGAACGGCCGCTTTCCAATCAGCTCGACGAAAGCGGACAGGCCGCTTCTTACCAACAGCGGACATTCCGGTGTCGCAAAAACGGCGACATACGCGACGTCCGAAACTCAGGATATCTGCGACATCACTGCTTTCCCATAACTCCATCGCCGTGTGCCCGTTTCGGGAACGTTCAATTGGGAACGGGTTTTTGAGAAATGGTCCTGTCGGCGAGGTGATGTGGCTTTCCCTCGTATCTGCAACCCCGGCCGGGGTTCCCTGATGGGAAAAGCTTTGCGCTGGCAGATGGGCTCTGTCCCGGCGGCATCGATGCTTGGGGCGGCGATGCAGAGGAATTTGCCTTTTATGCCCGGGCTTCGCACCGTCAGGCCGCTACGACGCCCGCCGCACCTTCCGATCCGTCGAAGACGGCTTCGACGGCGCCCGAGATGTCTTGTTAGGCTGCTGAAGACAAAACACCAACTTGATAACTTCCTCGGCACTAGGCCGCTCAAAAACGGGGCGATCCATGACTCGATTGGATTGGTGATTTTATCCCTACGCAAGGGGCCGGATATTTACCGCTGTCAGTCCCGGATTCGAATAGTCACAAACAAAAAGAGGCGACCCGAGGGCCGCCTCCATTTGTCATGCTGCTTGCAGTATTTTTTTGTTCAGATCAGAACTTGACCTGAGCACCCACCTCGAAACGCCGACCTAACGTGTCATAAAGTGACGGGAACGTGTTACCGCTATTAAACGCGGTATTGCCAATATCTGTACCGACAATCGGGGGCTTCTTATTCATCAAGTTCTGCACGGTTAGCGTCAGCTCAAGATTGTCGCCAACGACAGTGCGCAAAGACAGATCAAAATAATTGAACGCCTTGATTTTTTGGGCGTCGAATGATGTGCCTTCAGCATTTGTGCCGTCAAAGCCCGGACCATCCGCAGCTACGTCAAGTGGCTCCTGCTTCAGTTTAGACAGATGGCGCCAAAGAACAGAGAGATCGACCGCCTTTACGGTTACGGTTGCACGCGTATTCCACGTAAACTCAGGCTGTGGAGAGCCGCTGGTCAAACAGTTGATCGAATAGTAGCCAACACACTCACGATTAACTGAAGTCGGTCCCGATTTGAACGTATTCGAATGCGTCCAAGTGCCGTTGAAGCTCAGGTTGAGCTTAGCGAAACCGAAATCGCGCCGATAGTTAGCGGTCAAATCGATGCCGTCGGTTTTAAGTGTGCCAAGATTTGACAGCGTCAGTGGGATCCCCTGCACGGTTGCAGCGTCACCCGAGAGTTCGCCCGTGACCGGATCTCGGCGGATGTTGTCGCAAGCCGCCGAAGTGGCTGCTCCGGCCGGTAGCCCGGCGCCGCCGTTTGCCGTGCTCGCACTGCCGAAGCATGCGGCGATCGCGTCCCCCGGGGTCGGGTCAGTGATAGCGTCAGTAATCTTGATGTGGAAATAATCTACGGTGAATGAGAACCCTGGAAGAATTTGCGTCGGGGTCAGAACAATGCCGCCCGTGAACGAATTCGACTTTTCCGGTTTGAGGTTAGTATTCCCGCCGCCAGTCGCGTTGATCTGACCACCAGGATCATTGGCGATCAAGTTCACGTTTGCCGCGGTAGCACCCTGTGCGAGGCAGACATCACGCAGCGCGCCTGTCGGAGCCGAGGTGCCCGCGATAGCGGCACCGCTCTGCGTAACGGATGCGCAAGGATCGCTAGCAAGGTTGGTCAACGAGGTCACCCTCGGTGAGAAGAGCTCGCTGATGCTGGGCGCGCGAACGGCATGCTGATAGTTGCCACGGAGCTGCACGCCCTGAACTGGTTCCCAGGTACCCCCACCTTTATAGGTAGTCGTGTTGAAGGTCGGGGATCCTGCTGTGTCGATCTTGTAGTGCGAGTAGCGGATGCCAGCTTCAGCTGTCAGGCTGTGGGCGAATGGCTTATCGTTCACGAGCGGCGCTGAAAGTTCGCCGTAACCCTCGGTCACCTCATAGGCGCCGTTGATATTCGGCGCAGCGCCGCCGCTGCCGCTGATTTCGCCGGCTTGTTGCGACAGCACATCAGATACCTGGGAAGCCGTGTACTTGCGATACTCGCCACCGACAGCGAAACTGATTGGGCTGCTGGCAAACGGCGAGGACACGCCGAAATCACCCGTGAGAAGCGCATGAGCCTGGACTAGCGAGGTCTTTTCCGTCACCTCGGTGGGACCAGCCAGATAGGCGGCCTGTGCTGCGGTGATGCTGCCTTCAGGCCCGAACAAATCAACGGGAACGCAGCCGGTTGTGCCGCTGTTGCAGGTCGCTACGCCATCCACCAAGCTTGCCAGCGACGCATCTCGAAGACGTGAAACCCGAAGGTTGCCGGTGGTGACCTGATTATTTTCACTCTGGCCGTAATTACCGCCGACATCGAGCGACATCGAATTGAAGATGTTAAACCTCACGCCGGCCTTGTAGTCGAACAGCGTAGTCGTGTCGTTCGACACACGGTTACCGAGTTCCGGCGTACGGCGACTGACCGATGTGCTGAACGTCTTGTAATTCGGGTCGGTCGGGCCGGTTGCGGCGATGGCTGCATTGCAGGTCGCAACGCTCAGGCCGTTAGATGCGCAGAACTGCTGCGCTGCGGCGGCGGGCAGATACGGATTGTTGTAGTTGATGACATCCGGCGCAGCGAAGGCGCCACCAGGCGCAAGAATCGTTCCTACGGTGTTCTTCGAAAACATACCGCGAGTGTAGAATGTCACATGATCGCTAGCATCATAATGCGCTTCGCCGAAGATGTTGAAACGCTTGAACGGAGTCTGGAACAAATTGTAAGGATTGTAATTGAAAAGCTGGTAGGTCGGGGTCAACATACCAGTTGCAGTGTTAATCTGCTGGGTCGACGACCCCGGGCGCGTGAAGCGTGCTGGGATCGAGGTACCTGAGCCACCCGCGCCGCCCGTATACGACTCAACCGATTGTTCGGAATAAGGTCGGTCGCCTTGCGAAACCGGGTCAGCCTTCTGGTAGCCGATGCTTAGGACTGCGTTCCCCTTTCCCTCATCAAAATTGCCGCCGATCGTGACGTCAGTGCGGAAAGAGTTGCCGTCGCCAGCTTGATTGATCTGCTCGGAGCTATTGATCTCGATACCGGTAAAATTTGTGCGAGTGACAAAGTTAACAACGCCCGAAACGGCGTCGGCGCCGTAAGTTGTTGCAGCACCTCCGGTAAGCAGGTCGACGCGCTCGATAAGCGCGAGTGGAATGTTATTGAGATCGGTCGCCCCCGTAATGTCGGCGGGCGTGATACGCTGGCCATCGAGCAAGACAAGGTTACGCTGGCGGCCGAGACCGCGAAGGTCGACGAAGCTGGCGCCACCATTGCCATTATTGACGGCTGTACCGATGCTCGGGACAACCCCTGGCAGATCCCGTAGCAGCCCCTCGGCGGTGTTAACCTGGCGGAGGGAGATTTCGTCGCGGCCAACGACTTGTACGGGCGCTGCGGACTTAAGATTGGGGTTCTTGATCAGGCTACCGGTGACCACAATTGCGCCGGTGTCGCCCGCTTCGGCGGCGGGAGCAGCAGCTGCGTCTTGGACACCAGTGGCGGAAGCACCGACCGTATTGGCTTCGGCAGGCGACGCCGCATTCGGCGGGGTTGTCGCAGTTTGCGCAAGGGCGGGGGCAGCAACGGCGGTCGCGCCCACGAGCAGAGTCGAAGCAAGCAAATTTCGGCGGAACATGTTCGCCATAGATCAAATTCCCCAATGTTGGCGGCGCTGCTTTACAGCTACCTTCCCCGTCCGGCCGCAATCGACCGATTGAGCTTTGTAGATAGGTTCTTCCGCGCCGCACAACAGCAGATTGCAAGGTTGCAGCTTTGTTGCCGAGTGTGGCGGGACGGCAACAGGTAAGAACAATGTCGAGAACTTTATGTGGCGCAAGTGCGATAAAACGCGCTTGCATACCTAGGTGTCGAGTGGCCATGGCTAAAACGAAAGTAGGAAATGCGACTGGACCTTGTCATGTTTCTGTCGAAGTAAATAATAGTCAGCTATGAGTACCAAAGGTCAGGCTTCAGCAGCAACGCCATACCGCAACCGGAGCCCACGTTGTGATACATCGTGCACGCGGATATGATTTAAGCGACCCATATAAGCGGGCGCTTGGAAGGAAAAACAAATAATGACAAAGTGGGCAGTAAGATCTAGTAAGGTTGATGACATCCGAAAACACATAGTGTCATATATTAACGTTAAATGGCGGTCGTGGGATATGACGCAGAAAGCCATATCCGAACGGCTCCAGCTTGACCGTGTTCGGGTCAATAGAATGCTCGCGAGCAAAGTAGAACTAATATCTTTGGAGGCGCTAGTCAGCATAGCCGAGTCGTCTGGGCTCGACGTATCGATAAATGTTACAGACCAAGATATTGAAGGCGACGGAAGCGGAGAATGTCCGAACTGCCGGCATCATATAATTGACTTCCAGAAAGACAATACCATATACGAGCTTCGACAAGAAATAATGAAGCTGCAGGTAGTAGTAAACGCGGTTCAGCGCGCGGTAAATCGTAACAACGCCTAAAGAGACTTCCCCGATTGGGGCTCCTGGGTTAAGCTCCTGCCCCGTATTCGTGATCGTCCCCATGGGAACGACTGCTACCCGCCTCTTCAGGCGAGATCTGGTTCGTGGCTTCTCATGCTGCGTCGGTCGCCGGTGCGTTGCCCTAGCGAAAGCCGGCGTGGTCGCTCCACATGCGATCGAGGATGACGACAAGCTCGTGCGCTACGGCGGCAAGGGCCTTGGTCATGCCGCGGCGTTGGGCGACGCGCATCCATCCAAGCCTTGAGCATCGACCACTTCTGGCAGCGTGTCAGCAGCTTATGCGCCGCCTCGTAGAGCGCGGCGCGGCTCTACTGCGAACGTCGCATAGAAGTCGCCCAAGCGCTATCCACCCCCTCCGACCGTTCGCGATCGAGGCCGATCGCCTCTCATATTCAACGATCGTGACGGGTTTCGGGAAGCCGGCCGCGTTCTCACTCAACCATCTTAATCAGGACGGTCGCGGCGCTTAAGGCCGTTGCTCTTCCGCTGTTCGAAGGGCTTCGTTCCTGGCCTTCGATCGCCGGCTATACCAGAAGGTCCACAGGCTGAGGCCGCCGAGCACGGCATAGCCCTCGATCGGATTGACGATCATGTACTCCTTGATCGTCAGGCTGAAGACCAGCGCCACGCCGATCGCCACGTCGAGGATCAGCCCAAACCCCCACACCACGGTCATGATCGTCATGGATCGCCGGAAGCGGCGATCGTTGCGCAAACCCTGCATGCGTTCGGCCTCTGCCGAGCCGCTGCGCGCCATTCCGGCACGTGCCAGCTCGTAGATCAAGGGGCGGCCAATCGCGGCCGAGACGAGGAAGGCGATGCCAATCGCGCCTGTCACCAGCTTCTCGCGAAGCTGGAGCATGCGGGGACCGCCTCCACCGAAGAAAGCCAGAAGCGACAGGACGATGCCCGCCAGCACGAGCAGGGACAGCGCATCGAGCCGGCGATGCCGGATGAACTCCGCGATGCTCCACAAGATCGGCGGTACGGAAGAAGCGAGTAGCGCCTGCACATCGCCGAGCCGGGGCGCCGCATAGCTGTAGATAAGGAACGGAAGTGCGAAGTTGACGCCTATGTCGGCGGCGAAAGCCGGCCCTTTGGTCCGGATCATCATTCGTGCGGTGGCAGCATTAATCATGGGCTCACTCCCAGCGCAGTTCGCAAGGGGCCATTGTTCGTGCCCTGAACGCCACCTTAGCCAGGATCGGCTCGACAACCATCAAAAAGCCAACGCAGCCTACGTCCGCAAAACGACCCTTTTTGCAACCTCGGCTACGACCGCTTTCAGACGTAACGAAATTGCCCACGAACGGCAAAGTCTGGGGCGCTAGCCGACTGGCAGCTATGTGTCGGTCGGGGCAGTCCATCCAATACGCTCTAACGTGCCGATCAGGGTAGATCGGGCAACACCGAAACTCCGACACACCGCCGCTTTGCTTGCCCCGCCGGTCAGCGCCTTAGCTATCGCCTCCATCCTCTCGTCATCGATCGTGGGCGGTCTGCCACCACGCCGACCTCTACGTTTGGCAGCTGCCAATCCGGCCATGACCCGCTCGCGCGTCAATGCGCGCTCGTACTGCGCAAGCGCGCCGAACATAGAAAACAACAGCTCGCCGTGCGGCGTGCTGGTATCCATCTGCTCAGTCAGTGACCGGAATGCTATCCCTCGCTCTCTGAAGTCGGCAATGATTGATAGGAGGTGCGGCAGCGATCGCCCGAGCCGATCAAGTTTCCAAACTACCAACGTGTCGCCTTCGCTCAGGTACGCGAGGCACGCCTTAAGGCCCGGCCGATTGTCTCTGGCACCCGACGCCTTATCGGTATGGATGTGACGTCCATCGACCCCGTCCGCGACAAGTGCATCGCGTTGCAGGTCGACAGTTTGGCGATCATCCGCCGACGACACTCGCATGTATCCGACCAGCATGTGCGACAAACCCTCAAATCGGCGTTGTCGCTTACTGCATCAAGACGACAGGGTTTGTCGCGTACTTTCAGATAGCGTTTTGATAGCATTTGCGCCTACGCTGGCACGGTGTCGGGAAACAGGTGTTTTCCGTTATCGTTTCCGCTTGCGCTCATCCGTTCGCAGGTGCAGCATTATGAGGCCTTTCAGGCATCCTCTCCTAAAACTTTGGCTGGCATTCGTGCCGGCCCTTTTTTTGATGCTATCCACTTTCGCCAATGCTCGCTATTCCCGAGCTGCAAGGGGATCGGAATTGCCGACGGTCGGGAGGCGCGGGCCGACCCGCCCCTGCCCGTAAGCGGACATCGCTTGAATGGCCGCAGCCGTGAGAGAGAGGGATATGGTCAAACCCCTCACCTCATCGCCAACCGCGTCTGCTACTATCACGAGAACGACGGGGCACGGTTCTTCGCATCACTCGACCG
>JBPBQE010000306.1:0-8455 GCA_050954595.1 Janthinobacterium lividum | reverse complement strand
GCGATTGCGTAGCTCACGCCCTCGATGCTGATAGGGCACGCGATGGCCATGACGTCGGCGACGTTCTCGCCCTCGGTCGAGGCGAAGCCGCGTTGCTCCGCCCGCTCGATATCGGAGATCAGAGCCTCCGTCGTCGTCAGCGTTCGCTCGGTCGCGGCTTTCAGGTCGAGCTTGCCAATCATCTTCATGCGCTCGGCCTGAGGCATGCCAATCAACAGTGCCTTGCCGATGGCGCTGCAATGCATCGGTTTCAGTTCGCCCGAGGTGGATATGTAGCGGATCACCTGCAGCCCCTCGATAACGGCCAGGTAGATCACCCGCTCGCCCTGGCGCGCGCCGAAGATGACGGTCTCCTGCGTCAGGTCGCGCAATTCCGTGAGCAGGCCCTCCACGCGCGGCACGACCGGGTCATAGCTGGCGATCGCATCGGCGAGGTCGAACAGCTTGCGCGTCGGATACAGGCGTTTGTTGCCGCCGACCGAGTAAAGATAGCCGCGGCCTTCGAGGGCGCGCAGCAGGTTGAAGCAACTCGATTGGGGTGCGCGGAGTTCGCGAGCAATTTCCGACAGCGTCAGCGGCATGCGCGTCCTGGCAAATGCTTCGAAGAGTTCGACCGTTCGGCCGGCGGTTTTGACGTCCATTCCGGCTTATACCGCGAAGCGGTCATCATAGAGGAAGCATCATGGAAGCTATCGTCGATCTGACCGGCAAGTCATTTCTCATTACCGGCGCGGGCCAAGGCATTGGTCGAGGGTTGGCCGAGCTTTGCGTTCGCCTCGGCGCCAATGTGGCGGTGGTGGACCTCAATGGCGCCGGACTGCGGGAGCTCAAGACCGAGACGCCGGATCAGGTCCTGGCAGCCGAGGGCAGCATCACCGACCCGGCTTTCGTGCAAGACGTTGTGGACCGTTGTTGTAAACGCTTCGGCAGGATCGATGGTCTCGTCAACAATGCCGGCATCACCCGGCCGGCGATGATCGCCAAGATGACGCTCGAGCAGTGGCAACAGGTGATCGACGTGCACCTGACCGGCTCGTTCCATTGCCTGCAGGCGGTCGGCCTACGCCTGATCGATCAAGCCAAGGCGGGCGAGCCCGGCGGATCGATCGTCAACGTGTCATCCGATGCCGGCCGAAAAGGCACGGTGGGGCAGCTCAACTATGGCACTGCCAAGGCCGGCACACTCGGGATGACGATGAGTGCCGCGCTGGAATGGGCGCGCTACGGTATTCGGGTGAATACGGTGGCCTTTGGCGTCGTGGACACGCCGATGACGGAGATGGTGCGCGGCGAAAAGTTCCGCGATGTGTATCTCGCGCGCATTCCGCTTGGTCGATGGAGCACGCCGGCGGAGGTGGCCAAACCAATTGCCTTTCTACTGTCTGACGCCGCATCGTATATCACCGGCCAGCATCTCGGCATCAACGGCGGCGCTCATATGGCGGGGTGAAGCCGGTTAGTCCTGCGTCGGCTGGCCGAACGGCAGCCACAAGACGGTCTGGATTCCGCGGTATGGCATCATTACACGCGTGCGCCCCTCCGAGCCGTTTTCGAACCGACCCCAATCCACGAGCGCGCCAAACAAGGGTTATGCTTTCCGGAGATTCCAAGCTCCGCGACGCTCGCCTGCAAATCGACGGTTTCGCGAGCGTTAAATCATGACGCAGCCGGACTTTTGGGCGGATGAACCCGCCTCGCGGTCCGTTGGTGCGTGATGGTTGCCTGTCACTTCGTTGAGTAGGTCTTATCTCTCAGGAATTTTTTTGTCGACGTAGCTATTGTCGGCTACGCGCCGCAACTCGCACGTCCTAAAGAATCTGCCACCTTCCCCGAAGCGGACACAGCTGCGACTAGCCACCAATTCCATACAGCCCTTCGGCCAGCGCGATTGGATTAATACTTTTCTTTGAGCAGCCTGAAAGTCGGTAACACGGTTCCATCCAGCTGCTCATGGTAGTGAAGGCTTACGGCAACGCCGACTCTTAGCCCATCCGGTACGTCGGGCGTGATCGTGCCCACGAGAAGCGGCCCTTCGGCGAGTTGCACGGTGACAACGGTGTGGGGAGCTGGGAAGCCGGGGAGGTATTGGCGATGGAACACCGTCCAGGACAGGACCTCGCCGCGGCCGGACACCGCGTCCCACGTCGCGTCGGGCGACAGGCATTCGGGACAGGCCGGACCAGGCGGGTAGCGCATCGTGCCACATTGGGTACAGCGTTGGAGCGCCAGGTTCCGCGCCGCGACCGAGGCCCAGAACGGTTCGTCGTAAAGCGAGAACAGGCGTGGACTGGCCATCATCAGACCCCGTACATCACGGTCACCGCCTTGCCGGCGACGTCGGACGCGTAATGGACGAAGCGGCAATCCGGCACCTGCCGCGCGCCCTCGGCACCCCGAATCTGCCGCACCGCCTCGATCTGGTGGTTCCAGCCCTGCATGTAGCTTTCCGAGAGGTGGCCGCCTCCCGTGTTGACCGGGAGGCCGCCGCCCGGCCCGATGCCGGTGCACGCGATGAACGATCCGGCCTCGCCCGTACCGCAATAGCCGAACCCCTCGAGAGCGAAAGGGACGTGACAGGAGAAGCTGTCGTAGATGAGCAGGGCGTCGACATCCTTGGGTCCCATCCCCGCCATGGCGTAGAGTTGGTCGGCGGCGAGCTTCTGCGCCGGGCGGTAGAAGTCTAGGAGGCGCGGCTCCATGCTGGTGGCGCCTCGGTTCATGTCCGCTCGGCCCACACCGTGGATCCAGACCGGGCGGTGCCCACCGCGTGCGGCAATAGCCTTCGCGCGGGAGGCCTCGGCGACGATCAGGGCGACGCCACCATCGTTGATCAGGCAGTAGTCGAACAAGTGCAGCGGCTCGGCCACGTAGGCGCTGGCGAGGTAATCCTCCACCGTCAGCGGCTTGCGCATGATCGCCCGTTCGTTCAGGCAGGCCCATTGGCGTTGCCCGACCGCGACTTGGGCCAAATCCCATTCGGTGGCGCTCTGCAACGCCATGTAGCGGCGCCACATCAGCGCGTAGAGTGCTCCCTGAGAGGTGAGGCCCCACGGCGCGTGGTAGACATAGGCCAGGAAGTCGTCGCCACCCATCGCCTGGGGGCCACCATACTGCACGGCGGCGGAACGTTGGTTGTTGCCGTAGACCAGGGCCACGACTTCGGCCATGCCGCAGCGCACCGCCATAACAGCTTGCACCACCGCCTGCACCGCGTCCGCCTGTCCGCCCCAGCGCGGGTCGATGCCCAGCACTTCGCCCATGCGCTCATAGGCGGTGGTGGGGCCGACGATCAGCCCGTCGACCTCGTCCTTGCCAATACCGGCATCGTCCAGCGCGGCCCGGAAGGCGGCGGCAGCGTAGCCGTAGGAGTCGTCGGGCTTCTCGCCCGCCCGCACTCGGCGGTAGTCGCCCACCCAGTCGGTCTGGCCGATTCCCACCACGGCGGCGGCCTTGTGCATTACCTTGTCCATTGATCAGAGCCCCAGGTAAGCCTTGCGGACGAAGTCGGAGTTCCGCAGCTCGTCCTTGGTGCCGCGCAGCGCGACGCTGCCATTGGCTAGGACCAGGCCGCGCGTCGCGATCCCGAGGCAGGATGCGTTCTGCTCCACCAGCAGGAGCGAGATGCCGTTCTCGCGGATGCGGGCGAGTTGCTCGAACACCTGGCCTGCCAGCAGCGGCGACAGGCCGAGCGAGGGCTCATCCAGCATCAGTAGCGCCGGGCCGTTCATCAGGCCGCGGCCGATGGCGAGCGCCTGCTGCTCCCCGCCGCTCATGGTGCCAGCCATCTGGTTGCGCCGTTCGGCTAGGCGGGGGACGAGGGCGAAGATGGCGTCGATCGCCGTGTCCAGCGTGGGGCCGCCGGGTCGCTTGATGTAGCTGACCACCAGGTTTTCCCGCACGGATAGATGCGGGAACACCCTGCGGCCTTCCGGCACGTGGGCAATGCCGGCCTGGGCCACCTGGAACGGCCGCAGCCCGGCCAGATCTCGCCCATCGAGCCGCACAGTGCCGCCTTGCCGCGGCACCAAGGCCGATACGGAGCGCAGGATGGAGGATTTGCCGGCCCCGTTGGCTCCCAGCAGCACAAAAATCTCGCCGGGCTCCACGGCGAAGCTCGCCCCCTGCACAGCGCGCAGCCCGCCATAGCTGATCCGCAGGTCCTCGACGTCCAGCAGGCTCATGCCCCGGGCTTTCCGAGATAGGCTTCCACCACGACTGGGTCGTTGACGATCGCAGCCGGCGGGCCGCTGGCGATGACTCGACCGAAGTGCAGCACAATCAGCCGCTGCGCCAGCGCCATCACCACGGGCATGACATGCTCCACCAGCACGATGGAGATGCCGCGGTCCCGGTTCAGCGTGCGGACGGCGTGGATCAGCTCCGCCGCCTCGTCGCTGGTGAGGCCGGAAAGGCTTTCGTCCAGCATCAGTACGCGGCAGGTGCCGACCACGGCGCGGGCGATCTCCACCCGCTTGCGCTCCGCCAGGGTAAGGTCGGCGGGCAGGCGCGCGCCGAGCCGCTGCAGATCGAGCAGGCGCAGCACGCCCTCTACCTCCGCGGCGACCGTGCCCTGGGCCGGCGGACTTTCCCCTGCGGCAAGGCGGACGTTGTCGGCCACCGTCAGACTATCGAACAGGCGGATTTTCTGGAAGGTGCGGCACAACCCAGCGCGGCGCCGCGCATGGGCCGGGCGGCTGGTCACGTCTTCAGTTCCGAAGCGGATCGTGCCCTTAACCGGCTTCATGGAACCACCGATGATCTCGAACAGGGTGGACTTGCCGGCCCCGTTCGGTCCGATCAGACCCAGGATCTCGCCGGGCTCCACGTGGAAGGAAACACCCTTCAGCACTTCCAGCCCGCCGAAGTTCTTTTCGAGGCCGGCAACCTCCAAGGCGTGGGTCATGCCCCGCTCCCCGCCCGGCGCCGGAACAGGCCGAGTATGCCGCGCGGCGCATAGAGCACCACCCCCAGCAGGACCACGCCATAGACCAGCACATCGCCGCCGCGAACGCCCAGCAGCGTGGCGCCGTAGTTGGTGCCTTCGGTCAGCAGCGTGGCGACCAGCCCGCCGATCACCGGGCCACCCGCCGTGCCGAGCCCACCGATGAGGGCCGGGAGCTGGATCTGGATGGCCTGGAACAGCCCAAAGGCGGTGCCGGGATCGATGGACAGGTAGAACTGCACGTGCAGCGCGCCGGCCACCGCCGTCATGGCGGCACTGACCACCAGGCCAGACAGCTTCACCCCCAGCACGTTGACCCCGCTGGCCGCCGCCGCGTGCTCGTCGTCGCGCACCGCTTGCAGGCGCAGCCCGAAGCGGGAGTGAAGCAGCCAACGGGTGAACAGGAAGTAAGCCACGACCACGGCGAGATCGATCCATAGGAACGCCGACGGTTCCCGGAACTGCATCACCGCCGGCGCCGTGCCCCGGTAGTTCACCGCCAGGCCGGCATCGCCGCCCGTGAAATCCACCGCATAGCGCGCAATCTTCTCGAAGCCGAGCGAGATTACCACCGTGCCCAGCGCAAAATACACCCCGCGGGACCGCATGGTGGCCAAGCCAATCAACATCGCGCACAGCCCGGCGGCCGCGGCGGCGATCCACAGCCCGATCCAGGGCGTGATGCCGGCTTCGTTGAACAGCAGCGCCGTGCCGTAGGCGCCGATGCCGAAGAACACGCCGTGGCCGAGCGAAAGCTGGCCACCGATGCCGGCGATCACGTTCCAGGCCTGTCCCAGCATGATGAAGATCAACGCCCGCACCACGATGGAGGTGACGTAGGTGTTGGCCCAGAATGGCACCGACGCCGCAACCGCGGCCAGCACGGCGCACAGCAGCAACGTGGAACTGGCAAAGACGGGTGCGGCCCGGGAAGCGCTGACGGGAACGGTGGCGGTCATGTGAGATGCCTCAATGGGCCGAAGCTCGGCCGAACAGACCGAAGGGACGGAACGCCAGAAACAACAGCAGCAAGGCATAAAGCGGGATGTCCTGCAGCGCCGGCGTCCAGTACGCGCTCGTGAGCTGTTCCACCACGCCGCAGATCAACCCGCCGATGAAGGCGCCGCCCACGCTGCCCAGTCCACCCAGCACAGTTGCGATCAGCGCGATCGGCATCAGCACGAACCCAACATGCGGGTTGACGGGGTAGTAGGTCACCAGGACCGCCCCGGCCAAGCCGGCGAGCCCGGTGGCCAAGCCGAAGGCCGTGACGTTCACCCATTGCGCGTTCTGGCCGACGATCTCCGCAGCCTCGGCATCGTCCGCCACCGCCCGCACCACCTGGCCCCAGCGCGTCAGCCGTAGCACGCCCTCCACCGCCAGCACGCAGACCGCGGCGATGGCGAAGGCGACGACTTGGGCATACGACACGAAGACCGGGCCGAGGAGCAGGTATTGCGAGGCGAAGACGGAGCGCACCGCCTGCGTCTCGGGGCCAAAGACAAGCTGTGCTGTCGATTGGAGGATCAGCGCCAGGGCGATGGCCGCCAGTAACTGTTGCAGCGTGGTGCGCCCCACGTAGCGCCGATAGATGAACAGGTAGGCCAGCACACCGATACCGCCGACCAGAAAGGGCGCCACGAACACGGTGAGAAGCGGGTCCAGCCCCAGATAGGTGAACACCAGGAAACCGGTGTACATGCCCAGCATTACCATCTCGCCATGGGCGAAGTTGACAATGCGCATGACGCCGAAGGCCAGGGAGAAGCCGACGGAGAACAGCCCGTACACCCCCCCGAGCAGGATGCCGCTGACCAGGGCCTGAATCATGGTTTTTCCTCGCTCGCGCCCGCCGGCCTGAAGCGCAGCAGGGTCGCGTCTCCTTCCGGTTCGAACACCGCCTGCAATTGCATTCCGGTGCGCACCGCGTCTGCAGCGATGCCGACCACGTTGGACAGCAGCCGCGGCCCTTCCACCAGCTCCACTAGCGCCACGTTGTAGGGCAGGCGGTCGGCGAAGGCGGGGTGGAAGGCGTGATGGTACACCACGTAGGCCCAAACGGTGCCACGCCCGCTCATGGCCTCCCAGGCGAAGTCCTCCGCCAGGCACTCGGCGCAGCACGGCCCCATCGGCATTTGCACGTGGCCGCAATTGCGGCAGCGGGGCAGCAGCAGGCGGCCGACCTTCAGCCCGTCCCAGTATGGCTGCGTGTATTTGTCCGGCTCGGGGTGCGGCACCGGGATCCTGATCATGCAGCGGCGGCCTTCGTGCCGTAAAGCAGCGATGCCGTGAACTCCCGGAACCCGCCCGTGGCGCAGAATTGTGCCACTTGGCTGCCGGGGACCTGGCGCGGCCCGGCCTGGCGACGCAACTGCTTGAACAGCTCCACGTGGTGCAGCCAGCCCACCATGTAGCCTTCCGACAGTTGCCCACCGCTGGTGTTCAGGGGCAGCGCCCCGTCGAGCGCGATGCGCCCGTCGCCGATGAAGTCCAGCGCCTCGCCGTCGCCACAGAAGCCGTAATTCTCTAGCGCGTGGAGCACTGCCGGGGCGTGGGCGTCCTGGACGTAGAGCAGGTCCACGTCGGTGGGGCGGAGCCCGGCCTTGCCGTACACCTCGGCGGCGGATTGGCGCATGTGCGGCATCATCAGGTGGTTGGGATTCTCCATCATCCGCAGCGCGTCCTGCCGACCGATGCCCAGCAGGTGGACCGGGTCCGCCACCAGGTCCGCCGCGAGCTCGGCATCGGCGAGGATCAGGCACACCCCGCCATCGGTGATCAGGCAGATGTCGGCCCGGCGCAGCGGCCACACCACCCATCGGTCGGCCAGGTACTCCGCCTCCGTCATCGGCTCGCGCATCATTGCGATCGGGTTGAGCGCGGCGTTGTGCCGCATGGTGAGCGCCAAGGCGCCGAGCTTGTCGCGGTCCGCTTCCCGCCCGTACTGGTGCAGGTAGCGTTGGAAGCCCAGACCCGCGAAGCCCGCCGGGTTGAGGAAGCCGTAGGGAGCGCCGAACGGGTCGTAGCTGCCGGTGAAACGGAAGCCGCCGGTGCGCTGGTTAGTGGCATAGACGCAGGCCACCATCGAGGCCTGGCCCGACGCGATCAGCCCGGCGGCGTAGGCCACGGTGAAGGCGGCGGTGCCGTAATGTAGGCTGCCGCTGGCGCGCGGGTTGAGGCCAACCATCTGCCCGAACCGGGTTGGCTCCATGGCGCCGGCGCCGTCCTGCGTCATCTCCGTCAGCAGGCCGTCGATCCGCGAACGGTCGATGCCGCTTTCGGCCAAAGCGAGCTTATAGGCCTCCACGCCCAGATCCCACGCCGTGCTGCGCGGGTGCTTGCCCTGGCGCGTGGCGCTGGCCGCGACTAAGGCGACCTTTCCGCTCAGCCTATCATTCGGCACTCGGCATTCCCGTTCCCGTTCCCGTTGTCGCAAACGATGACGAAGCGGCGGGGGTGCCGCCAATAGCAAATGCGAATACCAGCGATATCGCGGCTTGGCATGGCAGTCTC
>JBPBQE010000190.1:0-8520 GCA_050954595.1 Janthinobacterium lividum | reverse complement strand
CAGGCGACCGCGGTTTCGATGAACGCCGCGGCCCCGAGGGACAGTTTTGCGGGCTCGCTTACCGTGATCGGTCCATCTGTGCCGCGATGCTCGCTGGCTGGGCCGGTCCAATTCTCGATCCGTTTGAACGTGGGCAAGACGTCTTGATACGACCAGCCGCGCGCGCCGGCTTGGGCCCAGCGGTCGTAATCGTGCGGTGATCCTCGCAGGAACACCAAGCCGTTGATGCTGCCGGAGCCGCCGAGTACGCGACCGCGCGGCCAGTTGACGCTGCGGCCGCCCAATTCGGCTTCCGGCTCGGTGGCGAACTTCCAGTCGTAACGGCCCGATGCGAACAGGCGAGCATACCCGGCCGGGATATGAATCCAGGGATCCCGGTCCGGCGGCCCCGCCTCGAGCAGGATCACACGGATCGCCGGGTCCTCTGAGAGGCGGGCAGCCATGATGCAGCCGGCGGTCCCGCCGCCGATGACGAGGACGTCGCACTGCTCCATGGGTCAGGCCGCGGTCACGACGCCTACCGGATCGAGCCGATAGCCTCCACCTTCGGTCACCAGCAACCGGGCGTTACCCGGATCGGGTTCGATCTTCTGCCGCAGCCGGTAGATGTGCGTCTCGAGCGTGTGCGTCGTGACGTTGGCGTTGTAGCCCCAGACCTCGTTCAGCAGCACTTGCCGCGCGACTGGCCGGGTTCCAGCGCGATACAGGAACTTGAGGATCGCCGCCTCCTTCTCGGTGAGACGGATGCGACGGTTCTTCACCGGCTCCTGCAACAGCTTCGCGCTGGGCCGGAACGTGTATGGCCCGATCGTGAAGACGGCATCCTCGCTGTTTTCGAAGATGCGCATCTGCGCCCGCAACCGGGCCAGCAACTCCGCCAGCCGGAACGGCTTGGCGATGTAGTCGTTTGCCCCTGCATCGAGCCCGCGCACCACATCGGCCTCGTCATCCGAACCTGTCAGCATGATGATCGGCATCCGCAACCCTTGCTTTCGCAAACTGGCGCAGAAGTCCCGTCCATCACCGTCGGGCAAGCCGACGTCGAGGATTACGGCGTCGAAACGCGCATCCCGCCCCGTCACCATCGCCTCCGCCTCGCTGACCGAGGCCGCTTGCGCCGCTGAGAATTCGCCGTCGAGCTCGAGTTGCTCGACCAGCGTCTCGCGCAGGATAGCGTCGTCGTCTACGATTAATACTGGCCGCTCACCCGCCATAAGCACTCTCTCTTGTACGCCGCTACGAGCGCCGCTTCGTTACACTTAGCATGCTCCGCCGTTAACGGCGCGACATACGGTAGGTCTCGAAGGGTTGAACGCTCTGATCACGATCTCAACTCAGTTTAGCCACACTGTGCTGACTCACATTTTCGCGAGCACGTGCGACGGGTGAACGGCCCAGCCCTGCTTTGCCAAACACTGCGCTGCCTCATAAAACCGGCACGATGCCGCCCGAGCTAGGATTGACCATCTCTTCCACCGTTTCGCACAGTGCCGTGGACTCCGACATGCTGCGCGTGCGGAGCGTTCACCGTGCCATCGCCGAGCTTCGCCGCGGCACGCCGGTGCTGTTGCGCGGTGACAGCCCCGTCGTCGTGCTCGCGGCTGAAACGGCCAGCGCGCCCGGGCTGGCCGATCTGGCGGCGTTGACGGGGGCCGCGCCGGTATTGTTGCTCGCGCCCGTCCGGGCGGCGGCGTTGCTGCGTCGGCCCGTGGCCACGCCGGACCCGTCCGACACGGTTGCGGTCGCGTTCCGCACCGCCGGACTGCTCGACCCGGCCGTGCTGCGCGGCATCGCCGACCCGACGGCGGCCCAGTTGCTGGCCGAGCCGCCGGAACTCGCGGCGACGCCACCGCTCGCTGCCGCGGCATTGGCGCTGGCCAAGCTCGCGCGCCTGCTTCCCGCCTCGATCGCTGCTCCAGCCTCGCGCGGTGCCGTGGACCGCGCCACGGAACTGGGCCTGCTCGCCGTCGATGCCGCCGACGTGCTCGCCTATCCCAACGCGGTCGCGTCATCCCTGCGCATCGTCGCCGAAGCCAGCGTTCCGCTAGCCGTCAGCGCCGACACCCGGGTCATCGCGTTCCGGGGGCCGGATGCGGGGATCGAGCATCTCGCCATCGTCATCGGCGACCCGGCCACCGCACAGGCGGGAGACCCGGCGCCGCTGGTCCGGTTGCATTCGGAGTGTTTCACCGGCGATCTGCTCGGCAGCCTACGCTGCGACTGCGGCCCGCAGCTGCATGCCGCACTGGAGCGCATCGCCGCGGAGGGGGCGGGCGTGCTGCTGTATCTGGCGCAAGAGGGCCGTGGCATCGGCCTGGCCAGCAAGCTGCGGGCCTACACGCTGCAGGATCGTGGGCTCGACACCGTGGACGCCAACCGTGCCCTCGGCTGGCAGGCCGATGAGCGCAACTTCCTGGTGGCCGCGACCATGCTCGAACAGCTCGGCCTGCGGCGCATCCGCCTGCTGACCAACAATCCGGACAAGCTGGCCGCGCTGGCTGCCTGCGGGATCAACGTGGAAGCGCGCGCCGAACTCGTGATTCCGCCGAACGGTGTCAACGACCATTACCTCGCCACCAAGGCCCGGCGCTTCGGCCATCTGCTTTGACCGGCGTTCCACGGAAATCTCGGATCCCAAAACCGGCACATTTCTTGCTGGTCGATCCCGCATGATCCTTCCAACCTCCGGACCCAGAGACAATGGCGTGGCCGCCAGCACCGGCAGCGAGGCCGCTGGCCCTAGCGGTGGCTGGCCGGTGGCGCTGGACGTCTCCCGCGAGGAGGTGATGCGCGGCCTCAACCCCCTGCAGCATTTGCCGGTGGTAGGCATGATCTACCGGGCAGCGACGAGCGAAACTCTGCCGGCGCCGATCCGGGTCGCCGGGGCCGGGCTGCTGGGCGGGCCGCTCGGGGTAATCGGCGCCGGACTGATGAGCGTCTTCGAGGCGATCATGAAGATGAAACCGGATCTGTCGCGGCCGCCGGTTCCTGCTGGCATGTCGCAGACGGGGTCGGAGGCCGGGGTCGAGCCGGTGACGCCCGGTACCACGACGAACGGCGCCTATACGACGCTGGCGACGACGGAACCGGAGTTCCTGCGTTCGCCGGGGCTGGATGCGCCCAATACGGCAATCGTGCAGAACAGTGCTGCCGCTTACCAGAGTGCCGCCCTCGAGTGGCAGCGCAGCCAGTTGGCCGAAAAAGGCCTGGCGTGAGCGAAGCGATCCTGGGCGCGGACGGCTTCCTGCGGCTCGGGGCGTCGATCTTCCGGGCTGCGATCGGCAAAGGTGGCCGGGTTCCGCACAAGCAGGAGGGCGACGGCGGCACCCCGATCGCCACGCTGCCACTGCGCCGCGTGCTTTATCGCGCCGACCGCATCACTCGTCCGAAATGCGCGGTGCCGCTCATGCCGCTCGCGCCGCATGACGGCTGGTGCGACGACCCGGACGATCGCCTCTACAACCAGCCGGTCCGCCTGCCCTATGACGGCCGCCACGAAGAACTCTGGCGGGGCGACTCGGTCTATGACGTCATCGGCGTGTTGGGCTGGAACGACGCGCCGGTCTTGAAGCGGCAGGGGAGTGCGATCTTTCTGCACGTTGCGCGCCCGGACTACGCCCCCACGGAAGGCTGCATTGCGCTCGCCTTGCCGGATCTGTTGGCGCTCCTTGCCGCCGGGCTCACGGCAATCCGTATCGACCCGGTCTAGTCACCTGGGCTAACGCTCTGGGTAACAAAACCAGGGGAAACGCGCCGTGAGCTTCGACCTAACCGGGAAAGTGGCCATCGTAACCGGGGGTGGCCGAGGGCTCGGCCGTGCCATCGCCCGTGGGCTGGCCCAGCAAGGCGCCAACGTAGTGATCACCGGCCGCACCGCCGCGACGCTGAACGCCACCGTTGCCGAACTCGGCCCCGACGCGATGGCCCATGCCGGCGACGTCGCGGTGGAAAGCGACGTGATCGCGTTGCGCGACGCGGCGCTGGCGCGGTTCGGCCGCATCGACATCCTGGTCAACAATGCCGGCGTGAACCCGATCTACAAGCCGATCGAGACCACCACGCTCGACGAGTGGCAGCACATCGTGGGCATCAACCTCACCGGCATCTTTCTCTGCGCCAAGCATATCGGCGGCAACATGGTGAGCGCCGGGCGCGGCTCGGTCATCAACATCAGCTCTGTCGCCGGCCATGTCGGATTGCGGCGGTCGGTGCCGTATTGCGCGACCAAGGGCGGCCTCGAGCTGATGACCAAGGCGCTGGCGCTGGATTGGGCAACCAAGGGCGTGCGGGCCAACTGCATCGCCCCTGGTTACTTCGAGACGGACCTCACCGCCGGGATGATCGCCAACGAGGCGCTGTCGACCCGGCTGCTCGGGCAGACGCCGATGGGCCGCTTCGGCCGCGACCCCGACATCATCGGCGCGGCGATCTTCCTAGCCAGCGACGCCAGCGCCTACATCACCGGGCAGAGCCTTGCTGTCGACGGCGGTTATCTGGCGGCGTGAGGCAACCCGCGGCGTCACGCCGCGATGTGCCCTTATGAGAACAGACAAGAAAATCCGCTATGCCGTCGTCGGTGCCGGCTGGATCAGCCAGGCCGCCTTCATGCCCGGCGTGAAGCAGACCGGGAACTCCGTGCTGACCGCCATCATCACCGGCGACAGCACCAAGGCCGAGACGCTGGGTCGCCAGTACGGCATCGAACGGGCCTATCACTACGACGCCTATGTGGCCGCTCTCGACAGCGGCGGCTTTGACGCGATCTACCTGGCGCTACCGAACGACCAGCATCGCCAGTTCGCGGTTCCGGCGCTGGAGCGCGGCATCCACGTCCTGCTGGAAAAGCCGATGGCGACGTCCGAAGAGGATTGCCGCGCCATCATCGATGCCGCCCGCCGCGGCCGCGCCAAGCTGATGCTCGCCTATCGGCTGCACTTCGAACCCGGGACCCTGGAAGCGATCCGCATCGCCCAAAGCGGCGCCCTCGGCCGCTTGTCAACGTTCAGCTCGACCTTCACCCAGCAGGTCGAGGACGGCAACCACAGGGCGCAGAACGGCTACTGGTCCGGCCCGGTGCCGGACATGGGCACCTATCCGATCAACGCGGTGCGCAACCTGTTCCATGCCGAGCCGACCGAGATCATGGCCTGGGGCACGGAGACGCGTGGCTTCGGTTTCCATGACACGGTCAGCGTCACCATGCGCTTCCCGGAGGACCGGCTGGCGCAGTTCACGGTGGCCTACGGGCTGGAGAGCGTCGACGAATACCGGATCACCGGCGACGAGGGCACGCTCCGGGTATCGCCGGGCTATACGCTGCAGGGCGGATTGCATCACACGCTGACGGTCGATGGCAGCACGACCGAGACCGATTTCCGGGCGATCGACCAGTTCGCGGGCGAGACCGGCTACTTCTCCGACTGCATCCTCGAGGATCGGGAGCCGGAGCCGGATGGCGAGGAGGGGTTGTTCGACATTCGCATCCTGGCCGCCATCGAGCGCGCCTTGGCGACCGGCCGGGCGCAGGAGTTGCCGCCGGCGCAGCGCGGCAAGCGGGCGATGCCGGACCAGCGCACCGATTTCCCACCATCGACGGCGCCGGACCTTGTGAACGCGGCTGCACCGGAGGGGTAGCGCTCCGGCTTGAAACACGAAACAGTAAGGTCGTTAACGGGAGGATAAAAACATGGCACGAGTGGCTCTAGTCACCGGCGGAACACGCGGCATCGGCGAAGCGATCAGCACGTCACTCAAGGAGGCCGGGCGCACCGTGGTCGCCAGCTACGCCGGCAATATCGCGGCGGCGGAGGCCTTCACCAGCGCGACCGGGATCGCGACGATCCAGTTCGATGCCAGCGATTTCGAGGCGTGCGAGGCAGCGGTCAAGCAGATCGAGTCCGAGCACGGTCCGATCGAGATCCTGGTCAACAATGCCGGCATCACGCGCGACGCGACCATCGCCAAGCAGAGCCGCGACATGTGGGACGCCGTAATCGACACCAATCTCGGCTCCTGCTTCAACCTGTGCAAGCTGACCTTCGAGGGGATGCGCGCCGCCAAGTTCGGCCGCATCGTCAACATCGGCAGCATCAACGGCCAGGCCGGCCAGTATGGTCAGGTCAACTATGCCGCCGCCAAGTCCGGCATTCACGGCTTCACCAAGGCGCTGGCCCAGGAGGGTGCGCGCTTCGGCATCACCGTCAACGCGATCGCCCCCGGCTATGTCGATACGGAGATGGTTCGCGCCGTGCCGGCCGACGTGTTGCAGAAGATCATCGCCCGTATCCCGCGCGGCCGCTTGGGCCAGGCGACCGACATCGCCCGCGGCGTCTGCTTCCTGACGGCCGAGGAGGGCGACTTCATCACCGGGTCGACGCTGTCGATTAACGGCGGGCAGCACATGTACTAAGCCATGCAAGCGATCTCGCTCGAAACTAAACTGGCGGCCGTCACAGAGTATTGGTCGCCCAAGATCGTCGGCCACTACAACGGCAACGACATCATGGTCGTCAAAGTCCAGGGCGAGTTCGTGTGGCACAGTCATCCGGAGACGGATGATTTGTTCCTGGTGCTAAAGGGCGCACTCACCATCCAGATGCGGGATGGTGCCGTGCGGCTCGGTCCCGGCGAGCTTTACGTGGTGCCGCGTGGCGTCGAGCACCGGCCGGTGGCGGAGGAAGAAACGCATCTCATGCTGATCGAGCCGGCCGACACGCCCAACACCGGCGACAAAGCCACCGCGGTCGTTAAAGTGGAGATCTGACTTCCAGCCGAGGCCTCGCTCCCTATGAATTTCGTCATCGATCCGGCACCCACGCCGTCCGTCGCCGTCGCCGGGTCATCGGACCGCTTTCCGGTGCGTCGCATCTTCTGCGTCGGCCGCAACTACGCCGCGCATGCCCGCGAGATGGGCAAGGACCCGGACCGCGAGCCGCCGTTCTTCTTTCTCAAGCCGGCCGATGCCGTGGTCGATGACGGGGCGAGCATCGCTTATCCGCCGGAGACGTCGAACCTACATTACGAGGCGGAGCTGATCGTCGCGATCGGCAAAGCGGGCCGGGACATGGCGCCGGAGGCTGCGCTCGACCATGTGTGGGGCTACGGCATCGGCATCGACATGACCCGGCGCGACCTCCAGAACGCCGCCAAGGATCTCGGCCGCCCCTGGGATTGGGGCAAGGGCTTCGACAAGTCGGCGCCGATCGGGCCGATCCATCCGGTTTCGGCCGTCGGTCACATCGACAAGGGCCGGATCTGGCTCGCGGTCGACGGCGTCACCAAGCAGGATAGCGACGTCTCCAAGCTGATCTGGCCGATCGCCGATGTCATCAGCATCGCGTCGCGCTCGATGGAGTTGCGACCCGGCGACCTCATCATGACCGGCACGCCCGAAGGCGTCGGCGCGGTCAAGGCCGGGCAGACGATGACGCTGGGCGTCGACGGGCTCGGCGAGATGACCATCCACATCACCTGAGCCCGCGGTAGCCCCTACCCCGGCGGGGAGGGGCTACCGATGTCCTGCCAGAGCGAGAACCCGCCGCGCCTGCTTCAGGTGCGGCATGTCCAGCATGGTGCCGTCCAGCCCCACGACGCCGGTGCCTGGAGCGGCTGCAAACGCATCCACGACGCGCTGGGCGTGCGCCACCTCGGCCGCCGCCGGCGTGTATGCGTCGTTGATGACTGCGACCTGGTCCGGATGGATTGCCATGCGCCCGAGAAAGCCGCTGTGCCGGCTCGCCTGCGCATCGGTCGCGAGCCCGGCGAGATCACGGAAATCGGCATAAACGGTGTCTAGCGGTTGCACCCCGGCTGAGACAGCTGCGGCCAGGCATAGGGCGCGCGCCATCTCGTAAGGGTAGGCGAAGCCGCCACCGGGCGCACGGTTCGTACTGGCGCCCAGCACGGCGGCGAGATCCTCGGCACCCCAGGTCAGCCCGACGAGCCGCGGGCTGCAGCCGGCATAGCTTCCCAGGGTGAACAGTGCCCCGGCCGTCTCGGTCGCGATCGGGATGATGCTGGTCGATCCGAGCGGCACGCCATCGCGCGTTTCCAGCGCGCGCAGGTAGTGGTCGAGCATGACGACGTCGGCGGCCGATTCGGGCTTCGGCAGCAGGATGCCGTCCGGACGTCCGCCGACCACGGCGGCCAGATCGAGCAGGCCCGCCGGCGTGGAAAGCGGGTTGATGCGGACCCAGAGCTGGCGCTCCTCGCGATCCGGATGCGTGTCCAGGTAGCTGCGCACCATCTCGCGCGCGATCGCTGTCCGTTCCGCAGCCACGGAGTCTTCGAGGTCCAGGATCAGGGCATCCGCCGCCGACCCGGCGCCTTTGGCGAGCTTGCGCTCGCTATCTCCCGGCACGAACAGCATCGAACGCAGCATCGTCAGTCCTCCCTTATCGTCGGGCGACAATGGCGCATCAAAGCGAAGGATGGAAATGGTCGGGGCGAGAGGATTCGAACCTCCGGCCTCTTGCTCCCGAAGCAAGCGTACTACCAGGCTGTACTACGCCCCGACTGAGG
>JBPBQE010000295.1:0-8525 GCA_050954595.1 Janthinobacterium lividum | reverse complement strand
GCGCGACCTTGCGGCCCCCGCGGCGGCCTTCGTCGGCGGTGATCAACAGGGTGCTGTCGCAATCCCCGATACGGTTGGCCAGGCTGTCGGGCGAGAAGCCGCCGAAGACGATGGAATGGATCGCGCCGATGCGGGCGCAGGCGAGCATGGCGACGGCGGCCTCGATCACCATCGGCAGGTAGATGGTGATACGGTCGCCCTTCTTGGCGCCGAGCGACTTGAGGGCGTTGGCGAAGCGGCAGACCTGCTCGTGCAGCTCGCGATAGGTGACGGATCTGGACGAATTCGGGTCGTCGCCTTCCCAGATGATGGCGACCTGGTCGGGGCGCTGCTCGAGGTGGCGGTCGAGGCAGGTGGCCGATGCGTTGAGCGTGCCGTCCTCATACCATTTGACCTGGACATCGCCGGTAAAGTCGCCAGAGAGGATTTTGGTCGGCGGCTTGATCCAGCTGACGCGACGGGCCTGCTCGGCCCAGAAGCCGTCATGATCGGTGCGGGCGCGCTCGGTCCAGGTAGCGAAAGCTTCGGCGTTGAGATGCGTCGACCCGGCGGCGGCCGGCGAGACAGGATAAAGCTGATCGGACACGATGTTCCCTCGATTTATTTAAGATTTATCCGAATGGTAGCGCCCGCGCGGAATGGGCGCCAGATCAGCGTGGGAGGTGCTCGGTGCCACCGGCCAGCTTTACGACATGGTCCCACTCGAGCTCGGTGATCGGTGCCACCGACAGGCGCGAGAAGCGGATGAGCGACATGGTGGCGAGCGCCGGGTCGGATTTCATGTCGGCCAGGGTGACCGGGCGCTTGAGGGCGGCGACCGCACTCATATCGACGCAGACCCAATCTCCTTTCCTGCCGTCCTCCCCCGCGCTTGGGTCCGGATAGGCTTCGCGGACGACCTCGACGATGCCGACGATCTCTTTGCCGATATTGGAATGATAGAAGAAGGCGCGGTCCCGCAGCTTCATGGCGGCGAGGTTGTTCTTGGCCTGATGGCTGCGCACGCCGGTCCAGGGCTCAACACCGTTGGCAACCTGCTGGTCCCAGCTGAAAGCGTCGGGTTCGGATTTGACGAGCCAGTATTGCATGGTGGCGAGGTTACAAGCGGAGCGGTTTGCGTCAACGGATCGCGCGGCGGAACGTGTCAGGGTGGCCTTACAACTCGCCGATCTCATGCTATCTTGGCCGTGTGGACGCCACTGCTTCCCCTTCGCGGCCAACGCGCTCGCTGCATCGTTTCGCTAATCCGGGGCGGTTCCTTCGGCTGGCGCGTGCCGTACAGCCTTGGCTGACATGGCCCGGCCTGATCCTCCTCGTCATCGGTATTGGCTGGGGACTGTTCTTCTCGCCGGCCGATTGGCAGCAGGGCGACAGCGTCCGCATCATGTATATTCACGTGCCCTCGGCCTGGCTCGCCTCGGCCGGCTATGTCGGGCTGGCGATCTGCTCGTTGTCGTCCCTGGTGTGGCGGCACCCGCTGGCCGATCTGGCCGCGGCAGAAATCGGGCCGGTGGGTGCGGCATTCACCGCGATCTGCCTGGCGACGGGGTCCTTGTGGGGCAAGCCGATGTGGGGCGCCTGGTGGGTGTGGGATGCCCGGCTGACCAGCATGCTGGTGCTGTTCTTTCTTTATCTCGGGCACACCGCGCTGATGCAGGCCTTTGACGACCCGATTCGCGGGGCGCGTGCGGCGGCGATTTTGGCGCTGGTGGGCGTCATCAATCTGCCGATCATCAAGTTCAGCGTCCAATGGTGGAATACGCTGCACCAGGGTAACACGATCACGCTGACTGGCGCGCCGGGCATGCATGTCGACATGCTGTGGCCCCTGCTGGTGTGCACGGTGGGGTTCACCTTCGCCTTCGGCGCGATCGTGCTGGCGCGGACGCGGGCGGCAGTGATGGAGCGGCGCATCCGCGGTTTGCTGATGGCGCAGGCGGAGCGGGCATGACCCATCTTCCATTCATCACTGCGGCCTATGCGCTCGGGGTCGGCGCCCCGGCAGTGCTGGCGCTGCTGTCGTGGCGTCGTTTGAAGCTGGCGCAGAAGCGGCTGGCGGTAATCGATCCGAGGATGTCCAGATGACGCGCAAAAAGCGGCGGTTGTGGATCGTGGTGGCCTGTGGGCTCGGGCTGGGCTCCGCCTCAGCGCTGGCCTTGACCGCGTTTGGCGACAATCTGGTGTTCTTCGTCTCGCCGTCGACGCTCGAGCAGCATGCCGACAAGGTGGGCAGCACGTTGCGGCTGGGCGGGATGATCGAGGTCGGCAGCGTGCATCGGACGCAAATCGCCGGGTCGCCGGTGGCAGAGTTCCGGGTGACGGACGGCAAAGCGGCGGTGGACGTCAAGTATACGGGCATCCTGCCGGATCTGTTTCGCGAAGGGCAGGGTGCGGTAATGCTGGGGCGGTTGCTGCCGGACGGGACGTTCCGGGCCAGCGAGGTGTTGGCCAAGCACGACGAAACCTACATGCCGCGCGATGTGGCGGATGCATTGAAGAAATCGGGCATGTGGCACCCGGAAGATGGTGCGCCACCCCCGGCGGCGACGTGGAACACCCTGGAGCCGTCCGCCCCGTCACGAAAGTCCTGACATGATCCCTGAGCTTGGACACTTCGCGCTGGCGATGGCGTGTGCCATCGCGTTGGCGCAGGCGATCGTGCCGATCTGGGGCGCCCATCGCGGCGACTCGCGACTGATGGCGATGGCCCCCGCGTTGGCGATGGCGCAGTTGCTGGCGCTGTGCACCGCGGCTGCGGCGCTCGTGATGAGCAGCGTCGGCGACGATTTCACCGTGCTGAACGTCGCTGAGAACAGCCATACGCTGAAGCCGCTGCTGTATAAGATCACCGGCACCTGGGGCAATCACGAAGGCTCCATCCTGCTATGGGGCCTCATTCTCGGGCTCTGCGGCGGGGCAGTGGCGGTATTCGGGCGCGGGTTGCCGTCGGCATTGCGGGCAAGGGTGATCGGGGTGCTGGGCGGGACGTCGACCGGGTTCCTGCTGTTCTGCTTGCTGGCGAGCGATCCCTTCAATCGGATTTGGCCGCCGCCCCTCGACGGGCGCGACATGAACCCGCTGCTGCAGGACCCTGGCTTGGCGTTCCATCCGCCGATTCTCTATGCCGGTTATGTCGGGTTCGCGGTGCCATTCGCATTCGCGGTGGCGGCCTTGCTCGAGGGACGGATCGATGCGGCCTGGGGCCGTTGGGTGCGGCCGTGGACGCTGGCTTCATGGTGCCTGCTGACCGGCGGGATCGCGCTGGGTAGCTGGTGGGCATATTACGAGTTGGGCTGGGGCGGCTTCTGGTTCTGGGACCCAGTGGAGAATGCCAGCTTGCTGCCGTGGCTGACCGGGACGGCGTTGCTGCATTCGGCGATCGTGGTCGAGAAGCGAGAGGCGCTGAAGATCTGGACGGTGTTGCTGGCGATCGCGACGTTTTCGTTGTCCCTGTCGGGCACGTTCCTGGTGCGCTCCGGCATCCTGAACTCCGTGCACGCGTTCGCTAACGACCCGACGCGCGGGGTGTTCATTCTCGGACTGCTGGCACTGGTGATTGGCGGCAGCTTGCTGTTGTTCGCGTTCCGGGCGCCGGCGCTGTCGCAAGGCGGCTTGTTCGCGCCGATCTCGCGGGAAGGCGCGCTGGTGTTCAACAACATCATGCTGTGCAGCATCGCGGCGGTGGTGATTACCGGGACGCTGTATCCGCTGATTGCGGACTTCATCTTCGACCATAAGATCTCGGTGGGTGCGCCGTTCTTCAACGCGACGGTGTTGCCGTTGGCGATTCCGGTGTTTGCCGTAATGACGATCGCGCCGGGGCTGGCCTGGAAGCGTGCCAATTTGTGGCCGGCGTTGCGGCGCCTGTGGTGGGCGGCGATCGTGGCGGCGCTGGTTGGGCTGATCGCGGCGTATGGCGCGCAGAAGGTGTTGCCGGCATTGGCATTCGCCGGGGCGGTCTGGATCGTGTTCGGAGCGGCGGTGGAGATCATCGAGCGGATCAAGCTGTTCCGGGTGCCGATGGGGCAAAGCCTGTCGCGGCTGGTCGGACTTCGGCTGTCGGTCTGGGGCACGGCGCTGGGCCATGCCGGCATGGGCGTGACGGTGGCAGGGATCGCCGGCATGTCGATGGCGTCGGAGCGGATCGTCGCGCTGCATCCGGGCGAGAGCGTGCTCGAGGCGGGCTACGATTGGAAGCTGGTCGAGCTGCACGACGAGCGGGGGCCGAACTTCGTTTCGCGCATCGCCACCATTGAAGTGACGCGAGACGGGGCACCGTTCCTGACGCTGCAGCCGTCGCGGCGGACATTCCCGACGCAACGGATGACCACAACGGAAGCGGCGATCCATACCAATGGCATCCGCGACCTGTATGCGGTGCTCGGGGAAGAGCGGGACGGTGTCGCGGTTCTGCGGATACATGACAACTTCCTGGCGCCGTGGATTTGGTTCGGGGCGTTGATCATGGCATCGGGCGGGGCGTTGTCGTTGCTCGATCGGCGTGCGCGCGTGGGTGCGCCGCAGAAGGCGGCGGTGCGGCCGGGCGCCGGGTCGGCGGTAGCGTGAATCGCCGGGTCGTCCTGCTCGCGCCGCTCGCGGTGGCGGCTGCCAGCGGGTTTGGTGCGTGGACCATTCTGCGACGAATGAAGGAAGGCACGTTCGACCCGCACGATGTGCCGAGCCAGTTGATCGGCAAGGCGATCCCGCCCTTCGAGGCGTTGCCGGCGCTCGATGGCGCGACGCAGGGGTTCAACAGCGCGGCGCTGACAGGGACGGGGCAGCCATTGCTGGTGAACTTTTTCGCCAGCTGGTGCGTGCCCTGCGTGATCGAGGCGCCGACGCTGATGCTGCTGAAGCAGCAGAACATCCCAATCTGGGGCATCGCCTACAAGGACAAGCCGGTGGCAGCGCGGGCGTTCCTGGCGCGGCATGGTGATCCCTATACCCGGATTGCTATGGACGAGCCGGGCCGGGTGGCGATCGACTGGGGCGTGTATGGCGTGCCGGAGACGTATCTGCTGGACCGCAACGGCGTCGTGCGCTGGCGGCAGGCGGGGCCGATCACCGAGGACGTGCTGGAAACGCAGTTGAAGCCGATGCTGCGGAGCGTCGCGTGATCCGGTTGCTGTTCGTGCTGATGCTGCTGGCGGCGCCGGCCTGGGCCATCAGCGACCCGGCGGAGATGCTGCCCAACCCGGCACAGGAAGTCCGCGCGGAGAACGTCGGGCGTCAGTTGCGCTGCCTGGTGTGTCAGAACGAGAGCATCGAAGACAGCAATGCGGATCTCGCCAAGGATCTGCGCAAGCTGGTGCGGCAACGCATTGCAGGCGGCGAAAGCGACACGCAGGCCACCGAATGGGTGGTCTCGCGATATGGCGATTTCGTGCGGTTACGCCCGCCGGTGAACTGGGTCACGGCGGCGCTTTGGGGCTCGCCGATGATCGCAGTGGGCGGAGCGCTTTTGGCCGTGCTGGTGTTGCGCCGCCGGCCCCCGACCACGCCGGTGCCCCTGACGGCCGCCGAGCAGCGTAAGCTCGCCCAACTGACGGAACCGCCTTCGGCCGCATGATCTTTGTCTTGATTGCTTTGCTGGCACTCCTTGTGCTGGTGCCGGTTTTGCTCGTTCTGCGCGGTCAAGTCGAAAGCCGGGGCGCCCGCGATCTGGCTGTGGATCTGCACAAGACGCAGTTGCGGGAGCTGGACCGAGACCTGGCCGAAGGCCGGATCATGCCGGCCGAGCACGCGACGGCCAAGCTCGAGGTGCAGCGTCGGCTGCTGGCCGCGGCAGCGGCGGAGGAGACGGCGCCGCGCATGGGCGCGCGCTGGCCTGTGATCGTGACCGTCGTGCTGGTGCCGTTGGCGGCGGTCGGGCTGTATGCGGTGAGCGACAGCAAGCCGATGATGCCGTCCTCCTCCGATGGTGGCGACATGGCGCGGGCGAGCGAGGAGCAGCAACTAATCGAAGGGCTGCGGACGCAGCTCGCGATGATGGACCCGAACACCGACAAGGCGCGGCAGGGCTTCGCGCTGCTCGGGACCGTCGAGGAACAGCGCGGCAACGATGCCGGCGCGGCGGCGGCGTTCAAGATGGCGTTGCAGGGCAAGTTCGACCCGGCGATCGCGGCGCGGGCCGCCGATGCGTCGGTGCGGGCGGAAGGCGGGGTGAGCGAGAGCAGCGCGGCCCTGTTCCGGCGGGCATTGGCGGCGGCACCGGCCGATGCGCCGTGGCGGGATTTCGTGGAGCAACGGCTCAAGCAGCCGCGGTTGCCGGCGCGGCCGTGACGCATCCTGGCGCACTGGCGTCGCTGGACGGGTAACGCCATTGCGGTTTGATGCAGTGCATCAGGCGCGAGAACGGCGCAGAACGGGATAACGTTCTTCTTGGGTGACGGCTGATGTGGCGCGATTTCAGGTCCTACTATGCGCCGCATCAGCGGTTGTTGCTGGCGGTGTTCGGCGCGGCGGCGGTGTCGGGCGTGCTCGAACTCGGCTTTCCGATGGCGGTGCGGGCGTTCGTCGACCAGTTGCTGCCGCGGGCGGCGATGGGACCGATCTTGTGGGCGATCGCTGGGCTGCTGGTGCTGTATGTCGGCGCCGCGCTGCTGGTGTCGGTGGTGACGTATTGGGGGCACGTGCTAGGCGTGTCGATCGAGACGGAGCTGCGGCGGCGCGCGTTCGATCACCTCCATGCGCTGTCCATGCGGTTCTACGATGGCGAGAAGACCGGGCACTTGGTCGGGCGGATCACGACGGATTTGTCGGACATCGGCGAGGTGGCGCATCACGGGCCGGAAGACGCGCTGATTGCGGTACTGACGTTCATCGGGGCGTTCGCGCTGATGTTGCTGGTCAGCTGGCAGTTGGCGCTGGTGGCGCTGTTGGTGGTGCCGGTCGCGACCTGGCTGATCGTGCATTACGGGTCGCGCATGGACAAAGTCTGGCGGGCGCAGTTCAGCCGGGTGGCGCGGTTCAACGCGCGGGTGGAGGAGAATGTCGGCGGCGTGCGCGTCGTGCAGGCGTTCGCCAACGAGGCGCACGAGCAGAAGCTGTTCGCCACCGAGAACGAGAGCTACCGGACGGAGAAGATTGGCGCCTACCGCATCATGGCGACCAGCCTGACGCTGAACTATCTCAGCATGAGGCTGGTGCAGATCATCGTCATGCTGGCCGGCACGGTGCTGATCGTGCGAGGGCAGTTGTCGATCGGCGACTTCGTGGCCTTCCTGCTGCTGGTCAGCGTGTTCTACCGACCGCTGGATAAAATCGGCACGATGATCGAGATCTACCCGCGCGGGCTCGCCGGGTTCCGGCGGTATCGCGAGCTGCTGGCGATGGTGCCGGACGTGCAGGACAAGCCGGGGGCGCCGGAGGCCGGGCCGTTCCGCGGCGATATCCGATTCGAGCGCGTGTCGTTCGGCTACGGGGCGGATCGGCCGGTGCTGCGCGGGCTGGACCTGTCGATCGGGGCCGGCGAGACTGTGGCGCTGGTGGGTCCGTCCGGCGCGGGCAAGACGACGTTGTGCGCGCTGTTGCCGCGGTTCTACGACCCGGATGCCGGGCGCATCACGGTCGATGGCGTCGATATCCGCGACGTGACCCGGCGGTCCCTTCGGCGGCAGATCGGCATCGTCGAGCAGAACGTGTTCCTGTTCGCGGGCTCGGTGCGGGACAACGTGGGCTACGGGCGGCTCGGCGCGTCGGCGGCGGACGTGCGGACAGCGATCCGGCGAGCGCGGCTGGAGGAGTTCGTCGACGGGCTGCCGGAGGGGCTGGACACAGAGATCGGCGAGCGCGGGGCGCGGCTGTCGGGTGGGCAGCGGCAGCGGATCGCCATTGCGCGCATCTTCCTGAAGAACCCGCCGATCCTGATCCTGGACGAGGCGACGTCAGCGCTGGACAGCGAAACGGAGATCGCGATCCAGCGCTCGTTGACCGAGTTGGCGGAAGGGCGCACGACGCTGGTCGTGGCGCATCGGCTGGCCACCATCCGGCGGGCGGACCGCATCGTGGTGTTGTCGCCGGAGGGCGTGCTGGAACAAGGGTCGCACACGGCGTTGCTGGCGCGCGGCGGTGCGTATCGCCGGCTGCACGAAGCGCAGTTCGGACAGGACGCAGCCGAATGAGCGATACAGTGATCGTGCAGGACGGTGTTCCTCCGGAACAACGCAAATGGGCAGTGGCGACGATCGTGTTGGCGATCGGGATGGCGTCGCTCGATACGTCGATCGCCAACACGGCGCTGCCGACCATTGCCATCGACGTGCAGGCCAGTCCGGCGGCGTCGGTCTGGGTGGTCAATGCCTACCAGCTGGCGCTGGTCGCGACGCTGCTGCCGCTCTCGACCTTGGGCGAGATCTACGGCTTCCGCCGGGTGTATCTTTGGGGCCTAGCGATCTTCACGGTGGCGTCGCTGCTGTGTGCGATGAGCTGGTCGTTGCCGACGCTGACGATCGCCCGGGTGCTGCAGGGGTTCGGCGCGGCGGGGTTGATGAGCGTCAACACGGCGCTGATCCGGTTCATCTATC
>JBPBQE010000115.1:0-8577 GCA_050954595.1 Janthinobacterium lividum | reverse complement strand
CCCGCCAGCGCCCTGCTCCCGCGCCCACTCGTTCAGCTTGTCGAAGAACCCCCGCGGCTTCGCGCCAGCACCCGGCGCCGGAATCGCCCGCACCACGCCACCCGAAGCCGCGATCTTCGCAAACAACCCGAACCCCGACCCGGCGAAATGCTCCGTCACGTCCCGGATCACCAACGGGTTCCGCAGATCCGGCTTATCGGACCCATAATCCAGCATCGCCTGCGCATACGGAATGTGCCGCCAAGGCCCGGCATCCATCGTCTTGCCATCCGCGAACTCCGCGAACGTCCCATGAATGACCGGCTCCATCGCCGCGAACACGTCCGCCTGGGTGACGAAACTCATCTCGACGTCGAGCTGATAGAACATCAGCGTCCGATCCGCCCGGCCCGCCTCATCGCGGAAACACGGCGCGATCTGGAAATACCGATCGAACCCGGCCACCATGCACAGCTGCTTGAACTGCTGCGGCGCCTGCGGCAGCGCGTAGAACTTCCCCGGATGCAGCCGCGCCGGCACCAGGAAGTCCCGCGCCCCCTCCGGCGACGACACCGTCAGGATCGGCGTCTGGAACTCGTTGAACCCGATCTCGATCATCCGCCGCCGGATGCTGTCGATGATTTTCGCGCGCAGGATCATCGCCTTCTGCAGCCGCTCCCGCCGCAGGTCCAGGAACCGGTACCGCAGCCGCAGCTCCTCCGGATAGTTGTGCTCGCCCACCACCTGGATCGGCAGCACGTCCGCCGCGCTCTGCACGGAGACCTCGCTCACCTGCAGCTCGACGTCGCCGGTCGGCAGTTTCGGGTTCTTGGTTCCCTCGCTCCGCATCACCACGGTGCCCGTGACCGTGATCACGCTTTCCTGCCGCAAGGCATCCACGGTCTCGAACCCCGGGCTCCCCGCCGGCAACACGCACTGTGTCAGCCCGTAATGATCGCGTAGATCGACGAAAAGCAGCCCGCCATGGTCGCGCTTGCTATGGATCCAGCCCGACAGGCGGACCTCGGAACCGGCATCGGACGCGCGAAGCGCGCCGCAAGTGTGTGTGCGGTAAGCGTGCATAGTCAGCGAGCCAGTTTGCGATGAGTGTTCGCGCTCTGTATTGAGGCGCCCCATGCCACGCAAGCCCTCCACCGATTTTGCCGCGCCCGTCCTGATCACCGACACCGAGACGCTGAACGCGCTCTGCGCCCGCCTGCGCGCCGAGAGCTTCGTCGCCATCGACACCGAATTCATGCGCGAGCGAACATACTATCCCGAGCTGTGCGTCGTGCAGCTCGGCGGCGAGAACGACGTCGCCGTCATCGACGCCCAGGCCGAGGGCATCGACCTGGCCAGTCTCGGCGCCCTCCTCGCCGACACGGGCGTCGTCAAGGTCTTCCACGCCGCCCGCCAGGACGTCGAGATCTTCCTCGAACTCTTCGGCGTCGTCCCCAACCCGATCTTCGACACCCAGGTCGCCGCCATGGTGGCCGGCTTCGGCGACCAGGTCGGCTACGACGCGCTGGTCTCGTCCACCACCGGCGGCAACATCGACAAGGCGCACCGATTCTCCGACTGGTCCGCCCGCCCCCTCTCGCCCGCGCAGATCACCTACGCCGCCGCCGACGTCACCTGGTTGCGCCTGGTCTATCTCGCTTTGTGCGAACGCCTCGAGCGCGAAGACCGCCTCGACTGGGTGAAGCAGGAGATGGGCGTCCTCGCCGAGCCCAGCACCTACCGCGCTGATCCAGAGATCCTCTGGGAACGCCTGCGCCCCCGCAGCAACAATCGCCGCACGCTGGGCCTGCTCCGCGCCGCCACCGCCTGGCGCGAGCGCGAGGCCCAACGGATCAACATCCCCCGCCAGCGCCTGGTCAAGGATGAGAGCCTGCTCGAGATCGCCGCCAGCGCGCCCAACACCGTCGAAGCCCTCAGCCGTATCCGCGGCGTCACCCGCGGCTTCGCCGAAGGCAAGACCGGCACCGGGCTGCTCGCCGCCTTGCGCGACGCCGCCGCCCTGCCCGAAGACGCCCTCCCGGCCGCCCCCCGCGGCCGCGAGGGCGCCAAGCCCTCCCCCGCCCTGGTCTCGCTGCTCAAGGTGCTGCTCGCCGCCAAATGCGAGGAGCACGACGTCGCTCCCCGCCTGCTCGCCTCCTCGGAAGACCTCGACCGCCTCGCCTCCGAAGACGCGCCGGACATCCCCGCCATGACCGGCTGGCGCCGCGAGGTCTTCGGCGACGACGCCCTGCTGCTCAAGGCCGGCCACATCACCCTCGGCGTCGACGGCAAACGCATCAAACTGGTCCGCGTCTGACCGAAACCGTCATCGCGAGCCGCCTCCCGGCGGCGTGGCGATCCAGCAGCAACCTTGCCCATCGCATTCCAACGAGCCAGGCTTCACCGATGTCGCCGCGACACCTTCTAGCCGTCATCTTTCTGCTGCTCGGCTCCAGCCAAGCCCGCGCCGACGACCCGGCACCCCCCGTCCCTGCTCCCCCACTGGCCAACCAGGAAATCATCTACAAGGGCGAAGCCACCCGCATCCTCGGCCGTAGCGTTCGCGACCCCGATGGCAACGAAGTCGGCCGCATCGTCGATGTCCTCGTCGACGACCAGGGCGTCCCCCGCGCCGCGCTCATCGATTTCGGCGGCTACATGGGCATCGGCAACCGCCGCATCGCCGTCGCCTGGCGCGCCCTGCATTTCCTGCCGGCCAACGAGCACCACCAGATCCGCCTCGACATGACCGCCGACCAGATCCGGGAAACCCCCGACTTCAAGCCGGCCCCGCGCCCCGACGCCCCGCCCGTCACCATGGCCGCCCCGCCGCAGCCCGCCGGCGTTCCCGCCCTGGGTAAATGACCAAGGGCCCCGGTCAATACGGTCTGGATTGGCACAATTTCTTCGTCGCCAACGTCCAGACCGGCTTCGGCCCCTTTATCGCCGTCTACCTGAGTTCCGAAGCCTGGACCCAAGGCCAGATCGGCACCGCGCTCAGCGTCGGCACGATCGCCGGCATGATCAGCCAACTCCCCGGCGGCGCCCTGGTTGACTGGCTGCACAACAAGCGCCTCGCCGCAGGGGCCGCCTGCATCGCCATCTGCTTCAGCGCCGCCATGCTCGCGATCTGGCCCGACTGGCTCCCCGTCCTGGCCGCCGAGGTGCTGCACGGCTTCGCCAGCGCCATGCTCCCCGCCGCCATCGCCGCCATGAGCCTCGCCCTGGTCGGCCGCGCCGCGCTGGGTGAGCGCGTCGGGCGCAACTCCCGCTTCGCCGCGCTCGGCAACGGCATCGCCGCCGCGGTCATGGGCGCCGTCGGCTCCTACGTCTCCGAAGTCGCGGTCTTCTACCTCACCGCCGCCCTCATGCTCCCCGGCATCGCCGCCCTGTATTGGATCCCGCAGCGCGACGCCACGCTCCCTACTCCCGACGACACCGGCGGCGACACCTGGCGCGACGCCGTCCGCCTCCTGCTCGGCTGGCGCATCCTCACCTTCGCCGCCATCGTGGTCCTGTTCTTCCTCGGCAACGCCGCCATGCTACCCCTCGTCGCCGGCGAGGTAACCAAGTCGCTCGGCAAGCAGGCCAGCCTGGTCATCGCCGCCTGCATCGTCCTGCCGCAACTCCTGGTCGCCTACGCCTCGCCCCATGTCGGCCGGCTCGCCGATCACTGGGGCCGCCGCCCCGTCATCGCGCTGACCTTCCTCGCCGTGCCCCTCCGCGGCGCGCTGCTCGCCCTGTTCGGTGGCGGCGCCTTTCTGCCCCTCATCCAGATCCTCGACGGCATCAGCGCCGCCGGCTTCGGCGTCCTGCTCCCGCTGATGGCCGCCGACCTCACCCGCGGCACCGAACGCTTCACCCTCTGCATGGGCATGTTCGGCCTGGCCGCCGGGTTCGGCGCCACGATCAGCACCACCCTGGCCGGCCACCTCGCCGACGTCTACGGTAACTCGGTCGCCCTCTGGGCGCTCGCCGCCGCGGGCCTCGGTGCCGTGCTGCTCGCCGTCACCGCCCTTCCCGAAACCCGGCCCATCGCCCAACCGGTTCCCGTATGACCCTGCGCCCCTCGCCACGCACCCTGAAGCGGCTCCGCCGCGGCCCGCTCACCTCGCCGCGCCTGTGGCGCCGCCGTATCGCCATCTGGGGCGGCGCCGTTATCGTCAGCCTCGCCGCCATCGCCTTTGCCCAGGCCGCCGACTGGGCCACCGCCGCCTTTCACGCCATGACCGGCCCCAGCCCCTGGCTCGCGCTCATCCTCTGCCCCGCCGGCCTCGTGCTCTCCGTCTGGCTCACCCAGCGCGTCTTCCCCGGCGCCCAGGGCAGCGGCATCCCGCAAGTCATCGCCTCCATGCACCTGCACGACCCGGCGATCGTCTCCCGCATCCTCTCCCTCCGCATCGCCGCCGGCAAAGTGGTCCTCACCCTGCTCGGCCTCGCCAGCGGCGCCTCCATCGGCCGCGAAGGCCCCACCGTCCAGGTCAGCGCCTCCATCATGCAGGCCCTCGGCACCTGGCTCCGACTGCCCCGCGCCGAAGCTCAGCGCGCCCTGGTCCTGGCCGGCGGCGCCGCCGGCGTCTCGGCCGCCTTCAACACTCCCTTGGCCGGCGTGGTCTTCGCCATCGAGGAGCTAAGCCACTCCTTCGAGGCCCGCACCAGCGGCACCGTGCTCACCGCCGTCATCATCTCCGGCATCGCCACGCTCTCGCTGGTCGGCAACTACGCTTATTTCGGCAGCACCGGCGCCCAGTTCGACCTCGGCTCCGCCTGGCTCGCCGTTCTCGTCTGCGGCATCCTCGGCGGCGGCCTCGGCGGCGGCTTCAGCGAATGCCTGGTCCGCTTCGCCAATGGCCGAACCGGCATGATGGGCTGGCTGTTCGCCCGCAAGCCCCTCACCTTCGCCGCCTGCTGCGGCCTCGCTCTCGCGATCATCGGCTTGTGGACCCACGGTGCCACCTACGGCACCGGCTACGAACAGGCTCGCTCTATGGTCGAAGGCCGCGACGACCTACCGTCGGCCTTCTTCCTGGCCAAGCTCGCCGCCACCACCATCTCCTATCTCAGCGGCATCCCCGGCGGCATCTTCGCCCCCTCGCTCGCCGTCGGCGCCGGCCTCGGCCAATCGCTCACCGCCTGGCTCCCCGGCCCCACCGGCGCGATCGTGCTGCTCGGCATGGTCGGCTACTTCTCCGGCGTGGTCCAAGCCCCCATCACCGCCGCCGTCATCGTCCTGGAGATGACCGAGAACCAGAAGATGACCATCCCGCTGATGGCCACCTCCCTGCTCGCCTACGGCGTCTCCCGCCTGATCTGCCGTCGTCCCCTTTACGGCGCCCTGGCCCGCCGCTTCATGCAGGTCCTGGAGAAGCGCCCCTCACCGACCCCCTAGGGTGGGTGAAACCCACCATCAGGTGCCGACCCGCAACCGCCTAAGCCGCCGCCAACAGCTTGTCGAAGGTCCGCTTCCGCCGCTGCAGCAGCGTCCAAGCCAGCTTCGCCGCCCCGTCGCCCAACCGACCCCGCGGCGGCAGCCCCACCGTCTTCAGCACCATCCCGGTACTACGCTCGATGTGCTTCCACTGATAGAACCCCATCGCCCGGCCCATGTAGCCCGCGATGCAGCGCTTATGGTCGTAAACCGCGCCCTCCGGCTCGTTCCCGCAATGATACGCGAACGCCAGCTCGTCATCCTCGCTCTCGGTGATCCGCCCGCCTGCGATCTTCAACCGCGCCAGCATCCCCAGCTTCTCCCGCCCGAGGTAGCGCCGCATGTGGTCGTAGAACAGCTTGAAGTGACGATACTCGTCCGCCCCGATCAGCTTGCAGATCTGCTTCAGCACCGGCTCGGTCGTCGAATCCGCCAGCGCCGTGTAGTAGCTGCTGGTCCCGGTCTCCACCATGCAGCGCGCGATCAGCTCGCCCGTCAGCGACCCGCGCACGCTGAAATCCACATCCAGCGGGATCTTGTAGCCGTCCCGATACCGCTGGAACGACTGATCGAAGTTCCAGCTCGGGTCCGCCAGCATCGACCACTTGCCCAGTGCGTCACCGTGCTGCACTTCCTCGATCGCCCAGTTATCGGTCGCCATCTTGAAGTCGGGATCGTCCTTGAACACCCGCTTGAGATAGATCGCGTAGTCCAGCCCGTTCTTCTCGACCATGGCCGCCGCCTTGACGAGCGGCACGACCGCGGGATCGACCCGGGATGCATCAAAGCTGTCCCAGGCCACGTCGTTCATCGACCAATGTTTCATGACTAATTTCTTACAGACAGCAAAACGCCGCGCCTATGACCCGGAGGTCACAGTCGCGGCGTTGAATGCATGAACGTCACACTTAAGCGTGACGCGTAAACTAACTTTAAGGTGCGCCGGCTGCCGAGATCATCGCCCGCGCCGACTGCATCCGCGCCTGGATGCCGTCCAACGCCGTGACGTTCATCTTGTCCGCCGCTGCGTAATCCGCCTCGGCCTGCTTCAACCGCTCTTCCGCCTTGCCCTTCGAGACTTCCGCCACCGGCGTCGCCTCGTCGGCCAGCACGGTGCAGCGCTCCGGCGTGATCTCGCAGAACCCACCGCTCACGTAGAGCTGCGCCGTCGGCTTGCCGCCCTCGTGCAACGTGATGGTGCCGCCGCGCAGCAGCACGATCATCGGCGTGTGCCCGGGCATCACGCCGATCTCGCCCTCGGCGGCCGGGATCACCGCCATGTCGACCGGCTGCGACAGCAGCAACCGGTCGGGCGCGACGATCTCGAGCAGCGTCGGCATGCTTACGCCGCCACTTTCAGCGTCTCGGCCTTCTTCACCGCGTCGTCGATCGTGCCGACCATGTAGAACGCCGCCTCCGGCAGGTGATCGTACTTGCCGTCGATGATCGCCTTGAACGACCGCACCGTGTCGGTTACCGGCACGAAGATGCCCGGCGTGCCGGTGAACACTTCGGCGACGTGGAACGGCTGGCTCAGGAACTTCTCGATTCGCCGGGCCCGCGACACGACCAGCTTGTCGTCTTCCGACAGCTCGTCCATGCCGAGAATGGCGATGATGTCCTGCAGGCTCTTGTAGGTCTGCAGCACGCGCTGCACTTCGCGCGCCACCGCATAATGCTCGTCGCCCACGATCCGCGGCTCGAGCGCACGGCTGGTGCTGTCCAACGGGTCCACCGCCGGATAGATGCCCTTCTCGGAGATGGCGCGGTTCAGCGTCGTGGTGGCGTCCAAGTGCGCGAACGACGTTGCCGGCGCCGGGTCGGTCAAGTCGTCCGCCGGCACGTAGATGGCCTGCACGGAGGTGATGGAGCCCTTCTTGGTGGAGGTGATCCGCTCCTGCAGCGCGCCCATGTCGGTCGCCAGCGTCGGCTGATAGCCCACCGCCGACGGGATGCGGCCCAGCAGCGCCGACACTTCCGCGCCCGCCTGCGTGAAGCGGAAGATGTTGTCCACGAAGAACAACACGTCCTGGCCTTCCTCGTCGCGGAAGTATTCCGCCAGCGACAGGCCGGACAGCGCCACGCGGGCACGGGCGCCCGGCGGCTCGTTCATCTGGCCATACACCAGCGCCACCTTGGAGCCCTCGGTATTACCCTCGCCCAGCTTGATGACGCCTGCATCGACCATCTCGTGGTACAGGTCGTTGCCCTCACGCGTCCGCTCGCCCACGCCGGCGAACACCGACACGCCGCCATGCCCCTTGGCGATGTTGTTGATCAGCTCCTGGATCAGCACCGTCTTGCCGACGCCAGCGCCGCCGAACAACCCGATCTTGCCGCCCTTGAGATAAGGCGCCAGCAGGTCGATCACCTTGATGCCGGTGACGAGGATCTCGGACGACGTCGCCTGGTCTTCGAAGGACGGCGCCGGACGATGGATCGGGTAGCGCATCTTGGCGTTCACCGGGCCACGCTCGTCGATCGGCTCACCGATCACGTTCAGGATGCGGCCGAGCGTCTCCGGCCCGACCGGCACCGTGATCGGCGCGCCAGTGTCGACCACTTCGGACCCGCGGACCATGCCGTCGGTGCTGTCCATGGCGATGCAGCGCACGGTGCGCTCGCCAAGCTCAAGCGAGACTTCCAACACCAAGTCGTTGCCGCTGTTCTTGGCGATCAGCGCGTTCTGGATGAACGGCAGCTCGCCCTCGAACTGCACGTCCACGATGGCACCCAACACCTGTGTCACGCGGCCGACGTTGTTCTTTGCCATCTGTCCTGTATTCCTTCGCAGCGACCGCCCAATGACGGTGATCCCGGGGGCGGCCCAACGTAATGAAAGTCGCGTCCGCCAATCACGCGGGCCTTAGCATCCCTGCCCGCCCACGCCAACCGCCCCGACGTGCAACGCTTCTTATTCTGATCGGGCGACCATCGTCCCTTACTCTGCCGCCGCGGCCATCGGCGATCCGCACCCGCCGGCACCGCACGCCCGCAAGATCGGTGCCGAGCCCGGCCTAACGTCGATATCCTCGACCGTCCCCCGCTCGATCAGCAGCTCGCGAAGGTTGCGGATCAACGGGAATACCTCCTGATTGAGGTCCATTCCCTGCGCATCATGCGCCGCCTGCTCCATCTCCACGATCTCGCGGTCTTCCGTGAAGATCCGC
>JBPBQE010000226.1:0-8634 GCA_050954595.1 Janthinobacterium lividum | reverse complement strand
ACCAGGGGTCGCCGGTGGTGGGGCGGACCTGCTGCATGTCGGCGCGGCGGTTGCCGGCGCATTGCATGGTGGCCGTGACGGTGTGGTGCGGGAAGCGGGACTTCAGGTCGTGGAGGGAGAGGTCCAGTGGGGTGGCGACCTGGCCGGCTAAGGTCAGGCGGTAGGTGGCCGGGTCAAGGGCGGGGATGTTGCCGTGGCTGCGGACGTAGAAGTCGGGTTGCGGGGTGAGGAAGTGGGCGCGCAGCGTGGCGAGCGGGGGCTCGGCGTTGAAAGGGGCATCGGAGTGGACGATCAGGGGCATGCGGGAGGCTACCACATGGTCTGTTCGGCGCGGCTGGCCCAGGTGGCGTCGTAGTCGGGGCCGCCGACACGGCCGCTCGACATCTCGGCGAGGATGGCGCCGGGGGTGGGGAGGGAGCGGGGGTCGATGCGGGCATCGTCGCGCCAGAGGCCGGAGCGGATGAGGGCGCGGGCGCACTGGAAGTAGATTTCCTGGACCTGGATCACCATGACGGTCCGGGGGGATTTGCCGTCGATGGCGAAGGTTTCCATGAGGGCCGGGTCGGCGGTGAGGTGGGCGCGGCCGTTGATGCGCATGGCGTTGCCGATGCCGGGGATGAGGGCCATCAGGGCGACACGGGGGTCGCGGACGACGTTGCGGAGGCTGTCGATGCGGTTGTTGCCGCGGCGGTCGGGCAGCATCAGGGTGCGGTCGTCGTGGATGCGGATGAAGCCGGGCTTGTCACCGCGGGGGGAGCAGTCGAGGCCTTCGGGGCCGATGGTGGCCAGGGCGGCGAAGGGCGCGGCTTCCAGGTATTGGCGGTAGTGCGGGGTGATGTGGTCGGCGACCTTGGCGGTGGAGCCCTCGCCAACTGCACCGAGGTCGCCGTAGATGGATTCGAGGTCGGCGATGGTGCTGATCATGCGAAGCGCTCCGGGCGGATCAGATGGTGGCGGCGAGGGCTTTGGCGGCGTCGCAGGCCGCGGCGCGGGAGGCGGTGTCCTGTTCGGGGCCGTAGAGGGTCTTTTCGGCTTCGATGCGGGAGATGTCGGTGATGCCGACCATGCGGCACCAGGCGTCCATGTAGGCGGTCTGGAAGTCGAAATCCTCGCGCGGGAAGCCGTCACCGAGGGCGACGCCGCGGGTGGCCACGGTGACGACCTTGCGGCCGCCGAGCAGGCCGAGGAGGCCGCGATCGTCGAAGGTGAAGAGGACGTCCTTTTGCGAGATGGCGTCGATGAGGTGCTTCAGGCGGTAGGGGATGCCGAAATTCCACATGGGGACGCCGAAGACGATGATGTCGGCTTGGTGAAAGCGTTCGGCGAGGGTGCGGATGCCGTCCCAGGCTTCCTGCTGGTGGGGCGTGAGAGGTTGGCCGGTGAGGCCAGCGTATTTGGCGTCGATGGCTTCACCGTCGAAGGGGGGGAGGTCGGTTTCCCAGACGTCGAGCGTGTCGACGGTGGCGCCGGGGTGGTGGGCGGACCATTCGTTCACAAAGGCCAGGGCGATCTCGCGGGAAGCGGAGCGGGGGCCGCGGGGCGAGCTTTCGACGTGAAGCAGGTGCATGGGCGATGTGTTCCGGGGAGTGTCTGAGACGCGTGGTTCAACGGAGGCGTTCAAAGGCGGTTTCGCGGAAAGGGGCGATGGTCAGGGCGGAGACCAGGCCGGCGGCGATCAGATAGAAGGTGGGCGCCAGAGGGGTGCCGGTGGCACCGATCAGCCAGGTGGCGATGAAGGGGGCGAAGCCGCCGAAGACCGCGACGGCGAGGCTGTAGCCGATCGACATCAGCGTGGTGCGCGAGCGGGTGGGGAAGAGTTCGACGATGGCGGCCGGGCCGGTGCCGGCGAAGGTGGCGATGACGAGGTCGAAGGCGATCTGGATCGGCAGAATGGTCCAGATGCCGGGAGAGGCGGTCATAAGGCGGAAGCCGGGGTAGGAGAACAAGACAAAGGCGATGCAGCAGAACAGCAGCAGCGGCTTGCGGCCGACCCGGTCGGAGAGGGCGCCCATGAGGGGGATGACGAGGACCAGGACGACGAGGCCGATCGTGTTGGACCAGAGCGATTCGGTGGCCGAGAGCCCGGCGTAGCGCTGGGTAAAGGTCGGCAGGTAGGTCAGCATGATGTAGTACGACACGGTCCAGAGGATCGTGAAGCCGAAGGCGCGGGCCATGAGGCCGACGGGGGAGCCGAGATCGGCCAGGCCGGAGCTTTCGCCATGTTGTTCGGCTTCGAAGCGCGGGGTTTCGCCAATGCCGCGGCGGAGCCAGAGGCCGACCGGCAGCAGCAGGATGCCGAGCAGGAAGGGGATGCGCCAAGCCCACGCGTCGATCTGGTCGGCGGTGAAGGCGCTGTTGAGCAGGGCGGCGACGGCGGAGCTGAGCAGGAGGCCGCCGACGACCGAAGCCTGGCTGAAGCTGCCGAAGAAGCCGCGGCGGCCTTCGGGGGACCATTCGACGATGAAGGCGGTGGCATTGCCCCATTCGCCGCCGGCGGAGAGACCCTGGAGCAGACGGCAGAGGACCAGCAGGATCGGGGCGGCGACGCCGATGACGGCGTGATCGGGGATGAGGCCGATGCCGGCGGTGCCGATCGCCATGAGGACGACCGTGAGCACGAGGGTGGATTTACGGCCGCGGACGTCGCCCATACGGCCGAGCACGATCGCGCCGAGGGGGCGGGCGAGGAAGGCGATGCCGAAGGCGGCGAAGGTGGCCAGCAGGGAGGCGGTGGGGTCGGTGCCGGGGAAGAACTTGCGGCCGATCGTGGCGGCGAGGAAGCCGTAGATGCCGAAATCGTAATATTCGAGGACGTTGCCGATGCCGGCGGCGGTGATGGCCTGGCGGGCAGAGTTGAGCCCGCCCCGCGCTGCGCTCATGCGGCGTTCTCCTTGCAGTAGCGGGCAATGTCGGCGTGGGTAGCGAACCAGCAGGGGCCGGTGGCCTTCATGTGGGCGATCAGTTGCTCGAGCACGGGGAGGCGGGAGCGATGGCCGGAGATGTGCGGGTGCAGGGTGAGGAGGAACATGCCGCCTTCGGCGTAGGCGCCGTCGAACTCGGATTTGAAGATCTCCAGCACCGAGCTGGGGGGCGTGTAGGGGCGGAGGCCGCTGAAGCGGACGAAGTTCCAGTAGACGGCGTCGTCGCGGATCCATTCGGGGGGCAGTTCGACGATGCCGGTGGGCTTGCCGTCGGCCTCGAGCTCGTAGGCGTCGTCGTCGGCCATGAGGGAGCTGTCGTAGAGCAGGCCCAGCTCGCGAATGATGTCGAGGGTGTCGACGGAGAAGTCCCAGCTGGCGGTGCGCATGCCGACGGGGCGGGTGCCGGTGAGGCGTTCGAGGGTGTCGGCGGCGCGGAAGGTGAGGTCGCGCTCGGCGCCGGGGGGGAGCTTGGTGTTGGCTTCGTGGATCCAGGAGTGGATGCCAATCTCGTGGCCGGCGGCGGCGACCCGGCGGACTTCATCGGGGTGCAGCAGGGCGGAGACGGCGGGGTAGAAGAAGCTGGCGGGGATGGACTCGCGCTCGAGCAGCTTCAGGATGCGGGGCATGGCGCGGCGGTTGCCGTATTGGCCCTGGCTGATGCGCATGGGGCTTTCGTCGGAGTCGCGCAGCGGGATGGTCTCGTGATCGGCGTCGAAGGAGATGGCGACGGCGCAGGTGGCGCCATTCGGCCAGGCGGCGGGGGCGAGGCTGCGGCCGGCGCGGGCGCGGCCGACGATGTTACGCCAGGTGGGTTCCGGCCATTGCCAGGGTTCGCCGTGAGGATTCGGGGTATCGGTCATGGCCGGAGGATCGGCTTGTGGGAGCGCCGGGTCTAGAGGGGGGAGGGTCAGGTCGTAGGGACGCGGCCGGTGGGGGGTTTCCAGGCGGCGCGCTTGCGGGCGGTCCAGGTGTAGCGGGGGTCGTCTTCCAGGAGGTTGAGCTGGGTTTCGAGGCGGTTGCGTTCCAGCCAGCCGATGGCGGCTTCCAGTTCGGCGAGGGTCATCTCGGCACGGCTCTTGTTGCCGGTGACGCGTTTCAGGACGGCGTTGTAGCGGTGATAGAGCCCGGCGCCGGCGACTGCGGATTTGAGGCCGGTGCGGCCGGCTTCGTCCTCGACGGCCTGGGCGGCGACCATTTCGCCGAGGCGGGCACGGAGGCGGCGTTCGACGGTGCTGGGCACTTCCAGGAGTTCGCTTTGGGCCTCCTCGTGCTCGGGGCGGCGCATGGCGAGGTCGGGGCCGGGTCGGAGGGTTTCGAAGCGGAGGGCCAGGGCGTTGGATTCGAGGGGGGTGATGCCTTCCTTTTCGGCGGGGGCGCGGTCCAGGAGCCAGTCGGGGAGGGTGCGCTGCTTGGAGGGTTTCGGAGGGCGGGCGAGGGTGCCTTGTTCGGTTTCCATGCGGCGGCGGAACTGGGCGAAGAGGGGATCGTCGGGGTGGAAGACCAGGGCGCGCTGGGTGGCGTAGGAGCCGGCGTGGGGGTCCACTCGGGTGGCGCGGGCGACCATCTGCTCGAGCCAGGGGCGGGAGCGGATGTGGGTGAGGGCGGCGACGACCGCGACTTCGGGGGCGTCGAGGCCTTCATAGGCCATGGCGACGGTGACCAGGATCGAGGGTTCGGGGCGGAGGCGGAAGGCGGCGAGGATCTCGTGGGCGCGGGGGGTGTCGGAGGTGGCGAGCTTGGCGATGGAGTCGGCTTGGCTGGCGGGGAGCCAGGTGGCGATCTGGGCTAGGTAGCGCTTGGCGGTGACCTGGTCGGGGGCGACGACGAGGAGTTTGCCGAGGCCGCGGGTTTTACCGGTTTCGCGGCGGCGGGCGCGGAGGTCGCGGACCGAGAGAAAGGCTTCGCGGAGGAGGGCGTCGGCGAAGCCGGTGCGCAGCGCGGTGAAGAGGGCGGGGCGGGTGGTCTCCTCGGGATGATGGTGGGCGAGGCGGTGGGGGCCGACTTCGCGGCCTTCCTCGTCGCGCCAGCTGGCCTGGCCGTCGAGGGCGCCGAAGGTGACGGGGAGGACGGCGCGTTCGGCCAGGGCCTGGCGGCGGGAGTAGCCGATGACGGCCCAGCCGGGGGCGTCGAGCGCGACCTCCTTGGTGCGGGCGCGGGGGCCGGTGCGGTAGGGGAGCCAGAGGATGCCCTTGCCGTCGGCGCGCTCGAGGGTGCCGGAGAGGAGGAGGCGGTAGCGGGCGGTTTCCAGCAGCGGGAGGATGGCGACGGACCAGGCGGAGGCGGGGTCTTCGTCCTTGGTGGCGGCCGGATCGATCTCGGCGAGGGAGGGGAGATGGTGGACCTCGTCGACCACCAGCAGGGTGCGGTGGCGGCGGAACTCGGAAAGGTGGAGGTCGGGGGCGGCGGCGATGGCCTGGTAGGTGGTGATGTAGCCGGACAGGCCGCGGGAGGGGTCTGGGGTGTTGTCGGCGGCGCGGACGGAAAGGGCGTGATCGAGGGCGGTGCGCCAGGCCGGGTCGGCGAAGGCTTCCTCGGCCTGGAGGCGGAGAGTGTCGCGGGGGACGACCCAGACGATGCGGTCGATGAGGCCGGCGGCGACCAGGCGGGCGGCGGCGATGACGGGGAGGAGGGATTTGCCGCCGCCGGGGGTGACGGCGGCGAGGATGTCCCGGAGGTCGGTTTCACCGGCGGCGATGGCGGTGACGATGCCGGTGAGTTGGGCCTGGTGGGAGCGGAGGGGCTTGATCGTGGAGTCCTTGGATTAGCTGGGGACTAGTTGTGAATTAGTTGGCGGCGGGGGGATTGCTGGGGCCGACCGCAGCGACGCGGGCGGTGAGGTCGATGGGTTGGGAGATGGCGAAGGTCAGGCGGAGGGGAAAGGTGTCGTTGAGTTGGAGGGGTTTGGTGAGGCCGGTGAGGCTGATGAGGTAGCCGCCGGGCTGCAGGGCGACGGGCTGGCCGGGGGGAAGGACCAGGCCGGCGGGGAGGGGGCGGGCGACCGTGGTGCCGCCGTCGACGACCATCAGGTCGATCTCGGCTTTGACACCGGGGGTGCCGGGGGTGGTGACGGCGATCAGCTTGTCCTGGACCGGGCTTTTCAGGGTGACGTAGACGGCGGCGGTGCCGGTCGTGGTGGCGCGGGTCCAGGGGGTGGTGGCGATGACGCCGCTGCCGGGGACGGAGGGCTGGGCGTGGGTTGCCGTGAGGGGGGCGGCGACGGTGGCCAGCAGGATCGCGGCGGTGGTTTTCAGCAGCATCGACCTATTCCTTGTCAACTCGGGTCAGTTCGGCAGGAAGCCGATGGAGATCCAGGGGACTGCGGCGACGACGAGCAGGCCCAGAACAAGAACGCCTAGGTAGGGCCAGATTCGCAAGAGGGCGGCGTCGGGATTCACGCGCCCGATGGTGCAGGCGGCGTAGTAGCCGAGGCCGAAGGGGGGTGCAAACAGGCCGATTCCCATCGCGAGGATGATCACCATGGCATAGTGGACTTCGTGGATGCCGGCGGCGCGGGCGACGGGGAAGAGCAAGGGGCCGAAGAGGACCATGGCGGGGATGCCCTCGAGGACGCTGCCGAGGACGATGAAGGCGAGGATCGAGATGCCGAGAAAGCCGAGGGGCCCCCCGGGGATGTTGGCCATGGCGAGCGTGAGGGCGCGCGAGAAGCCGGATTGGGTCAGTGCCCAGGCCATGCCGTTGGCGGCGCCGATGATGAAGAGGACGGCGCCGGAGAGCGTGGCGGCGTCGACGAGCAGGGGGTAGAGGCGACGGAGCGGGAAGCTGCGGTAGATGAAGATGCCGCAGGCGACGATGTAGACGATGCCGATGGTGGAGACTTCGGTGGCGGTGGCGACGCCTTCGATGACGGCGGTGCGGATCAGCAGCGGCAGCAGCAGAGCGGGCAGGGCAATCACGAAGGTGCGCAGGATCGTGCGCATCGGCGCCCGGGTCACGCCCACCAGGTTCTCGGCGCCGGCGCGGCGGCGGGCGAGGATGGCCAGGCCGACCGCGAGCACGATGCCGGGGAGCAGGCCGCCGGTGAAGAGGGCGGCAATGGAGACGCCGGTGACGGAGCCGATGGCGATGAGGACGAGGCTGGGCGGGATGGTTTCGGCCATGGCGCCGGTGGCGGCGAGGAGGGCGACCATCTCGCCTTCGTCCAGACCGCGCTTCTTCATCTCGGGGATCAGCACGGGGGCGACGGCGGCCATGTCGGCGGTCTTGGAGCCGGAGATGCCGGAGACGAGGATCATGGCGCCGAGGAGGACGAATTGGAGGCCGCCGCGGACATGGCCGATGAGGGCGGCGAGGAAGGCGACCATGACGCGGGCCATGTTGGTCATCTCGATCAGGCCGCCCAGGAGGACGAAGAGGGGGACGGCCAGGAGGATGAGGGAGGACATGCCCTCGTCCATGCGGCCCGGCATGACCTGCAGCGGAGTGTTGGTGGTGCACAGGAGGTAGGCGGCGGTGGCGAGGGCGAAGGCGAAGGCGATGGGGATGCCGGCCAGAACGCCGGCGCCGAGCAGGATCACGAAGAAGAGGACGAGGTTCCAGTTGCCGAGCGCGCCCAGCAGGGGGTGACCGAGCCAGAGGGCGGCGGCGAGGACACCGAGGATCGCGGCGACGGGGAGGATGTCGCGCAGGCGGAACTGCAGCAGGTGCAGGACCGAGAGGAGGATCATGAGGGCGAAGCCGACCGGGACGGCGGCGGTGCGGATGCTGTCGGGCCAGCCGAGGGCGGGGGTCTCGATAAAGGACTGGTCGTCCATGTAGTCGAGGGCGGGGCGGATCAGGATCAGCAGGAGGATGAGGGGGGCGAGGGCGGCCAGGGCGGCGGCGGGGCCGCGGAGGTGGGGCGGCAGCCGGCTGGCGATCGTGGACAGGCGCATGTGGGCGCCGGCGTGCAGGGCGAGCACGGCGCCCAGCATGGCGAGCCAGAGAAAGACGGTGGAGGCGAGCTCGTCGCACCAGATGAGAGGGCGGTCGAGGCCGAAGCGGAAGATGACGCCGGCCAGGAGCAGGCCGACCTCGAGCAGGAGGGCGACGGCGGCGACCGCGCCGACCAGCTTGCCGATGAGCGCCTCGAGGCGATGAACCAGGGGGTGCCGCGCCGCCGCGGTGGGCTCGAGGCCGGCGGCGGTGAGGGATGATTCCAGATTCATGTGCCGTTGAGGGCTTGGTAGCTGCGGATGACTTGGCTGTCGTCGGCGGTGCCGTCGCCGCGGCCGGCGGCGGAGAGGAAGAGCTGGTGGGCAATGGCGGCGAGCGGGAGGGCGGCCTTGGCGTCGCGGCCGGCGTCGAGCACTAGGCCGAGATCCTTGACGAAGATGTCGACGGCGCTGGCGGTGGGCGGGTCGGCCTGGAGCATGCGGGGGCCGCGGTCGCGGAGCATCCAGGAGGAGGCGGCCGAGCCGGACATGATCTGCAGCAGGATCTCGCGGTCGACGCCGGCTTTCTGGGCGAAGGCGAAGGCTTCGGCGGTGACGGCGATGTGGACGCCGGCGAGGAGCTGGTTGACGGTTTTGACGGCGGCGCCCTGGCCGGGGGTGTCGCCGACGTGAAAGAGCTTGTCGCCGAGGGCGTCGAGGATGGGCTTGGCGGCGGCCATGGTGTCGGCGGGGGCGGCGGCCATGATGGTGAGGGTGCCGGCGGTGGCGCCGGGGATGCCGCCGGAGACGGGGGCGTCGACGAAGCGGCGGCCGGTGGCGGT
>JBPBQE010000069.1:0-8673 GCA_050954595.1 Janthinobacterium lividum | reverse complement strand
GGGGGCGGGGGGGGGGGGGGTGGGGGGCCCGGTGGGGGGGGGGGGGGGGGGGCCTCGGGCCCGGGGGGGGGGGGGGGGGGGGGGGGGGCCGGAGCCGATGGTGGCCGGGTCGTCGCCGGGGACGTCGCTGATGGCGAGAGTTACCACGCGGGCGGGAGCGGCGGCGGCGGCGAGGCGGCCGCCCTTGATGGCGCTGAGGTGCTTTCTGACCGCGTTCATCTCGTCGATGGGGGCGCCGGAGGCGAGCAGGGCGCGGTTGACGGCCTTGAGGTCGTCCAGGGTGAGGCCGTCGGCGGGGCGCTCGATCAGGGCGGAGGCGCCGCCGGACATGAGGACGAGGACGAGGTCGTCGGCGGTGAGGCCCTGGACGGCTTCGAGGAGGCGGATGGCGCCGCGCTCGCTGTTTGCGTCGGGGACGGGGTGGGAGGACTCGATCACTTCTATAGAGCGGGTGGGAGTCGAGTGCTCGTAGCGGGTAACAACGATTCCGGTGACTTCGGGCCATTCGGCTTCGACGGCGGCGGCCATGAGGGCGGCGGACTTACCGGCGCCGACGACGATCGTGCGGCCCTTTGGGCGCTCCGGGAGATATCGGGCGAGGACGAGGCGCGGGTCGGCGCTGGCGACCCCGGCGTCGAAGATGCCCCGGAGGGCGACGCGGGCTCTTTGGTCCGTCCATTCCATGCGCGGCACTATGTCGGGGGTTGGCTGGTTGATCCAGGGGCGGCGGTGGCCAAATTGGGCGGCTAGGGAGATTTGGCATGACCGAGTTGGACGAGAAGACGCGGATCGGGTTGGAGGCAGCGGCGTATCGCCGGTTGGTGGAGCATCTGCGCGAGCGCAGCGACGTGCAGAACATCGACATGATGAACCTGGCCGGGTTCTGCCGGAACTGCCTGTCGCGGTGGTATCGCGAGGGAGCGGAGGCGCAGGGGATCGCGCTCACGGACCCGGAGGCGCGGGAGATCGTGTATGGGATGCCGTATAAAGAGTGGCAGGCGTTGAATCAGCGTGAGGCGACGCCGGAGCAGAAGGCGGCGTTTGCGGCGGGGGGTGGGGGGCACTAGCGCGCTGGTTGGATGCCGCTCGTCGTGGTGGGTTGCACCCACCCTACGGGCGGACTTCGCTTCTCATAGGTGGCGGCGCTCGTCGCAGGGGTGAGTGGCGGCGTCGTTGAGGCGGGCTTGGGGTCGGCGGCGCCGATCCATTGCGGCAGGCCGGAGCCGGAGGGGGCGGCGGCCTGGGCGGCGAGGATGGCGATGTCGTCCGGGGTGCGGCGCAGGTCGGGGCGCATGCCGGGGAGGGTGGCTAGGCCGAGGTCGCGGCAGATCTCGGCGACGAGGATGTCGGGGGAGCGGTTGGCGAGGTCTTCGGCGAATTCCGGCGCGTCGATGCGCTCAAGGAGTTCGGCGCGGAGGGGCGCGGCGTCGGCGAGGCGTGTAACGTTGTCGTTGATGGCGTCCTCGACACTGCGAAGGATGTGTCGCCGGGCCTGGGCGCGGTTGGCTTCCCGCTGGGCAGCGGCGGGGACGGCGTCGCGGATGTGGCGCGAGAGTACGATCGAGCGGCGGACGGCGCGGACGACGCCCTCGAAGGCGGCGCCGCGGGCGATGGCGGTGTTCTTTTCGTCCGGCGCTTTCAGGTCCCGGGCGATCGAGACGCCGACGTCGAGCAAGACGGCCAGCGCGTGCTGGTACGCGGCGTCGTCCAGATCGAGAAGGGGCGCGTCGGGTTGAACGGGCATGAACAGAAGGGGAACTTCTTGGCGAACGAAGTCAACTTCATAAGGGCTGGGCGCGTTAGGTGCGGGCATGTTTAGCTTGGTATTCAGCCGTCGGTTCGCGATGGGGCATCGGTTGATCGCCGGGCTATCGGAGAAGTGCGCGGTGCCGCATGGGCATAACGAGGTGGTGCAGGTGACGCTGCGGGCGGCCGGGCCGGGGCCGGGTCGGCTGGATGGCGGGGCCAACATGGTGGAGCCGTTCGAGCGGGCGAAGGCGACGTGGCACCGGTGGATCGACGGGCATGTGGACCATGCGCTGCAATTGTCGGCCAGCGATCCGTTGCTGCGGTGGTTTGCGCGGGAGGAGCCGGCGCGGCTCCGGCGGATCATGGTGACGCCAGGGGACCCGACGACGGAGGTGCTGGCGGTGTGCATGATGGCGAAGATCGGGGCGATGCTGGCGGCGGATGGTGGCAGGTTGGCGTGCGCGGAGATCCGGATCGAGGAGACACCGACGAATGCGGTGGTGTTCGCGGGGAACCCGGCGGCTTTCCTGCCGGTGAGCGAGGTCGCGCTGCCTTGGTGGAGGCGGGCGGATATGTCGATTAACGATCTGGGCGACGGGCTGGAGGCAGCGGGGGCGTGAGCTACGCGGTGAAGGAGATCTTCTACACGCTGCAGGGCGAGGGGGCGCAGGCGGGGCGAGCGGCGGTGTTCTGCCGATTCAGCGGCTGCAATCTTTGGTCGGGACGGGAGGAGGATCGGTCGGAGGCCGTGTGTCGGTTCTGCGATACGGATTTCGTGGGGATGGACGGGACGCTGGGCGGGCGGTTCGCGGATGCGGACGCGCTGGCGGATGCGGTGGCGGGGGTTTGGCCGGGTGGAGGGGAGCCGTTCGTAGTGTGTACGGGCGGGGAGCCGTTGCTGCAGATGGACGAAGCGTTGGTGTCAGCGCTGAAGGCGCGCGGGTTCAGCGTGGCGGTGGAGACGAACGGGACGATCGCGCCGGCGCCGGCGGGGGTGGATTGGGTGTGCGTCAGCCCGAAGGCGGGGGCGCCGCTGCGGCTGACGGAGGGTGACGAGTTGAAGCTGGTAGTGCCGCAGGCGGGGTTGGACCTGGCGGCGATGGAGGGGCTCGGGTTCCGGCGGCTGTCGCTGCAGGCGATGGATGGGCCGGAGCAGGCGGCGAACATGCGGCTGGCAGTGGCCCTGTGCCTGGCGCATCCGCAGTGGCGGTTGAGCGTGCAGACGCACAAGGTGTTGGAGATCCGCTGAACCGGTCGATCGGTGGAGGCGGGCTTGCGGCACCCGCCTCCATTTCGGCTCAGATTAGGTAAGTTCTTCGCTCAGGAATTTCCGGAAGAGGTCGGCGGTTTCGGCGGGGCGCTCCAGGGTCGGGAGGTGACCGCACTGGGGGAGCACGTGGAAATGAGCGTGGGGTAGGGCGTCGGCGAGGGACTGGCCGATCGCGACCGGGACAAGGGCGTCGTCGGCGCCCCAGAGGATCAAGGTGGGCATCGTCAGGGTGCCGAGGCGAGGAACGGCGTCCTTGCGCACGCCGAGTGCGCCGGCTTGTAGGACGCCGGCTTCGCTGCCGACCGCCATGGCCATGGATTTGAAGGCGGCGGCGGCCTCCGTGTGATCGGGGTGGGCGACGCTGGCGGCGAGGACGTCGATGACGGCGTCGGGCGTGACGGACAGGGCGTTGGCCAGTTCGGGGCGGCCTTCGGGCGCGGGCGCGGGGTCGCAGCCCATGAGCCAGAGGGCTTGGATGCGCTCGGGGGCGGCGAGGGCGATCTCGAGGGCGAGGTTGCCGCCGTAGCTGGTGCCAACGAGGACGAATTTCTCCGGCGCGCGGGTGAGGATGTCGGCGGCGCTTTCCTCGAGGGTGGGCTTGGGCGACATCAGGACATGGGCGGAGACGGTGTCGCCGAGGTGTTCGATGAGGTCGGCGTAGAGGCCCCCGTCGCAGAGCAGGGCGGGGATGAAGACGGTTTCGACAGTCATTGGGGTGCTTTCGAGTTCGCCTGGCGCTAGGTGCCCAGGATCAGGTGCCACAGCAAGGGAAGCAGGATCGCGGTCGCCAGGGCGTTGAGCCCCATGGCCAAGCCGCTGAAGGCGCCGGCGGTGGGGTTCACGGTGAGGGCGCGGGCGGTGCCGATGCCGTGGGAGACGGTGCCGATGGCCAGGCCGCGGGCGCGCCAGTCGGTGACGCCGCAGAGGGTCAGGACCATGGGGCCGAGGGAGGCGCCGACAATGCCGGAGCAGATGACCACGGCGGCGGTGAGGGAGGGCAGGCCGCCGATGCGCTCGGCGACGCCCATGGCGACCGGGGTGGTGACTGATTTGGGGGCGAGCGAGGCGGTGACGTCGCTGGCGGCGCCGAACAGCATGGCCAGGGCGACGCCGGAGGCGGCGGAGAACATGCCGCCGCAGACGATGGAGACGATCACGGCCACGAAGGAGCGGCGGACGACGCGCCATTGTTGATAGAGCGGCAGGGCCAGCGCGACGGTGGCGGGGCCGAGAAGGAAGTGGACGAATTGCGCGCCGGCGAAATAGGCGCGGTAGTCGATGCCGCTGAGCAGGAGCCCGGTGGCGAGCAGGGCGACGGCGATGAGGACCGGGTTGGCCAGGGGGTGGCGGCCGGACCATTGCTGCAGCTTGAGCCCGGCCATCCAGGCGAGGAGGGTGGCGGTGAGCGCGGCGAGAGGTTCGCGGGCGAGATAGACCCAGATTTCGGCGAGTTCCTGGCTCATGGCCGGGTTTATCCGAAGCGCTTGAGCATGGCCTGGGCGAGCCGGCCGGTGACGGCGATGGCCAACACGGTGCCGACGAGGACGGCGACGGCGATGGGGGCCCAGTTGCGGGCGAGGAGAGGGCCGTAGAGGACGACGCCGACGCCGGCGGGGACGAAGAGGAGGCCGAGATTGCCGAGCAGGGCGTTGGCGACACCTTCGAGCGCGTCCGGAGCCTGGCCGCCGGTGTCGTGGGTGCGCTCACGGACCAGCAGGCCGATCAGGAGCATGATCATGCCGAGGACGGGGCCGGGGACCGGGAGATGCAGACCGCGGGAGATGAGTTCGCCGGCGAGTTGGCAGATGAGAAGGGCGGTGATGGCGCCGATCATTCGGGGTTTCCGGTTGCGATGGGAGTTTCGGCGGGGGATGGGGCTTCGCGCTCGGCGGCCTTGACGGATTGCCACTCGGCTTCCAGGCGCGACAGGCCGGCATCGGCGAGGGCTAGGCCGGCGGCTTCGACGCGTTGCTCGACGGCGGTGAAGCGGCGGCTGAACTTGTCGTTGGCGCCGCGGAGGCAGGCTTCGGGGTCTAGGCCGAGCTTGCGGGCCAGGTTGGCGGCGACGAAGAGGACATCACCGACCTCGTCGGCCAGGCGGGCCGGGTCGGCGGTGGGGAGTTCGGCGCGGACTTCGGCAATCTCCTCCTCGAGTTTTTGCAGGACGAGTTCGGCGTCGGGCCAGTCGAAGCCGATTCGGGCGACGCGCTTGGTAATCTTGAGGGCGCGGGTGAGGGCGGGGAGGCCGGCGGGGATGTCCGCGAGGGTTCCGGTGCGGTTCTTGGTCGCGCGTTCCTGGCGCTTCTGCTCTTCCCAGCCGGGGGTGTCTTCGGTTCCGAACACGTGGGGGTGGCGGCGGATCATCTTGTCGGAGATGGCGCGGGCGACGGCGGCGAAGTCGAACAGGCCGGCTTCGTCGGCCATCTGGGCGTAGTAGACGATTTGGAACAGGAGGTCGCCGAGCTCGTCGGGGAGGTTGACCATGTCGTCGCGGGCGATGGCGTCGGCGACTTCGTAGGCTTCCTCAATGGTGAAAGGGGCGATGGTGGCGAAGGTTTGGACGCGGTCCCAGGGGCAGCCGTTGGGGGCGCGGAGGCGGGCCATGATGTCGAGGAGGCGGGTCAGTTCCCGGGCGGCGGGGGACGGGACGAGGTCGGTCATTCGGGGGTGACGGCCTGGTCGATGGCGGCGGCGAGGTCGGCGTCGCGCCGGGTCAGGCCGGAGGCGTTGTGCGTGGTGAGGGTGATGGAGACGCGGTTGTAGACGTTGGACCATTCGGGGTGATGGTCCATGCGGTCGGCGAGGGCGGCGACGCGAGTCATGAAGGCCCAGGCGGCACGGAAATCGGGGAATTTGAGGTCGCGGGTGATCGCGTCGCGGTCCGGCAGGGGGCGCCAGTCGGGGCATCGGCGCCACAGGGCGTCGCGTTCGGGCTCGGTGAGTGTGTGCATGGGTTGCCTACGGGCTCCGGTTGAGGCGGGATGGGCGGATGAACGACCCTAGCACGGCAATCACCCGGTTCGGCGCGCCGCCGAGCGTCGAAGACATCGTGGAACTGGCCGAACATGCGCTGACGGCGATACCGGCCAAGCTGCGGCGCGAGGTGCGCGGGGTGGCGATCCTGGTGGAGGAAGCGCCGGACGACGAGTTGCTGGCGGAGTTGGGGATCGAGAACGCCTGGGACCTCACCGGGCTGTATCGCGGCGTGCCGATCGGGGAAAAGGGCGCGGGCGGGACGCGGCAGGAGCCGGACATGATCCTGCTATTCCGCGAGCCGATCCTGCTGGAGTGGATCGAGACCGGGGAGGAGTTGTTCAACTTGGTGCGCACGGTGCTGATCCACGAAATCGCGCATCACTTTGGATTCAGTGATGCCGATATCGAGGATCTCGAGCGGGAGTGAACGCCCGCCGTTAGGCGTTTAGGCGGGCGCGGCGGCGGCCCCAGCGGGAGAGGCGGATCATGCGGCGCAGGCCGGCCATCTGCTGTTGCATGAACGTGCCGGTGGCCATGACTTCGGGGGCGCCGGGGTCACCAGTGCCGGCGTAGGCGCGGCCGAAATCGGCGGTGCCGAGTGCCATGTCCCACCAGGGTAGGATGGCGCCGTAGTTACAGCTCTTGGCTCCGGCAGCAAGGATGCCGTGATGGATGCGGTGAAAGCGGGGCGAGACCAGCAGGCGGTCACCGAGCCAGCCAAAGGACAGCCGGGTGTTGGCATGGGACAGGCTCTCGATGAGGCGGAGCAACAGGACCAGCAGAGGGAATTGCAGCGGCGGGATGCCGATCAGCAGGGCGATGGCCATGAACCAGACGAAGCCGATGAGGTCGTCGAGGACATGATTGCGGTCGTCGGACCAGAAGGTCATCTGGCGCTGGGCGTGATGCAGGGAATGCAGGCCGTACCACCAGCCGACGGTGTGAGACAGGCGGTGCCGCCAGTATTCGCCGAGGTCGAGGATGATGGCGTAGACGAAGAAGGTCAGGACGTTGTGACCGAGCAGGAACGGGAAGACGCGCTCGAGCGTGGGCGGGATCCAGCCGTGATCGGACAGCCAGCCGTTCATGGTGACTTGGATTTCGTAGAACAGTACGAACGTCACGAGCGGCAGGACGCCGACGCGGGAAATCAGCGTGTAGAAGACGTCGATGAGGACGGCTTTCTGGTCGGGCCAGCGTTCGACTGGGCGCCAGCGCTCAAGCGGCATGCAGATGGCGAAGGTGATGACCGTCTGCGCCAGGCCGTAGACGGCGAATAGGGCCCAGTTGAAGGAGATCTCCTCCCATTCCATGCCGCCGACGGCATAGAGCAGGGGGAGCAGGGCGTGTTCCTGGATCCAACCCGCGGCCAGGCTGAAGGGATCGATCATCAGTTTACCCGTAGCCCGGCGTTTACGGTCGGTTTGTTCAGCACGCCATCGGTGAGGAAGATGCCGTGAGGGGAGCGGCCCACGGGGATGGACCGGATGGTACCGGTCGTCGGGTCGAGGATGGCGACTTTCTGGATGAAGCGCTGGGTGATCCAAAGCTTTCCGTCAGGTGCGAAGTCGATGCAATCGGGGCCACCGGGGATGCGATAGCTGCGTATGGGCTCGAGCGTGCGAGCGTCGAGGGCGACAGTGGTGCCGTCGACACGATTGTTGACGTAGAGGATCTTGCCGTCAGGGGAGGGGAAGATCTGGTGAGCGCCGCGACCGGTGCGGATGGTTCGCTCAATGTGGCCGTCTACGGGGTCAGCGACCACGATGCTGTCGGTGCCCATGTTGGCGACCAGGATCTTGTTGTTGTGCCAGATCACGCCGGCCGGGGTTTTGCCGATGTCGCTGGTCCATACGACTGACATGGTGGTCAGGTTATAAGCGACCAGCTTGTTGGTGCCCTGGAGTGTGACGTACGCCATGGTGGAGTCGGGCGAGTACGCGATGTGGCTCGGCATCGAACTGGCGGGAAATCGGTGCAACAGCTGCATCGAGGTGGCGTCGTAGATGTCGACCTGATTGCGAGCCAGGCCGGTGACGACGAGCCATTTGGCATTGGGGCTGAACTGCAACTGGTAGGGATCGGTGATCGGAATTCGGCGACGGATCTCACCGGTGATCGGGTCGAGGAACAGCATTTCGTTGCCACCGGCATCGCCAATGAGCAGTTCTTTGCCGCTTGGGCTCAAGGCTAGGTGATGCGGTTCGCGAAGAACCGGTACGCGGCGGAGCTCGGCGCCCGTCGAGGCGTCCAGCACGCTTAGGCTGGCGTCTCCGGAATTGACCACGATGGCGAGTGCGGAAGCGGATGCCGGGGCAGGGGGCAGAGCGGTCATCGAGAGAAGAGCGAGGGCAACGGTCAGGCGGCGCATGATGCTCGGCTGTTGAGAGGATAGATGCAGTGTAGCACGCAACCCTATCGCGAGCCGCAATATTTTCCAGCGACGTTGTCCATAACAGAGATGCATCGACTTTTACCGCAGGTATAAAATCGACGTTACGGTTGATAATTTGATCGGCGTTCACAGCTTCAGTGGACTTGACGATTTGTCCAGAAGGTCTGTCTAGCCATGCCTACATCGGTTCCGTCTCCGAGAGTTCTGGTCGTTGAGGACGAGTTTCTAATCCGGATGACGTTGGCCGAGGCATTGGCCGACGAGGGCTTCGACGTCATTGAAG
>JBPBQE010000044.1:0-8687 GCA_050954595.1 Janthinobacterium lividum | reverse complement strand
TATCTCACGGCCAGCAATAGTATCCCACAGCAGAACATCTACATGTGCCGGTTCAAGATCTGAGACAAATATCTCGATTGCTGATTGTGCAGTGGGGTCGATTCGTCCATCGGGCAGGAGCGGGCGCAACCTTAGCGCGTAGATCAATACGACCCGTCTATTGCCGCACCCGAACAGCGCCACATCGGCACTGGAGCATTGCAACTCGTGGTTCAGCAGCCGGCGATCGAACTGGTTCCAGTCTACCAACGGAAGGAACGCAGCCATCGCCCGCTGTGCGCGGCGCATGCCGGCAGTGAGGGTGTGTGGATTTCGATTCGGCCACCGCATCCCGCCGCCAACGCCGCCGCAGGCGAGGTGCGTCCACTGTATGTGCCGGAAATACTCGTCGTCGAAGGCTTCCGGCAGCGTGACCTTATGATCTTTGAAGGTGTGGATCGGGCCGTGCTCGGTGTCGAAGAACGGTCGGTCGTCCACGATCTCGGCCAACGCCTCGCGCATGAGTTCAGCGACGGCCAGGGCGGGCGCTACCGTATCTTTCGGGTCGTCGATCGTGCCTTCCGCGTAAAAGTGGCTGTTGGCGAAGTCGAGCATCGGGTGTCGGAAGATCGGCTCGTTGAGCCAGGGCTTCCAGCGCAACTCGGGGCCGAAAACGGACACGCATTGAAGATGCGCCCGGCCATGCGTTTCGATCTCGAGGGTACGGAGAAACGGGCTGACATCGCCAATGTAGTCGGCGAAGCAGTCCATCCGATCCTGGCCCTGCACCGGATGCATCTCGTTCCAGATATCCCAGGCGAACAGGGCACCGCTGCCGCCCCACCGCCGGGTCACGAAGGCAAGGCGAGCTTTGATGAGCGCGCGGGTCTCGGGGCAGGTCATGAGCTGCGTCCGGTCGGCGCACGGGCCGCCATTGGCGACGTTGTAGGGATGCAGGTCCCAGCGAACCCATTGGAAGTAGGTGTCGAGCGGAGTGAGGAGAATACGCAGTCCGGCCTGTTCGACGAGGCGGAACATGTCGTCCCAAAGGTCGATCATCACCGGGTTGAAGACGCCGGCGGGGGTCTCGAAGAAATGCGCTCCGTCCTCGGCATATTCGAGCATGAGGCGCAGGCAAGTCACGCCATGATCGGCCAGCCACGCCAAGTGACGGGCAACCGCCGGCAGATCGCGCCGATTTTTGAGCCCGGCGAACTCGACCCAGCAGATCGCATCGTTCTGACCGATTGGGGTCCAGGACTGACCGTTATCGGTGACAAAATACGGGGCATGCGGCGCACGCCCGATCCATTCGAAGGTCACGTTATGTCAGGATTCGAGTCAACCACTGGGAAGCCCGTCAAACGGCGTTGAAGCGTGGGAAACGCTTTTCCAGAAAGGCTCGACGCCCCTCGGCAAAATCGGCTGAATGCCCCAATCGAGTCTGCAGATCGCTCTCGAGGGCGAGTTGTTGGCCGAAATCATTGGTCGCTGATGCGTCGAATGCCTGCTTCATCAGGCCAAGCGCGCCGGTCGGAAGCTCGGTCAGCCGTAAGGCAAGGGCTGCGGCAACGGTCATGAGGTCGTCATCGGCAACGGCGCGGTAGATCATGCCCCAGGCCTCGGCCTGGCTGGCGGTGACGGGATCACCGAGCATGGCGACGGCGCGCGCGCGGGCCAAGCCGATCAAGCGGGGCAGCATCCAGGTGCCGCCAACATCCGGGATCAGGCCGATGCGGACGAAAGCCTGGATGAAGCGTGCGGTCTCGCCGGCCAGCACGATGTCGCAGCACAGGGCAAGGTTGGCCCCGGCACCGGCCGCAACACCCTGGACGGCGCACACCACCGGTTTGGGCATCGTGCGGATGCATTCGATCAAAGGGACATAATCGTGGGTGAGAAGATGCCCAAGGTCGGCATCATCGGCGACGTCCGCCAGGTCCTGCCCGGCGCTGAACCCGCGTCCCTCGGCGCGGAGAAGCACCGCACGGCAGCCTGGATCCGCCGCCGCAGCCGATAGAGCAACCAGAAGTCCCGATCGGAGCGACGCGTCGAAAGCGTTGAGCCGCGACGGCCGGTTCAGGCTGATGATGGTGACCGGGCCATCATGCGAAACCAGGACGGAGTCAGCTTGAGGCAACCCGTCCGGGCCAGAAGTCACGTTTTGGATTTCGGTCCACCTTTGATCGCCTCGCCGAGTCTCCGGCTCAGGAAGGCTGTCAGTGCGATTTCTTGCGCCGTTAGTCCAGCCGAAGGATGGTCGAGCAGGTCATCGGCCCGTTGCTTCAGTCCTTCGGCCAGGCTGCCATCGAGGTATCCTTCGAAGATCGCCGGGTGAATGTAGCACTTGCGACAGATCGCCGGCGTGTTGCCGAGCCTCTTGGCGACACTTTCGACCGCCTTGACGACCTCCTTTTTCGCCGCGGCGTCGCTATCGAATTTCTCCAGTTCCGCGAGCGCCGACGCAGCAAGGTTGGTTGCCGCCCAGGTCCGGAAATCCTTTGCCGTGATCGCCTCGCCGGAGATCTCGTGCAGGTAATGGTTCACGTCCTCCGAACCGATGCCGTGACGTTCGCCATCGTGATCGAGGAACTGGAACAGATCCTGCCCGGGAATGTCGCGGCAACGCTCGACGATGCGGGCGAGGCGGCGGTCGTCCAGATCGATGTGATGATCGATTCCGTGCTTGCCGCGAAAGTCGAATTCGACATGGCCGCCTTTGACCTTGATGTGACGGTCGCGCAACGTCGTCAGGCCGTAGCTCTTGTTTTGCTGAGCATATTCCTCGTTGCCGACGCGCATCATCGTCTTCTCGAGCAACGCTACGATGGCGGCGAGAACCTTTCGCTTCGGCAAACCATGCAGGCGGAGATCGCGCTGAACCTGCTCGCGGATCTTCGGCAGCACTTCCCCGAACACCAGCATCTTGCCGTATTTCGCCTCGTCGCGAACGATGCGCCAGTTGGCATGGTAACGGTATTGCTTGCGCCCGCGAGCGTCACGACCGACAGCTTGCAAATGCCCGCGCGGGTCATGACAGATCCACACGTTGGTGTAGGCGGGCGGGATGGCCAGCTTCCGAAGCCGCGTGATCACCTCTTCATCGACGATCTTCGACCCGTCCGGATTGTAGAAGTCAAAACCGTGATCGGTTTTCACGCGGCTGATGCCCGGCTTGCGATCCGAGACGTAACGCAATTTGGCCGCACGAGCAGCCGCTACGGCATGTTCGTCGACGTGAGCGTGCGATTGACTGCTCGTCTTTGTCATGTGTCAGCAACACTCCGGCCCCGTGCTGGTTTCCCGGCTGACCGGGCCGTGATCGAGGCTCGCCTTTTTATCGCATTGGCCCGATATCTCGCGATCATCGTCAAGAAGGAACAATCAATGCTCGATGGCTCCGCGCCACCACCCGGCCGGGTCATGCCCGACCTGGTGTGCTTCTCGCATCTGCGGTGGGATTTCGTTTATCAGCGCGTGCAACATCTGATCGGGCGTGCGGCACAGCGCTATCGCGTCACGTTCTGGGAAGAGCCGTTTTATACCGATGAGCCCGGCCATCGCCTCGAGATCCGCCTGTCGCCGGAAGGCGTCACGGTGGTGCAGCCGTTCATGCCCTGGGGCGCCGACGCCGTCGCGATCCAGCGCGAGATGTTGGATGGATTGATCCAGACGCGCGACATCGTCGATCCCGTGCTCTGGTACTATACCCCGATGGCGCTGGCATTCTCCGACCATCTCGTGGGTCGACCGGTGGTCTACGATTGCATGGACGAGTTGTCGGCCTTCGCCGGCGCGGATACCGATCTGCCGGGACGCGAACGGGAGTTAATGCGGCGAGCCGCGCTGGTGTTTACCGGTGGGGTCAGCCTGTTCGAGGCGAAGCGGGCGCAGCATCCAGCCGTGTTCGCGTTTCCGAGCGGGGTCGATCTCGCGCATTTCATGCCGGCCCGGTCGGGTCTGGCCGAGCCGGTCGATCAGGTGGCGATCGGTTCGCCGCGCATCGGCTTCTTCGGCGTGCTGGACGAGCGGCTGGATCGTGACCTGCTCGGCAACGCCGCGGCGTTGCGGCCGGATTGGCAGTTCATCCTCATCGGCCCGTTATCCAAGCTCGACCCGGAGGAACTGCCGTCCGGCGCCAACCTGCATTACTTGCCGCCTAAGGACTACGAGGAGCTGCCGGCCTACATCGCGCATTGGGATGTCGCCATGCTGCCGTTCGCGCTCAACGACGCGACGCGCTTCATTAGCCCGACCAAGACGCCGGAGTATTTGGCTGCGGGATGCCCGGTGGTGTCGACACCGGTCGCGGATGTGGCGCGGAATTGGGGCGACAGCGATTGCGTGACGATCGCCGGGGATGCGGAATCGTTCATGGCGGCGGCGGATGCGTTGCGGGCGTTACCATCGGGCTGGTCGAGCGGGATGGATGCGCGACTGGCGGAGATGTCCTGGGACGGGATCTGGTCGCGCATGGCGGCCCTGATCGAGACGTCGCGCGCCTCCACCGAGGTTCAGCTTGCCGTGATCGACAGGAAGCCGGAGCCGCCGACATTGCCGGTCTGATAATGGTAGAGCGAGGTGTCGTTCACCGTCTTGCCGGCAAAGGTCAGGCTGCTGTCGATGGAGCCGTTGCCATCGACATCGAAGCGTAACGTCGCACCGGTGTAGCCGATCGCGCCGGCATTCGGGTCCCACCAGCGGGCCGAGGTGCCGGCGTTGAAGCCATAGACGATGATGGTGTCACCGGTTTGGAACAACGAGATCGTGTTCCACGTCGTGATCGCTTGGTCGGCGTGGAGCAGGAAAGTGTCGGTGCCGGTGCCGCCAACGATGAAGCTCGACCCGTGCTGCACGTCGAGCACGTTCACACCGCCTTGAAGCTGCACCGCGGTCGCGTCCGCGGCCGTGGTGCTGATCAGCATGCCGCTCTGCTGGGCGACGATGGCGAGCGTCGTCGCACCGTCGTAGAGAAATTGGGTCTGCAGGTTGTCGATCGCGCCGGCATAGGTCTGCACCTGGGAGTAGGTGCTGGTGCCCGTCGCGGTCGAGGTGAGCACGGTTTGGGTCGAGATCGGGAAGGACGGGTAGGTTGAGGCGGCTGCGGCGGCGGTGATGGCGAGCGATGCCGTCGCGGTCGCCACACCGCCGTAACCGTCATCCAGCTTGAGCCCGAACGTCTCTGCCCCAGCGGTGGCGGGCGTGAACAGCAGCGCGCGGGCTGCGGCCTGCACGGTGGCGACGGCGCCGGAGAGCACGTAATCGCCATTCGCGGCCGTGGTCAGGCCGGCCGGACCCGACAATGTGCCGAGCGTCGGATCGGACAGGTGGATCGTCAGTGTTTCCACCTGGCCGGCATCCGGATCGGCGAGGGTGAGCGTCTGGAACGGCAGCACGAGCATGGAGCTGGTGGCGTTCTGAGCGCTGCTGACGTCCGCGATTGTCGGCGGCGTGTCGACCGCGCCCAGCGACACGGTGTTGCTCACCGTTTGAGAGATGCGGGCGCTGCTATTGTTCGGATCGGCGGCGCTGACCGTCGTGTTGACGGTACCCTGCCCGGCGGTGGTGCCGGCGCCACGCACGGTGATGCGGACGACGACCTGATCGGCGGAGGTGACGAGGTTGTCGGCCGTGTCGACGACCGTGCCAAGTTGAATGGAACCGCCGGGCTGCACGATGACGGGTGCGCTAGCGGTCAGGTGGCTGCCGATGCTGAGGATTTCGGTCGATACCAACTGCAGATAGGCATTGCCGATCTGGGGCAGCATCTCGTCGATGCGGAAATCATTCACGGTGCCTTCGGGCACGGTGACGACGATGTTGAACGACGCGGTCTGACCAGCGGGGAGGGTGGCGGCGGGCTGATTGGCGGTGCTGGCAATCAGGAGCGGGCCGGTCTGCACGGGAGTGCTCGCCGTCAGCGGCGTGGTCGCGCCCGACGCGAGGTTCGTGCCGCCATGGGAGGCGGCGTAGCTGACGATCTGCGCCGTATTGCTGACGGTCGCACCGGGCAGCGTCACCGAATTGGTGGCGTAGGCGGTAAAGGTGACGAGGGCGATGTTGGCGCCGGAATTGTCGTCATAGGCGGCGACCGGCGCGGTGAGCGTCAGCCCGCTGGCGGGGTCGAACAGATTGCCGCTGTATTTGAGGATGTTGCCGGCACCGTCCACCACCGTGAGGTCCGATCCGGCGAGGGTGAAACCGACCGGCAACGTATCGCGCAGCTTGATGTCGTAGCCGGCGACACTGGCGAAGTTCTGCAGGGCGATGACGAAAGTGACTTGGTCGCCGGCATCGACGTCATAAACCTCGTCGTTGAACGGCTCCCCCGCAATGCCCAGGCTGCTGACGAGGTCGGCGAACTGGCCGGTGAACGGATCAAACGCGGCTGGGCCGCCGGTGCCGGTAAACGTGCTGTCATCCGCCGATGCAAAGAGACTCGCAGTCTGCAATGTGAGGATCGGCCGTAGTGTCGTCGGCATGAAGGCGTATTGCCCCTGTTCGTCGTCGCGTCAGAGTAGGGGCGTCGGATGAACAGAGAGTTAAGGAGATCAACATGACCGAAAACCGCCGCATCGTTCTCGCCAGCCGGCCGCAAGGTGCGCCGACATCGGCCAACTTCCGGCTCGAGACAGCACCCATGCCGCAGCCCGGCGAGGGGCAGATCCTGCTGAAGACGTTGTTCCTGTCGCTCGACCCATACATGCGCGGGCGGATGAACGACACGGCTTCGTATGCGGCGCCGGTCGGCATCGGCGAGGTGATGACGGGCGAGGTCGTGGGCCGGGTCGAGGCAAGCCGTGCGGCGGGGTTCGCGCCGGGCGATCTCGTGGCCGGCCGGACCGGCTGGCAGGAATGGGCGATCGGCGACGCCGGAGTGGTCCGCAAGCTGGCTGAAACCGGCTCACCGCCCTCGACGGCACTCGGCGTGTTGGGAATGCCCAGCATGACCGCCTGGGTCGGGATGCATAATATCGGGCAGCCCAAGGCGGGCGAGACGGTGGTGGTCGCCGCGGCGAGCGGGCCGGTCGGCTCGATGGTCGGGCAGATCGCCAAGCTGCGCGGTGCGCGCGCCGTCGGCATCGCGGGTGGTGCGGATAAATGCGCCTACGTCACCGGCGAACTCGGCTTCGATGCCTGCGTCGACCATCGCGACCCGGCGCTGGGCGAACTTCTGGCGCAAGCCTGTCCAAAGGGCATCGACGTGTATTTCGAGAACGTCAACGGCGCGGTGTGGGACGCGGTGTTCCCTTTGCTGAACCCGTTCGCGCGCGTGCCGGTGTGCGGCCTGGTGGCGAACTACAACATGACGGACCTGCCACCCGGGCCGGACCGGACGGCGCTGCTGTTCCGGGCGGCGCTGACCAAGCGGCTGCGGATCCAGGGCTTCCTGGTTTACGACTTCGCCGATCAGGAAGGCGACTTCATCCGGGAGATCGCGCCGTTGGTGAAAAGCGGCGCGATCAAGCATCGCGAGGACATCAGCCAGGGTCTTGCGTCAGCACCCGAGACGTTCATCGGCATGCTGACTGGCGGTAACTTTGGCAAAACCCTGGTGCACGTCGCGGACTAGGTTCCCAGAAGCTGGCCACCATCGACGACGATGCTCTGGCCGGTGATCCAGCTGGCACGGCGGGAGCCGAGGAACAGAATGACCTCGGCGACCTCCTCCGGTTGACCCATGCGACCGAACGGGATCGAGGCCAGCGTCGCATCGTAAAGCGGCGGGTTATTGGTCTTGCGCTGATCCCACACGCCGCCTGGGAACTCGATCGAGCCCGGGGCAACGGCGTTGGCGCGGATGCCGCGGTCCGAAAGGATGCGCGCCTGGCTGGCCGTGTATGAGTCGATGGCGGCCTTGATGGCGGCGTAGGGCGGATTACGCTTGCTGGCACGCAGGGCGGAGATGCTGGAGACGTTGACGATGGCGGCGTCGCCGGCACGCTCGAGATAGGGCAGGGCGGCTTGGCTGGCGCGGACCGTGGCCAGCATGTCGACGTTGAAGCTGGCGGCCCAGCCGGCCTCGTCATCGGCGGCGGCGAAGCCGGAGGCGTTGTTGACGAGCACGTTGATGCCGCCCAGCGCGTCGGCCGCCTGCGGAATGAAGCGGGCGATGTCCTCGGCTTTGGCAAGGTCGACCGGCGCAGCGAAAGCGACTGGCGCGCCCGCAGCCTCCAATTCCTTGCGGGTGACCTCGAGGGTCTCGGCGCCGCGCGCGCAGATCGCGACCGAGGCCCCTGCGCGGGCAAAGGCGAGGGCGGCGGAGCGGCCGATGCCGCGGCTACCGCCCATGATCACGACGCGCCGTCCGGAAAACTCGCTCATAGGTAGGCCTTTCGAGTGGTGACTGTGGCTTGCGATCCTGGATTGCCGCGTCGCTGCGCTCCTCGCAATGACCAAAGGAGGCTTATGTTGGGACAGCAACCGGAGGAACCCGATCGATGTGGACGCCAGCAAGCTTTTACCCCGACCCGGCAGTGCAGATTCTGGACTCGAGCTTTGCGAAATATCGGGTGATGCTGGCGGCGGTCGAACGGTTGGCCACCGGGCTGCGCTGGGCTGAGGGGCCCGTCTGGTTCGGCGATGCGCGGCACCTGCTGGTGAGCGACGTCCCCAACAACCGCATCGTCAAATGGGACGAGCAGACCGGGCTGCTCAGCGATTTCCGCCGGCCGAGCGGCTACGCCAACGGCAACACGCGGGACCAG
>JBPBQE010000030.1:0-8727 GCA_050954595.1 Janthinobacterium lividum | reverse complement strand
GCGCGGGCAGGGTGGTGACGGTCTCCCCGGCCAGCGACACAGTGCCGCCATCGGCCGGGAGCAAGCCGCTGACCACGTTGATGAAGGTAGTCTTGCCCGAGCCGTTCGGCCCAATCAGCCCGACGATCTCGCCGGGCGCGACGCTCAGGTCGACACCGTCCAGCGCCTTGAAGCCGCCGAAGCGTTTGACGATCCCGGTCGCCTGCAAGAGCAGCTCAACCACGGGACACCGCCTCTCGCCGCCACAATCTCGGGAGAGCCGCGAGCCCCTGCGGGAAGAACAGCACCAGCACCATGATGAGCAGTCCGAACGCGAGCTGGAAGTATTGCGGTGCGGAGACGCCGATCAGGTTGTAGAGCCCATAGAGTAGCACGACGCCTAGGACCGGCCCGATCAGCGTCCCGGCGCCGCCGAACAGGGTGAAGACGATGGCGAAGATGCTGAAATTGAGGTCGAACACCGCCTCGGGGAAGAAGGTGGAGGCCTGCCAGGCGAACACGGCGCCGATGCTGCCCGCCGCCAGCGCTGCGGCAAGCCATACCACGAGGCGGCCGCGGACGATGTCGATCCCGGCCATGGAGGCCGCCACCGGATTGTCGCGCGCGGCCTTTAGTTGCAGGCCGAAGCGCGAGTGCCGCAGCCAGGCCACCAGCGCCATGGTGAGCGCCAGTATCCCGAGCGCCAGGCCGTAGGTCAGATTCGGCGCGTAGGGCGCGTCGAGCCGCACGCCGTAGGGGCCGCCGGTGGCCGCTTCGAGGTTTGGATTGCCGACCAGATGCAGCAGCGCCTGTGCGGCGGCGAGGCTGGCGAGACCGAAATAGGCGCCCTGCAACCGCAGCAGGGGCGTGAGCAAGAGGCCGACCAGCAGCGCGGCAACCCCGCCGCCCGCCACGGCGAGAACCGGCGTCACGCCGGCGAGCTTGACCAGCATGGCAAAGCCGTAAGCCCCGGCGCCGAAAAACCCGACATAGCCGAACGGTAGATAGCCGCAAAAGCCGTAGGTCAGGTTCAGCCCCTGCGCGAGCACCAGGAACACGACAAAGTTCAGCAGTAGCAGGCCGTTATTGTAGGCGAACGGCAGCAACGCGAACACAAGGATTACCGGCGCCACCACCACCAGCAGCTCGCCGGCAAAGCCAACGCGGCTACGCATGCCGCACCTGCCGGCCCAACAGGCCGGTGGGACGCACCAGCAGCACGCCGATCAGCACCAAATTCGGCAGCAGGTCGGCGAACGAACTCAGATAGGTTTGCATCAGCATCAGCGACACACCGTAGATCGTGCCGCCAAGAACCGTCCCGAGCGGGTTGCCAAGCGAGCCGATGATGATGACGGCAAAGGAGGTGAGGTCGAGCGGAATGCCGAGGGACGGGGTGAACGACCCCAGCATGAACGGCGCGAACACCCCGGCCACCGCGGCCAGCCCAGCGCCGACCCCAAAGGCGATGGCGGAGATCCGGTGAATGTCGATCCCGATCGCCAGCGCCTCCTCCCGCTGCGCCATGATCGCCCGCGTCTGCCGGCCGAGCCGGGTGCGATACAGATAGATGTAGACGCAGCCCAGCATCAGCACCGAGACGACCGCAGCATAGACCCAGGCGAACGGAACGGTCTGTCCCAGCAGCGGCACCGGGCCGCCACCAAGCAGTCGGCTGGGGATGGACCGCTCGGTGTTGCCAAACAGCATGGAGACCGCCGCCTCGATCACCTGCGACAGCCCGAAGAATAGGATCAACGACAGCATCTCCGGCTCCCGGGAGCGGAACAGCCGGGGGATCAGCAAATAGTAGACCGGGATGGCCAGCACGAAGAACACGGCGAAGCTGATCGCGATCACCGCTGGCACCGGCAGGCCGATGCCCCGCAGCAGCCAAAACGCTGAAAACGCGCCCAGCATGATGAAGTCGCCATGCGCGAGATTGACGATGCGCATGACGCCAAACACCAAATTCATGCCGACGCCGACCAGGGCGAAATACAGCCCAAAGATCAACCCGGTGGCGAGCGCGTAGACCAGCATGGGCTAGGGTGCCGGGTAGATCGGTTTGGCGGTAGCCAGATCGGCGGGCCAGACGACGTTGAACCCATGCGTCTTGTCGATGGTGCTGGCCGGCGTGATGCCAGGGGTGTTCACGGGAACGATCTGCGCGAGCGGCAGGATCTCGCCGCTTTGCGATCCGTCGGGCGCCAGGATGAACGGCCCGGCCAGCGTCTCCAGCTTGCCCGACAGCGTGAACACCGCCCGGCGCAGCTCCAACTGGTCGAGGTTTTCGGCCTCGGCCAACGCCCGTTCGATCACCAGGCCGGTTTGATACCCCGCGACGGCGTTCAGGCCGAACTCGACGCCGGGTAGCTTGTGCTCCTCGACCCAGTGTTCGAAGGCTTCTTTGAAGTGATCGCGGTCGAGCCCGTAATTGACCTTGAATTCGTAGACCGCCGGGCTGGCGAGCGCGAAACTATGGGTCAGCACGTCGGCGAGCCCGTTGCTGCGCATCAGCGACATCTCGGTCAGGCCATAACCGGTGAACAGGAATTTGAACTTGCTGTCGTTGTCCTGCATGGCGTGCAGGAAGGCGATCTCGTTGGCGGGATAGCCGAACTCCAGCAGCGCGTCGGGCTTGGCGGCACCGACGTTGTTGACCAGCAGCGTGTAGTCCGTGGTGTTGACGGGGATGCCGCGGTCAAACACCAGCTTGAGATCCGGATTTGCCTGCACCGCTTTGCGCACCGCGGTGGCCTGGAAGGCGGTGTAGTCGGCGGTGGTGTAGAGCAAGGCGACGGTCTTGATGCCGAGCTTGGGCATCTGCGACACGAAATCGGCGATCGACTTCGGATACCGGTCCGTCGCCGCCAGCCCGAGCAGCACGATGTATTTGTTGTCCGCCGTGAAGAAATTGGGGCTGCTGCCGGTGACGTCAAACAGGAGCTGCTTGTTGTCCCGCGCGATCGGCACCGCCGAGGCGGTCATCACCGAGGTGCTGTCGGACAGCAGGATGTCGACCTTGTCGCGCGTGATCAGCTGGTTGGTCAGGTTGCCGGCCAGCGACGGGGAGCTCTGGTCGTCATACGAGATGAGGCGCACCGGGATCTTCTTGCCAAAGCCCTTCACGAACAGGCCGCCATCCTTGTTGATCCCGTCGGCCCACCATTCCATCGCGACGTGCAACGGCACGGACGCGCTAGAGAGCTGGCCGGACCCGGCGTAGAGCGTACCGATCTTGATTTCGGACGGCGCGTCCGCCGCGCGGGCCGCGGTCACGGATAACAGGACATACGCAGCAGCGCGCAACCAGGTGGCAATCGCCATTCATCTCTCCCATGCGTGGGCCTTGGCGGCCCTTTCGCTCAAACTAGGCCCATCCGATGCATCGGCACCAGTGACCAGCAGCGGAATGACGCCGGGAACGTCGGTCCCGGTCCATAATGCGTCCAGCAACTGGGCCGGGTTGCCCGCGATGACGGGCGCCACCAACTCGAGGAACTTGGCCGACAGCTCGCCATCGGAAAGCGGATCGTCCGGGTCGCCCTTGCGGGTCGGCTGGAAGCGTTCGAGCACACGGCCATCGTTTAGAGTGACGGTCACGCGGGCGGGCCGCCGCCGCGGATAAGCGTCGGCCAGGTCTGGGGCGAGGCTGACGGAGACGCGCTCCATGAGCGCGTAGATGGCGGAATCGGCACGATTCGCCGCCGTGAAGGCGGTAAGGCGGACGCCGCCCAAGCGGAGCAGGGCGGCAACGCAGTATTGCACGCTGAATCGCGCCTCCGCCTCGGTCCGCGCTTGTGGCCGGTCGCAGACATCCTTGGTGGCGCTGTAGCCGGCGACGTGGATGTGGCTGACATCCTCGGGTCCGAAGGGGGTATCGGCCCGGAGCGCGTTGATCGCGTCGAGTGCCGGGAAGATGTGGCCGCAGCAGCCATGGTTCTTGATCGTGATGGCAGCGATAGCGAACTCCTCGCCGAGGCCGGCCAGGGCCCGGTCCCATTTCCCGGTGTCCTCGCTGGTCGCAGCGGCGAACCCGGCGGGGCCATGCAGCACGTCTAGCGCGCCGGTGACGCCGGCATGGGCCGCCAGCGCCGCGAGCATGCCGGCATCAGCGGCGTGTCCGGCGTGCATCGGCTTGCTCATGCCGTCGCCGCGGAACGCCTGCTGCAACCCGCCCGCCATCGTCGCGGCGGTGGCGAGTGCGTGGGCGATCCCGCTTGCGCCGCAGCCGAGCAGCACGGCGGCCGCCGTCGCCGCGCCGAAGGTGCCGACGGTGGCGGTGGTGTGCCACATCCGGTAGTGGCTCGGCTGCACCGCCATGCCGATGCGGCAGGAGATTTCGTAGCCGATCACGACCGCGCGCAGCAGCGTCGCCATGTCGGCCTCGCGATCCTGCGCCAGAGCCATCGCCGCGGCGATGGTGGGGCTGCCCGGATGATAGCCGGAGTCGCGGTGGATATCGTCGAACTCCACCGTGTGACTCGCGACCCCGTTCAGCAACGCGGCGTGGCGGACCGCGCCGATCTGTCCATCGACGTAACAGACGGCACGCCCGACGCCGCGCCCGGAGGAAAGCGCGGTGGCGAGCAGCGTCGCCGGCGCTTGCCCGGCGCCCGGCAGGGTGGTCGCGACCCAGTCGACCAACGCCCGGCGCGCATGGTGCTCCAGTGCCGGCGGTAACGGCCGGGTCGTCAGATCGGCCGCGTGATCGGCCAAGAGCAGCAGCGGGTTGTCCATGTCGCTCAGCGTCCTGAGGCAACCGATTGCAGAAGTTGGTCCAGCACCGGCAGCAAGTGGGTGCGGAACAGGGGGTAGTTCTCGCTCATCGGGAAATGGCCGAGCCGCTCCATGATGCCGACCGAGGCGCCGGGGATGCCGGAAGCGGCCTCCCGCGTCGCGTCGGGCGGGCAGGAGTAGTCGTAGTCGCCGGTGAGCAGCCAGACCGGGCACTTCGCCGTATCGATCAGGCCGAGTTCGCCGCGCAGGTCGCCTTCACCCTTGTAGAAATGCAGGTCGCCGCGGAACACGCCGGGCCCGCCTTGCATGTAGTGCCACAGCGTCTCCCACCGGTCGTCGGCCGGGCTCTGCGGTGCCATGAGGCCGGAGACGATGCCGGCGCAGACCTCGCCGCCATGTACGTCCGGCCGATGGGTCCAGCTCGTGTCATAATACGGGTCGACATGGGCGGAGGATTGCAGGCCGATCACCGCGCGGACCGCGTCGGCGTGCCGGGCAGCCAGGTCGAGCACGATGCGCCCGCCGATGGAGCAGCCCATGACCACGGGCCGGTCGAGCCCAAGCGCGTCCGACACGGCGCGAATCATCGCGACATAGGTGGCGGTGGTCAGGCGGTACTCGTCCCGCCACCAGCCCTCCGGTGGCGAGGACTTGCCGTGCCACGGCATGTCGAACGCGATGCAGCGGAACCGGCTGGTGATTTCGGGGTCCGTCAGCAGGCCGCGCCATTGCCGCGTGTCTGACCCGGCGGTGTGTAGGCAGATCAGCGGGATGCCGGTGCCGGCCTCCTCGAAATAGACCCGGTGCGGCCGGCCCTCAATGTCCAGGCGCAGGTAGCGGCCGACGATGTCCTCGATCATGCTCCGCACTCCCGCATGGCGGCGAATAGGCCCTTGAACCAGAAGATGTGCTGCATGAAGGGGCGTAGATCGCCTTCGATGGCGAGGGCGCGCCGCTTTACCAGCGCCATGATATCATGCAGGCCTGGCGGCGGCTCCGGGCGCATGAAGGCCGCCCACGCCTCCGGCTTTGCCCGGAACGCTAACGTCCAACTCGGCATGACGCTCGGCCCGGGCTGCACGGCGACGACCAGGCCGTCGCGCACGACGAAGCGGCAGGCGTGGTCGCCCACCTGCAGCAGTACGTCGGCATCGAGTAGCCGGCCCCAGCGGCGCATCACCGGGTCGGCGTTCACGGCGTCGATCGCGGCTTGCGGAATCATGCGCGGGCCATCTTGCAGGCGGCGTCGATCGGGCGGAACGCCTCGGCGGCGGGGATGGTTTTGCGCAGCGTGTAGTAGTCCCACGGCGCTTTGCTCTCCGCCGGGCTCTTCACCTGGAAGAGGTACATGTCGTGGATCACCCGGCCATCGGCGCGGATGCTGCCGCGGCCGAACAGCGGATCGTCGGTCGGCATCGCCTTCATCTGCTCGACGACCCGGCGCCCATCCTCCGCGCTGCCCACCGCCTTGACCGCACGGAGATAGTGCAGCACGGCGGAATAGGCGCCGGCGTGCAGCATGGACGGCTTCTGCCCGCGCAGTTGTGGCGCCACGCGGGCGGAGAAGGCGCGGGTGCCGTCGTTCAGGTTCCAGTAGAAGGCTTCCGTCAGCACCAGCCCCTGCGCCTGCTGCAGCCCGATCGCGTGCACGTCGGCGATCTGGAACAGCAGCCCGGCGAGTTGCTGGGACTGGTTGATACCGAACTCGGCCGCCTGCTTGATGCAGTTCACCGTGTCCGTCCCGGCATTGGCCAGGCCGATCACCTGCGCGCCGGAGGCTTGAGCTTGCAGCAGGAAGGCGGAGAAATCCGTCGTGCCGGGGAACGGCACCTGCGCGGCGCCGAGCACGGTCCCGCCGGCATTCTTGACGATGCTGGCGGTGTCGTCCTGCAGCGAGTGGCCGAAAGCGTAATCCGCGGTAAGGAAGAACCAGCTCTTTTTGCCCTGCTCGACCAGGCTGCGCCCGGTGCCGTTCGCCAACGCCCAGGTGTCGTAGACCCAATGCACATGGTTGGGGCTGCAGCGCGCGCCGGTGAGGTCGCCGGTGGCCGGCGCGGTGAACAGCGCGACCTTGTTCTTCTCGCGCACCAGATCGGCCACCGTGAAGGCGACGGACGACGCCACCACGTCGACGAACGCGGTGACGCCCTTGGTGTCCATCCAGTCGCGCGCCAAGGCCGAACCGATATCGGCTTTGTTCTGGAAGTCGCCCTCGATCAGGTCGATGTCCATGCCCGGGTTGTCGCGCTTGAAATCCTCGATCGCCAGGCGCGCGCCAATCACCGAGCCCTGTCCGGCATTGGCCGAATACGGGCCAGACATGTCGGACAGCACGCCGATCCGCACCGGGGTCGCCGCGTGCGCTCGACGGCTCCGCCCCGCCAGCGCCAGGGCCGCACCGCCGGCCAGCACGCTTCGCCGTTTCCACTCTGTCGTCACCGGTTTTCTCCCGTGCTCGTTTGTCATTGTTATTTCGAACGGATCGTCAGTTATCGCGACGCCAGGCGACGGCGTCCACCGCGACGACACCCTCGCCCTCGCGGCGAACGATCAGCGGGTTTACCTCGCACTCGGCGATCTCGGGCCGCAGCGCCAATTGTGACAGCGCGACCAGCGCGTCGGCCAGCGCGTCCAGATCGCCGCGCGGGCGGGACCGGAAGCCGCGCAGCAGCGCGAACCCTTTGACCTCGGCGATCATCGCTTCCGCGGTTTCCCGGTCAATCGGAGCAAGGCGGACGCTGCGATCGCCATAGATTTCGGTCGCGGTGCCACCGGCGGCGACCAGGATGACCGGCCCCACCGCGGCGTCGACCCGGTAGCCGATCAGCGCCTCGCCGAGCCCACGCTGCATCTGCTGCACCATGATCCTGGTCGAGGGATCGCCGAACGCTTCGCGGATATGGGCGGCGGTGGCGGTAACGCCGTCCGCATCCGCCACGTCGAGGATGACACCACCACGGTCGCTCTTATGGGCGACCTCGTCGGACAGCACCTTGACCGCGACCGGGAAGCCGATCCCGGCCGGCATGGCACCCGTCCACTCGGCGGCAGGCGCGGCGCGGATGCCGAGATCGCGCAACAAATCGTAGGCTGCAAGCTCATTCATCAAGCGCGCCATGCCCTGACCCGGCGCCGGCAGCGCGAGCGAGGGCCCGGGCGCCCGGCGGGCGAAGGCGGCGGCGATCGCGTCGCCGCAGGCCTCGGGCGTCCGGAACGCGGGGACCCCCTGCTGCATCAACGTGCCGAGCGCCTCCATCGCTTCCGGCACCAGGAACGCCGCCAGCCTCGCATCGCCCGCGGCGCAGTCCAGCACCGGACGCACCGCGAGTTCCGGCTGGAAGCGCGCCGAGGAGCCGACGACGGCAAGCACCAGGTCGTAGGCCGGGTCGGCCAGCATGGCTTCCAGCCCGGCCCGCATCACCGCGTACTGCACACCGGCCAGCGTCAGATCCAGGATCCGCCCGCCTCCCGCCTCGATGCCGGCGGCAGCGAGCCTGGCCACGGTGGCCGGGCCGGGGCCGCGAACCTCGACGCCGCGGATACCGAGCTGATCCACCGCCATCGCCGCGCCGCCGCCGGTCGTCGTGACCACGCCCACCACCGGCGGAGCGGCCCGGGCGGCCCGGATCGGCAGCCGCCGCATCAGGCTCGGCGCCTCGAGCAGCGCTTCCAGCGTTTCGACGCGGGCGATGCCGCAATCGCGCAGGAACGCGTCGGCCAGATCGTCCTCCCCGGCCAGCGCGCCGGTATGGGATTGCGTCAGCTCCGCCGCCGCGGCGGAGCGGCCGAGTTTGTAGGCGACCACCGGCTTGCCGCGCTCGGCGGCGCCGCGGGCAAAGGCACGGATCGACCCGGCGTCGCGAATGGTCTCGAGGAACAGGATGAAAGCGGTGACGTTCGGGTCGTTCAGCCCGGCGGTGCAGATCTCGCCTGCGCCTAGATCCGCCTCGGCGCCGACCGACACCAGGCACGCGAAGCCGACGCCGCGCGCCTTGCCGCGGGATG
>JBPBQE010000012.1:0-8728 GCA_050954595.1 Janthinobacterium lividum | reverse complement strand
GGCAGGATCAGCGTGCGCTTGCCGCCGACATGCATGGTGGCGACGCCCTGGTCCCAGCCGGCGATGACCTGGCCGGCGCCGAGGCGGAAGCTGAACGGCTTGCCGCGATCGACCGAGCTGTCGAACTTGGCGCCCTTGACGCCGTCCTTGTACAGCCAGCCCGTGTAGTGGACGTTGACGGTCTTGCCGTTATCCGGCTGTGGCCCGGTGCCGACGACTTCGTCGTGATACTGCAGGCCGGAGGACATGGTCACGTAATGGTCGGCTGGTGCTGCGGATGCGGACATGGGGATGCTCAAAGCTCCGGCGATCAAGAGGGCGAAACGACGCAAGGGATAACTCCCGCTGGGTTCGGGCGTCTGCGTAGCCCGATCGCGGGGGCCTGGCTACCCAGGCCCCGTGCCGCCCTCAGGGAATGAGCCGTTCCTCCCGCAGACGTGCGAACAGGTCGAAGAACGCGTCGTCGGTCGGCTGGTAGCTGGTGAAGCCGAGACGGCGGCTCTTGCTCATGTCTGTCACCACCTCGATCGGACGACCGAGATCGGCGTCGGTGTGCCAGGGGGATGCGAGACGGGCCAGGTCCGGTTCGGCCAGCCCTTCCCGGATCGCGATCGCGCGCCAGGTCGCGGCGTCGCCGGCCATCTGCTGCTCCAGCGGTTGTACCGTGCCGTCGAAGGGCGCGGGCTCGAGCCCAAACCATTCCGCGATCCGGCCCCACATCCACTGCCAGCGGAAGACATCGCCGTTGACCACGTTGAAGGCCTCGTTCGCGGCGGCGGGAGTTTGCGTGGCCCAAAGGAGGTGTCGGGCCAGTTGGCGCGCGTCCGTCATGTCGGTCAGGCCATTCCACTGGGTCGCCGAACCCGGGAAGCGGAATGGGCGGCCGGTCTCGCGACACAGCGTGGCATACACCGCCAGAGTGGTGCCCATGTTCATGGCGTTACCGACGGCGCGGCCGATCACGGTGTGTGGACGATGCACGCTCCAGCCGAAGCCGTCGCGTGCGGCGGCGGCGAAGACCTCGTCTTCCTGCGCGTAGTAGAAGTTCTCGACGTCCAGCCGGCCCTGTTCCTCGCGGAACGGCGTCTGCGGCAGGGTGCCTTTGCCATAGGCCTCGAACGGTCCGAGATAATGCTTGAGCCCGGTGACGAGCGCCACGTGGCGGACGCTGTTGCCGGGTCGGAGGCCGTCGAGCAGGTTCTTCACCATGGCGCGGTTGACGCGGATGTTCTCCGCCTCCGTGTCCTGGCGCAACCAGGTGGTGACGAATACCGCGTCCGGCCGCAGCTCGGCCAATGCCGCTGCCGTTTGCGCCGCGTCCTGCAGGTCGGCGGCGACCGGCAGGATGCCTGGGACCGCCTCGGCGCGGCGCGACAAGCCATGCACCGTCCATCCCGCCGAGTTCAACAGCGACGCCGTCGCGCTTCCCACGATTCCGCTCGCGCCGACAACCAATGCCGTGCCCGTCATACCCTGCTCCGTATCCATCGAGGCAAAATCTGGGTAGGGCTCGCCGGAGGTTCCAGACGGCACCATCTTGGGACATAGGCACCTGGAGGTAACCACCCATGCAGTCTGGCAGTGACGAGGAGGAGTGGCGCGAGGATTGTGCGCCGCGCCGGGTGCTGACGCTGTTCGCCACCAAATGGACCAGCATGATCCTGCACACGCTGCATGCCCGACATGGGGGGCAAGCCAGGACCGGCGTCCTGCTGCGCAGCCTGCCTGGCATTTCCAAGAAGATGCTGACGCAGACGCTTCGCGAGATGGAGGCGAGCGGCCTGCTCACCCGCCACGTTTGCGGCACCGTGCCCCCGGCGGTGCAGTATAGCCTCACGCCCCTGGGCTGCCGCTTCGTCGAGCCTGTCGAAGCCTTGTATGCGTGGGGCCGCGACAACCCCGACGCTCTCGACGAGCTCGGCGCCCGTTCTTCTCTCCGCCGCTAAGGCATCTCGCTTGCCCTAGCCTCCTTGCTAGAACAGCGCGACCAGCGCGATTCCGCCCACCATCAGCACGGCACCGGCCATGCGACCGAGCCCGAGCGTGTGCTGCTCGACGCCGAACCAACCGAATTGGTCAATCAACAGCGACATCAGTATGTTGGCCGTGATCGTCAGCCCGGCGAACGTCCCGCGCCGACCTTGTCCACGAACAGCAATCCGCAAATCACCGCCAGCGCGCCGACCAGACCGCCCAGCGGCGCCCACCATTGCATGTTGGAGAAGCCCTCCGCCGTCGGCATCGGGTTCGGCGCGCAGAAGAACAGCACGAGCAGGAACGCCACGATCGGCAGGAACGACACCGTGCTCGCCAGCCAGGGGTTGGTGAGGGCTTGACGCAATGCGCCGTTCATCGGCGGCCCCCAAGCCTGCAATGCGCCGGCGATGAGGATGAGCGGGGTAAAGCCATGCGGAGCTGATGTTTTGCATGAGGAATCCTGTTGGAGTTGAGGGGTTAGTTGATGAATATTGCCGCGGCGAGCGCGAGGATCAGCGCCGGCGGCATCACCACGGCACCGAGCTTCAGGAAGGTCCAGGCGCCGACCTGCTGACCTTCGCGGCGGAGCGCAGTGAGCCAGAGGATGGTCGCCAGGGAGCCGGTGACGGACAGGTTGGGGCCGATATCCACCCCGATCAGCACCGCGCTGCGCACGGCGTCCGGCACCTTGGCGAGTTCGACGACGCGCCCGGCCACCAGCCCGGCCGGCAGGTTGTTGACCAGGTTGCTGCCCACCGCGAGCCCGACGCCGGAGATCCAGGCGGCCAGCGTCGCCGATTGCTGCAGCAGCGCCTGCAGTTCCGTGGCCAGAAGCTGCACCACGCCGGTGACCTGCAGCGCTTCCACCAGCACGAACAAGCCTGCCACCAGCGGTATGACGCCCCAGGACACGTTCTTGAGCACGTCCCCCACGCTGGATTCCGACTTGGTCAGCACCAGCAGCGCGGTTGCCACGCCGGCCAGCAGCGTCGGCAGGCCGAGCTGGAGGCCAAATGCCGAGGACAGCAGCAGCACGATGGCGGTGCCGATGATGCCGGCGGCAGCGAGCTTGCCGGCGGTGGATAGCTCCGGTTGCTCGATGTCGGCCGAGATCTCCTGCTGCAGCGCCGAGCGCTGGGTCCAGCGCAGGGCCGCATAGGTGGCCAGGATCGACAGCAGCGACGGTATGGCGAAGCGCGGGAGCCACTGCAGCAGCGGCGGCATGTGGCTGCCGTAGATGACCAGGTTGGCCGGGTTGGAGATCGGCAGCACGAAGCTGGCCGCGTTGGCGATGAAGGCGCAGATGAAGAGGTAGGGCAGCGGGTCCTTGGCCTTGGCCGTCTTGGCCACGGCGGCGACGGCAGGCGTCAGGACCACGGCGGCGGCATCGTTGGACAGGAACACCGTGATGATCGTGCCGACCGCGAAGACCAGGGTGAACAGCTTGGTGGCGGAGCCCTTTGCCATGCGGGCGGCGCGGGCTGCCATCCAGTCGAACAGCCCTTCCTGCCGCGCCAGCTCCGAGAGCAGCATCATGCCGACGAGGAACATGTAGACGTCCGTGCCGTCGGAGACGCCTTTCCAGGCCTGTTCGGGGCTGAGCAGGCCGAGCACGACCAGCAGGATTGCGGCGGTGCCGGCCCAAACGAACTCAGGCCATTCGAAAGGCCGCATGATGACGCCGGCGGTGCCGAGACCGACGATGGTCCACGCCGCCAGGGGCGTGTGCAATGACGCGAGCATCAGGCGCGCGCCTCCTCGGCGGCATCGGCGTCGTAGCGACTGGTTTCCGGCATCAGCGTCAGGAAGAACACCAGTCCGAGGACCGCCGCCGCTGCCAGCGACAAGAAACCGGCCGAAAGTCCGAACCATTGCACGATGTAACCGCCGCCGATGTTGCTGAACGATCCGCCGACCGCCGATGCCAGGGCGACCAGGCCCTGCATCAAGTTGAACCGCCCCGTTCCCCGCGTGAGATCGGAGGCGATGATGACGGCGATGACGCCGAAGATGCCGGCGGCGACACCGTCCAGCAGCTGGATGGCGACCACGCCGTAAGGATTGCTGGTGAAGGAGAACAGCACGCCGCGGATCGGCAGCACCGCGAGCGCCACCAGGAAGATCGGCTTGCGCCCGATTCCGGACTTCATGGCGCGCCCGACCGCCCAGGCCACGCCGACCATGACCAACTGCGCCGCGATGATGCAGGCGCTCAGCGCGACCGTGTCGCTGCCCGGATGCGTCAGCGCCAGCACCTGGCCGGCGAAGGGCAGCATGGCCGCGTTGCCGAGGTGAAACAGCGCCACCGAGATCAGGAACACCATGACGCCCTTGATCTTGAGCAGGTTGCCGATCGGAATCGCTTCGCAGGCATTCGCCGGGTCCTCGCCGCCGCGGGCGAGTTCGTGGTCGATTTCCTTGGGGTTGATCAGGCAGACGGTCACAGCCGAGGCCAGCGCGAAGGCGCAGACGAGGTAGAAGATCCAGTTGGTGCCGAGGTACTGGCCAAAAGCGCCGGCGAGGCCGGCGGCGACGAAGGAGCCGCCGTGGTTGAAGGCTTCGTTGCGGCTGATCCGCGCCGGCATCAGCCGTCGGCCGACGATGCCCAGGGAGATGGCCGCGATCGCCGGCGGGATGATCGCCGAGGCACCGCCCAGCAGGGCCTGCGCTGCCATCACCTGCCAGAAGCCGGGAAACAGAACGATCAGCAGGCAGCCGATGCCGACCAGCAGCCCCGCACCGGCGATCAGCGCCCGCTTGTTGCGGGAGCCGTCGACCCAGAGCCCGGCGGGAATCTGGCAGATCGCTGCGGCGATGGTGCTCGCTGCCATGGCCAAGCCGATCGGGCCGGATTGCCAGTCGCGCGAGCCGCTCAGATAGACCGAGAGGTATGGCCCGACGCCGTCGCGGACGTCGGCCATCAGGAAGTTGACGCCGTCTAGCCCGCGGCTACTGCGCGCCGAAGGGTCCTTGCCGCCGGTCGACGCCGTTGGCGTGATCGTCATCGTGTCGGTCACCATTGCCGTCCGTTCTTGTTGGGGCCGAGTTGTCCGCCGTGGATGCCGCGCCCGGCCCAGGCGCCGATCGCATTGGCGTCCGACCCGGCGGGCGCGCGGGGTGGGGCGGCCCAGGAGCCGGCATCGCCCACCACGAGCTGGATGATGTCCTCGTCGACCGACCCGGTCTCGTCGACGACACGGCATGTCAGTTTATTGCGTCCATCCGGTGCGTCGATCTCGGCGAACCAGATCGAACCGCTCGTCGTGTCGTCGGAACTCATGGAAATCGCTAGGCCGTCGCCGACGCGCACCGTCGCTTCCCGGACCGGCGTCGCGCCCCAGATCCGCGCCCGTACGGTCAGGCGGCCGCGGCCGATCTGATGGGCCGGGTCGGTGATCATACGTTCGTCGGCCGGGGTGGTGATGACGCAGAACGGGTACGGCGCCTCGAGCGCCTTGAAGCGCCAACTCACGACGCCCTCGTCCACGATCGTCACGGCGAAGCCCGGCGGGCCTTCCTCGACCTGACCGGTGGAGCGGACGGTGCTGTAGATGGTGGTGCCGTCATTGGCCAATTCGTTGTAGTGCGTGTGGCCCATCGCGACGCAGGCGACGTCATGGACGGCGACGAGATCGGCGACCCGGTCGCCGCAATCGCGCAGCTCGCGCGGGTAGGCGTGCATGAACAGGACGATCGGTATCTCGGCATTGGCGAACTCGCGCTCGAGCCAGGCCAGTTGATCGGTGCCGAGCCGGAAGTCCGGACCGCCGGAGCCCGCGGATACGATGTCGAGGAACAGGCACCGATGGCCCGCGATCGTGGCGGCCTACGGCAGGGCGGGCGCGCCCAGGCCGACCCGCATCGCGACCAGGTTGCGCGGCTCGAAATCATGGTCGCCCGGCAGGATGCGCAGGGGAAGCCGCAACGGCTCCAGCGCTTCGCGGATCAGGCGATACTGTTCGGGTCGTCCCTCGTTGGCGTTGTCGCCGGGCAGCAGGACGAAGTCGATGCCGGTGGCGAAATGCTCGCTGGCCTGCGCCGCGATAGTACGGAGGTCCCGGAGGTTCTGCTCGTCGGCCGTTGTGATGTGAAGGTCGCCGAAATGTAGCCAGCAGAGCATCGATCGTTAATCCGTCGTACGAACCAACTACTCAGCAATCACCGTGCCACCGTCCGGCTCCTGCGCTCATGCCCGTACGTAACGCTGCCGTTGTCTCGATTCGAGACGGTTCACGTCCCGATTGCGGACGCGTCCAGGCCAAGTCGCCGCATCTTGGTGTGCAACATTTGCCGATGGATGCCGAGCCGCCGCGCCGCTTCGGCCCGGTTGCCGCCGGACGCGGCCAGCGCGCGTCGGATCATCGCCGTCTCTATGCGCGCGATGGCGGTGTCCAGATCGCCGTCGAGCCAGTCCTGCTCCGGCGGTTCTGTGCGGGCCGGGTTGAGGAAGACGAGGTCGCGCGCTTCGACCACGGGGCCGCGTACCAGGGCGGTGACTCGCTGCATGGCGTTTTGCAGCTCGCGGACGTTGCCGGGCCAGGGATGGCTGAGCAGGAGTGCTGCGGCTTCGGCCGTGAGCCGTAGCGGTGACGCGGCGGCGGCGCGGGCGAGGAAATGCTCGGCGAGCGGGACGATGTCGGCCAGCCGCTCGCGGAGTGGCGGAACCACCACCGGCACCACGCCCAACCGGTAATACAGATCTTCGCGGAAAGCGCCGGCACGGACGGCTTCGGGCAGGTCGCGGTGCGAGGCGGCGACGACGCGGACGTCGACCGGGATCGCGGCGCCGCCGACCGGCACGACGATGCGTTCCTGTAGCGCGCGCAGCAGCTTGGACTGCATCGGCAGCGCCATGTCGCCGACCTCGTCGAGGAACAGCGTGCCGCGATGGGCCTCGCGGAAATAGCCGACCCGGTCGGCGATGGCGCCGCGGACGTGGCCGAACAGCTCGCTTTCCATCAGGTCGACGGGAATGGCGGCACAGTTGATGGCGACGAAGCGCTCGCCGCGGCGGCGGCCGTGCCGATGCAGGGCTTGCGCCACCACCTCCTTGCCGGTCCCGGTCTCGCCCGAGATCAGCACGGTCGCGTCGCTATCGGCCAAGAGACCGATCGTCTTCTGGATCGCCCGCATCGGGGCGGAGGCGCCGACCAACTCCTCGCGATCGGGCGGGCGGGACGGTTCCCCGACCGCCTGCGCCGGATGGAGCCGCAGCATGCGCTCGATGAGGTCGGCCAATTCGGCGCGGCCGACCGGCTTGGTGAGGTGATCCACGGCACCGAGCCGCATCGCCTCGATGGTGTTGGAGGCCGTGGCGACCGCGGTCAGGATGGCCACCGGCGGCGCGTTTGCCCGGGTGCGGATGCGAGCGAGCACCTCCAGGCCATCGAGCCCCGGCATCCGCAGGTCCAACAGCACGGCATCCACGGGCTGGCGGCCCAGCAATTCGAGCGCTGCCAGGCCATCTCCGGCGGTCAACGCCACGTAACCGAGATCGATCACCGTCTCGGCGATGCCCTCGCGCAAGCCGGCGTCGTCATCGACGATCAGGATGTTGGTCACGCAGCGTTCGCTTATGCGCATGGCGCTGGCAACCGCAGGATGAACAGTGCCGTCGGTGCCGTCGGCCAAGGTCAAGGTGCCGCCATGGGAGTCCGCCATCTCGCGCGCGATGGCGAGGCCGAGCCCGGTGCCATCGGGCCGGCCGGTGGCGAACGGTTCGAACAAGCGGCCGCGCTGCACCGGGTCGACGCCGGGGCCGGTATCGGCGACGTGGATGGTGAGCCACCCGTCGGCATGCTGCGCCGCCAGCGAGATCCGGCCGCCGGGCGGCGTATGCTGCAAGGCGTTGACCAGGAGGTTGTCGACGGCGCGGGCGATCAGTTCCGGGTCGAACGACACTCGCGCGTCCGCCACGTCCTGCTCGAGCGTGATCCCGCCCGCTGTCGCGCGTTCGGCTAAGGCGGCGATGCGCTCGGACAGGAAACGCGCGAGCTCGACCGGGTGCGGGTTGGCCTCGCGGCGTTGCGTCATCGCCAGCATCTCAGACACCAGCCGGTCGACACGTTCGACCTGCTGAAGGGTCGCTTCCAGCGCCGGGCACAGCCGGCTGCCGTCGCCGGCCAGGGCGGTCTCGGCGCGCAGCCGCATCGCCGCCATCGGGTTGCGGATCTCGTGCGCGATGCCGGCGGCGACCCGGCCCTAACGCCGCCAGATGCTCGGTCGCGGCCATGTCGCGCGCCAGGTCGGCTGAGCGGGCGCGGGCACGGGCGATGCGGCCGCCGGCGTCGTTCAGCGCGGTCACAACACGGTCCAGCTCGCGTTCGCCGGTCGGGTCGATATGGGGCAGTTCCTCGATGTCGTGCGTGCGCAGCGTCGTCTCCAGTAGGCTGACGTGACGGGCCCAGGTCGCGGTCAGCCACGTCACCCAGCCGGCGATCAACAGCACCAGCGCGCCCAGCAGTCCGAGCGCGACCCGCAGGCTGTCGAGGCCGGTATTCCACTGCACGCGGGTCATGGTCCAGGCGGTCAGCCCGCCGACGGGGCCGAGGATCGGGCAGGCAGCGAGCAGCAAGGTTTGCGAGTTGGTCCCGAGCCGCCGCAGCGTCGGCTGCTTGCTGCTGGCGACCTCGGCGTTGATGCTGCGGATGGTCGGCGTCTCGGCTTCCGGCAGGTCGGTCTTGGGCCCGCTGCCCTCGTAGGTCGGGAACGCATACGCCATCGAGCCCGTGCTTGCGGACCAGATCCCGCC
>JBPBQE010000461.1:0-8757 GCA_050954595.1 Janthinobacterium lividum | reverse complement strand
AATAGACCGGGCGGTGTCCGCGGAGTGCTTCGCCGGCGCTGCCGCCGCGGCGTTCGGTGCGGATGGAGCCGACCGCGCCCATCGGGCCGCTAGCGCGCAGACGCCAGGTGATGACCTCGATGCCAGTGCCCTCGACCTGGCGGCCGTAGAGTTGGAGGTAGGTGGCGCTGAACGCCTCTCGCACCGCCGTCTTGAACGCGGTGAGGGAGACATCCGGGGATGGCAGGGCGATGTTGATTTCGTAGCCCTGGCCCACGTGCCGCATGTCGGCCGAGAAGCCATGCGTGACCTGATCGGCCGTAAGCCCGGCCGCCGCGATGGCCGGTCCGGCATCCGCCACCAACCCGGCGCGGATACTCTCGAGCATCGCCGCATCCAGCGCATTCAGCGCCACCGGGGCGCTCGCGGCCACGTCGACCGCGACGGGCGCGGCGAGCAGGCCCAGCGCGGAGTTCACGCCCGCGCCGAGCGGGCAGACCACGCGCTTGACGCCAATCTTGCGGGCCACGCCGTAGGCATGCACCGGCCCGGCGCCGCCGAACGCGATCATGGAGAGGCGGCTGGGGTCGACGCCGCCGTCCATGGCATGCATCGCCGCCGCGCGGGCCATCGCCTCGTTGACCAGGTCGTGCACGCCGTGGGCGCAGCGTTCCGGATTCAAGCCAAGCTCGACGGCCAGGCGGTCGACGGCGGCCTGGGCGGCGTCACGGTGGAGCTTGAAGGTGCCGCCGAGGAAGGAGTCCTGGTCGAGATAGCCGAGCACGAGGTCGATGTCGGTGACGGTCGGCTCGGTGCCGCCCAGACCATAGCAGGCCGGGCCTGGGGCGGCGGCGGCGGAGCGGGGGCCGACAGCGAGCAGGCCGAGCGCGCCGACATGGGCGATGGAGCCGCCGCCGGAGCCGATCTCGATCATCTGCACGGATTGGATTTTTAGGGGTAGCCCGCTGCCGCGGCGGAATTTGGCGGCGTGGGCGACTTCGAGTTCGGCGGCGATGCGGGGGTGGCCGCCGAGCAGCATGCAGAGCTTGGCCGTGGTGCCGCCCATGTCGAACGACATCAGGTCGCCATCGCCGCTCTGGCGGGCATATTCGCCGGCCGCGACAACGCCGGCGGCCGGGCCGGATTCGATCATGCGGACCGGCAGGGCGCTGGCGGTGATGCCAGGCACGATGCCGCCGGAAGAGGTCATCCAGAGCAGTTGTCCGGTCTCGCGCCGGGCTAGCTCACCCTCGAGTTGGGCGACGTGGCCGCCCATCAGGGGCCGGGTGTAGGCGTTGACGGCGGTGGTGGAGGCGCGGTCGTATTCGCGGATCTCGGGGCACACGCTGGAGGATAGCGAGATGCTGACGCCCGGCAGGTGCTCGCGCAGCAGCGCCCCGATGCGCTCCTCGTGGCCGGCGTAGCGGTAGCCGTGGAGCAGGCAGACGGCGACGGAGCGGATGCCGCGCGCCTTGATCTCGGCGGCGATCTCGCGGATTCCGGCCTCGTCCAGGGGGACCAAGATGTCGCCATCGACCGTCACCCGCTCGACGGCGCCAAAGCAATCGACGCGGGAGACGAGGGGCTCGGAGAATTGCAGCTTCAGGTCATAGAGGTCGTAGCGGCCCTCGGTGCGGATGCGCAGGATGTCCTGGAAGCCGTCGGTGGTGATCAGCGCGGTTTGAGCGCCGCGGCGCTCTAGGACGGCGTTGGTGACGATGGTGGTGGCGCCGAAGATGGCGGCGACGTCGCGGCCATGTCCCTGGCGCATGGTCAGCAACTCGTCGATGCCTTGCAGCACGGCGCGGGATGGGTCGTCCGGCGTGCTGAGCACCTTGTGGGGGTGCACGACCCCGGAGTCGTCGAGCAGTGCCAGGTCGGTGAATGTGCCGCCGGTATCGAAAGCGAGTTTCATCGGGGTCCTCTGGACAAGTCCATGGAAGTTGAAGGCGCGAAGGTGGTAAGCGTCAGAGAGAGTCGGGCAGCTTTCCGGTCATGAAGATGTCGCCGAGCTGCTCGAACGAGATGCTGTCAGGCGGCCCGGTCCAGATCACCTCGCCCAGCCGCAGCACCGCGGCCCGGCTGGCGACCTGCATCGCTTTGCGGGTGTTCTGTTCCACCAGCAGGATCGTGCAGCCGGCGCGGTTGATGCGGATCATCTCGTCAAAGCATTTTTGCACCGATTGCGGCGACAGCCCGACCGATGGCTCGTCGATCAGCAGCAAGCGCGGCTTCATCAGCATCGCCATGCCCATCTCGAGCATCTGCTGCTCGCCACCAGACATGTATCCGGCTGGCTGGCGGCGGCGCTCTTTCAAGATCGGGAACAGGTCGTAGACATAGTCCCGGTCGGCGGTCCCGGCCCCGCGCGGGGCCGAGTACGACGCCATGTCCAGGTTCTCGTCGACCGTCATCATCGGGAAATTGCAGCGCCCCTGCGGGCAGAAGGCGATGCCGGCGCGTAGGATGTCGCCGGATTTCAACCCGCGCAGGTTCCGGCCTTCCCAAGCTATTCCGCCGGCGGTGACAGTCGTCATGCCGAACAGCGTTTTTAACAGCGTCGACTTGCCGGCACCGTTGGGGCCCATCAGCGCCACGAACTCGCCGGGTTCCACCCGCATGTTCAGCCCGCGGAGGATCTCCAGCGGGCCGTAGCCCGCGCGGAGCCCCGTGATATCGAGTGTGCTTGCATCAGCCGGCAAGATAGGCCTCCACCACTGCGGGATTTTGCACCACTTCTGCCGGCGTGCCGTCGGCGATGATGGCGCCGCGGCTGAGCACCACCAGGCGGTGGCACAACGCCTTCATGGCGTCCAGATTATGCTCCACCACCACGAAGGTGATGCCTTCTTCCCGGTTGGCGCGGTTGATGTTCTCCATCATCCGCTCGATCAGCATCGGGTTCACACCGGCCATCGGCTCGTCCAGCAGGATCACCCGCGGTTCCGGCATCAGCATGGAGGCGAACTGCAGCAGCTTCTGCTGGCCGAACGAGACGCGGCCGGCCGGGGCGTAACGCATGTGCGGAATACCCACGAGGTCGAGCACATGCGCCGCGCGTTCCCGCAGCTTGCGGACCTGCCGCCAGGTGCCGAGGCCGACCCCGAAGGTGCCGGCGATGGTTGGAAAGCCGAGCATCTGGCCCGCCAGCACCAAGTTCTCCTCGACCGTCATGTCGCGGAACACGACCGCCTTCTGGAACGACCGCATCACCCGCGCCTCACGGACGATCCGGTGCATCTCCCAGCCCGTGATCTCCGTCTCGCCGGCGAACACCCGCCCGGCCGACGGCTTCTGCAACCCGGTCGAGCAGTCGAACAGGGTCGACTTGCCGGACCCGTTCGGCCCGGTCAGGCCGCAGATCTCGCCGACTGGAATGGCCAAGTCGACCCCCGCCACCGCCACGATCGGACCGAACCGCTTCTCGACACCCTGGATCGAGAGGGCCGGCTTGAGGTTAGAGGACATGCGCGGGCTCCTCGACGGCGTCGCGGCGTTTCAGCTTGCGCAGGATCAGCGGCAGGATGCCCTCGGGGCAGGCGAACACGATCACCACCAGCAGCAGGCCGTAGGCGATCATGCGGACGTCCGGCGAGACGCGCAGCAATTCCGACAAAGCGACGAACAGGAAGGAGCCCGCGACGACGCCGCCCACCGTGCCGACGCCGCCGCCCAGCACGATCACCAGCAGGGTGTTGCCGTAGAACGGGTCGAAGATGGTCGGGCTGATGACGGTGAAGTAGTGCACGTAGAAGCTGCCGCCCGCCCCGGCGAACGCCGCCGACAGCGCGAAGGCGATCATGCGGTATTTCCAGGTAGGTGCGCCGACCGAGGCCGCCAGCGTCTCGTCTTCGCGGATGGCGATCAGGTAGCGGCCGGCCGGAGACGTCACCAGCAGCAGGAACAAGGCCACCGCGATTACCGCGACGACGATGGCGAGGTAGTAGTAGGCGAGCACGCCGGAGACCTCCCACCCGCCGGACCACAGCGCCAAGCGTGGACGCGGCACGCCGGACAAGCCCAGATCGCCTCGCGTCAGGCTGACCCAGTTCTTGGCCACGGTCTGCGCGATGACCGCGAAGCCCAGCGTGCACATCACGAACGAGTAGCGCCGCAGCCGCAACGCCGGGATGCCGAGCGGGATGGCGACCAAGCACGCGACCACCGCACCGGCCACGATGTTGAACCAGAACGGGGTGCCCCACCGCATCGCGATCAGGGCGGAGGTGTAGGCACCGACCCCGAAGAACGCCATCTGGGCGAAGGACAGCATGCCCGCATAGCCGAGGATGAGGTTCAGCCCGAGCGCCGGCAGCAGGAATGTCATCGATACGATCAGCGCGTGCAGGCCGTAATCATCGGTGACCAGCGGCGCCAGCAGCAGCGCCACGAACAGGAGGGCGAACCCGGCCCCGCGCAGCCGGTGCTGGCGGTCCTGAACGGTGAAGTTCTGTAGGACAGTTGCTTGTGCCATCAGAAGCGCTCCCGCCGGCTGAACAATCCTTGCGGCAGGAACGTCAGCACCAAGATCAGGGCCGCGAAGGCCACGCCATCGCGGAATTGCAGGCCGAGATACCCGGCGACGAAGCTCTCCAGCAGACCGAGCAGCCAGGCCGCGAACAAGGTGCCGCTGACGTTGCCGACCCCGCCCATGACGATGATGGCGAAGGTCTTCACCGTGATGGAGGTGCCCATGCTGCCATACAGGCTGACGACCACCGGGGCGGTCAGCACGCCGGAGAACGCCGCCAGCGCGCAGCCCAGCACGAAGGTGCCGATCACCACCCGCGGCACGTCGACGCCGACGATCGTGCAGGCTTCGAGGTTCTGCGATACCGCGCGCATCGTTTTGCCGAACCGGGTGCGGCGCACCGCCAGTTCCAGCCCGCCAAACACCAGCAGGCAGGCGACGACGATGATGATGCGCTGCTCGGAGACGAAGCTGTCGCCGATCTCGACCGGCTCGATCCAGCCGCCGTCGAACATCTTGTAGGAGCCGCCGAACACCAGGATCACGACGTTCTGCAGCACCAGCGACACGCCCAAGGTGGCGATCACCCCGATCTGGAAAGGCTTGTCGATCAGCCGGCGCATGACCAGCAGGCCGATCGCCAGCGCGATGACCGAGACGACCACGACCGCCACCGGGATCGAGATGATGTAGGGCATGTCCCACGACTCTATGCCCCACCAGGCAGCGAAGCTGCCGAGCATGTAGTATTCGCCGTGGGCGAAGTTGATCGCCCGCAGCACGCCGAAGATGATGGTCATCCCGACCGCCACCAGCGCGTAGACCGACCCGGCGGTGAACCCGTTGACCAGGGTATCGGACAGCATCGTCGTGCTCCTCAACCGTTCGGGTATTGGACCTTCGCGGTGAATGCCCCCTGCTCGACGCCCTTACCGCTCACGACCTGGTAGACGAACATCGGCAGTTCGGCCTGATGGTGCGCGTCGAAGCGGATGTGCCCGGTGGCGCCGTCGTAGTCGATGCCCGCCAGCGCATCTCGCAGGTCCTCGTTGCTCGGCCCCTTCGCGGCCTGCGCGGCCGCGGCCAGCAGGTGCACGGCCTCCCAATGTGTGTACGAGTGCACGTTCGGGACCTCGGTCCCGTAGGCCGCCTTGTAGTCGGCGACGAATTGCTGCGAGCGCGGGTTCTGCACGTCCGGTGCCCAGGCCTGCACCTCGACGGCGCCCTCGAACATTTTCGGGGCCGCTTTGATGGTGTCCGGGTAGGTGAACTCGCCGCTACCCATGATGAACACTTTGCCGGCGAGGCCGACCTCCAGCATCTGGCGGCCGAGGAGCCGGGTCGCGTCGGGCAGACCGTAGCTCAGGATGGCCTGGACGTTGAGGGAGCGGATGCGGGAGAGGACGGGGCGGAAATCGGTCTCGTCGTCCTTGTAGTAATCCTCGCTGACGAGCTCGCTCTTGAACTCGGACAGATACTTCTTGGAGAAGGTGATCGCGCCGCGGCCATAGTCGCTGTCCACCGACAGAGCGGCGTAGCGGGTGAAGCCGCGCTTTTCGGCCCCGTATTGCATGACGACCTTCGCCCGCAACTCGTCGGTGGGATAGGAGCGGAAGCTCCATTTATAGCCGCCGGTGCCGGCCTTATAGGTGATGTCCGGATTGGATGAGGCGGCGTTCAGCAGGATCACCTTGGCGTCTTCCATCACCGGCTGCAGCGCGATGGTGGCGGACGAGGCGATGTCGCCCAGGATGGCTTGGTAGCCGGTGTCGGACAGCATGCGCCGGGCTGCGGAGACGCTCTCGACCGGGGTGCCCTGGCTGTCGCCGCGGGTCAGCGTGATGGGCGCGCCGTTCACGCCGCCGGCCGCGTTGATCTGCTTGACGGCGAGTTCGGCGCCGTGGCTCGCGAAGCCGCCGAAGCGGGCCGAGGGGCCGCTGAGCGGGACGACCATTCCGAGCTTGAGGCCCGGCTTGCCGGCGGCTTGGCCGATGCGGGGAAGCGATGCCGCAGCGAAGGCGGATACGAGCCCAAGATGAATCTGGCGGCGGGTCAGGACTGGCATGGCGTACTCCGCGTCTGAGCCGGCCCTATCGCCGTCCCTGTATCGATGCCGAGTGCCTTACCCCGCCCGGCGATGGCACGCTAAGACCGTTACGGTCTCCGGGCATAGACATGTACTATACCCAGCTTGCGGGTCGCCCGCGGAAGCGGCAGTCTGACGACGGAATGCAAGTTTGGGAGGCAGCGTGGACCTTAGGCGCCTTCAGTTCCTCGTCCGCGTTATCGATACCGGAAGCATTACCCGTGCCGCGGCGGCCCTGCGGATCGCGCAACCCGCGCTCAGTCAGCATATGCAGACGCTCGAACGAAGCGCCGGGGCGCAGCTTCTAATCCGCCAACAGGACGGGGTGACGCCCACCGAAGCAGGCCTGATCGCCTATCGGAATGCGAAACTGCTCACCCGGCGGCTCGAGCACGCCCGTTTGGAGGTCCGAACGCTGGCAGCGGTCCCGGCCGGACGCGTGACGGTCGGCATGGCGCCGCATAGCCATGCGCGGCGCCTGATCCAGCCCCTGCTACGGTCGTCGGCAGATCGGTATCCCGAAATCCTCCTGCACATCAGCGAGAATTTCGAGGGAGTGCTCGCCGACGATCTGCGCATGGGCCGGATGGACATGGCACTACTCTACGAGACCGCGCCGCGCCCAGGCTTCCGATCGCGGCCGATCGCGAGAGAGCCGCTTTATCTGGTCGGCCAAAAACGCTTGCTCGGCCCGGTGTCAGCAGGGCTGACGGGCACGATCCCCATGCTGCTGCCGAGCGGATTGCACGCCATCCGCCAATTGGTGGAAGCAGTCTACAGCCGCCGCCGTATCCGTCCGCTGATCGTCGCGGAAATCGAGTCGTTCGAGACCCTGGCCGCTTCCGTCGCCGAGGGTCTGGGCGCGACCGCCCTGCCGCTCGCGGTGGCTACCGTTCTTGCTGGCGACTATGGATTAACGTTACGCCAGCTTGGCAGCCGGCCGACTTTCATCACCTTGGTGCTGGCCACCGCGGAAGATAGCGGGCTTTCCGATGCGGCCGGGGTAATCCACCAAATGGTCGCCAACCTCGCAACGGGCGCGGGCCCTGGCTGACCGGTTCGGTCAAGCCGCGAACCGCCGCACGCCGGTCCAACTCTCGGCGGCCAGGTATTCCTCGACCTGGCCAGTGACGAGCGCGCCCACCAGGTCGATGGAAGCCGTGATCGGCAGGTGCGCGGAGGTGCATAGGGAGACGGTCGCCTCCATCGGCTCCGGCCCGAGCCGGTGAATCGTGAGACCCGCCGGACTTTTCCCAAGCGCTGCGCGCGGGAGAATGGTCACCCCGAGCCCAGCCGAGACGGCCTCCAGCAAGGCCGCTAGCGAGTCGATCTCGGCGACCACGCGGGGTCCGAACCCGGCTCGGGCGCACGCTCTGTCGATCAAGACGCGCAAAAAATGGATCGGGCTCAGCAACGCGAAGGACATGTCCCGAAGATTGGTCAAGTCGATAGTGGCGCCGCGACCCTTGCGAATTTTCAGGCTTGCCGGCGCGACCAAGACCAGTTCTTCGATGAAGAGCTCGCGGCAGTTTACCCCCGTCATCGGCGGCGCCGTGTAGGCGAGTGCCAGATCGATCCGGCCGGTCATTATGAACTCGCTGAGCGTGCCGACGAAATTGTCGTTCAAGCGCAGGCGGATTGCGGGATGGGCAACCAGCATGCGGCGGAGCAACGGCAGCGCGAGAGTTGACGCAGCGCCACATGTCGCGAGGCCTAACGAAACCTGGCCAGTGCCTTCGCCGACCGAGTTGATCTCGGCCTCGGCGTGCTCGATCTGCACGGCGATCGAACGTGCGTGCCGGTAGAATATCCGTCCCGCCTCCGTCACCATCACCCCGGTTGTCATGCGCAGCAACAATTTCTGCTTGAGATGCTGCTCTAGGGCGGCAAGCTGCTGACTGAGCGTCGGCTGGCTAATGCCAAGCTCCGCCGCCGCCGCCGACAGGGAGCCGCTGTCGACAGCGGCAAGGAAGTAGCGGATCTTTCGGAGATTGATCATGTTGGCGACGTCCAATACGCAGGGACTGACTGAGTGCTCCACGGCTACAATGATGCCCGGTGTCGGATGCCCAGTCACTTGGCAACGGTCAGGGTTTCTGGCGCTGACGCTTGTCGCTAAAATAGTGAGTTTTGCACCACAAGCATCAACCCGCGTGTTTGTTGGAGGTATCGCGTCGCAAATCTCAGTTGCTAAACCCTGTTATTCCAATGCAGATTCGCG
>JBPBQE010000161.1:0-9001 GCA_050954595.1 Janthinobacterium lividum | reverse complement strand
GGTCGCCGACCTGGAGGACGCATTGGGCGTGCGGCTGCTGGAACGATCGACCCGGCGCTTCAGCGTAACGGAAGCGGGATCGGAGGTCCTGGAGCAGGCTCGAACGGTGCTGACCGCTAGCCAGGCGCTCGAGGCATACGTGTCGGACAAGCGCGCTGCGGTGTCCGGCGTCGTCAGGGTGTCGGCGCCGCCCAGCGTCTCGGACACTCTGATCACACCGCTGGTCTGCGCCTTCCAGCAATCCTACCCGGATGTGAGCGTTCAGGTCTTCGTCACCGACCGAATGGTCGACCTGATCTCAGAAGGTATGGATCTGGTATTCCGCCTCGGAGCGCTGAAGGACTCGTCCCTGGTGGCCGTGCGCCTGTTGTCATACCGGCACATGCTGGTTGCCAGCCCTGGCTATCTCAGCCGGACAGCGATGCCACGAACGCCCGACGAGCTCACGAGCCATCGATTGTTTGCGTTCTCGCACGGGCCGGGATCAGTCCGTTGGACCCTGAAGCGGACAGGTGGCAGTGAAACCAATTCGGTGGCCTTCACGCCTGCCTTTGCGATGAACGACTATGCGGGCCTGACCGTGGCCCTGCTCGCCGGCAGCGGCATCGGTGACCTGCCGCCGGTCGTGCAGCCCGGCCTACTGCGGGAGGGAAGGCTGGTCGAAGTCATGCCCGAGTGGCGGTTCCGCACCTTCGACCTGTCATTGGTGCACCTGGGCAACCGGCACATCACCCGGCCGGTCCGGTTGTTCAAGGAACTCGCCGTCCGCATGGCGCCCGAGCTGTTTCCGTCATTGCCGGACTAACCGGCGCTGGCGCGGCTGGCTCAGGGTCCTGGATCGATCGCTGCGGGAATGAGCGGCACGCCGATCTCGGGCGCACCGGCAATATGCTGGTAGGTGACATAGAGCAGCATGCCGGTCGCCAGGTCCTTCCAGCCGGTCGTGACCGAACGGTAGATGTTGCCATCGGCACCCTCGCGGTAATGCGAGAGTTTGAGTGCTTGATAGGTGCGGCCGAGGAGACGGATGGATTCCACCCCGTCATTGCGCATTACGTCGTGAAACGAGAATGTCGACCCCAACCGGACGTCGAAGGCCTCCATGTCGCCCGTCCTGCCGTGGATCAAATGGTCCATGGCGACGGCAGCCTGGTTTGCGCCCGGCCACGTGGTCAGCCAGATCCCATACCAGGCTTGCACCGCCATCCCACCGATCCGCATTAGGCATAGGGCAGGGTGGCCTAGGGTGGCACCTTGGTAAACCGTTACCGTTCCGTTGGTCTGCCGGACGGAGCCGCCATCCGGGCATGGCCGGGCGAAAGGGCCGTTGCCATCGGTCACTCGAGTGTTCGCGCCGATGATGGGCGGAGGATAGTTGCGTACCGCGGCATCCAGCCCCGTCGAGGTTTGGCTACTCGCGGGGCCAGTCGATGCCATGACGACCGATGCGGCCCCGAGCAAGGTGGCGACTCCCGACCGCCGGCCCCGCATGGTCAGCCCTCACCCTGCACTGGGTCGGTGTTGAAGATATACAGCACGATCTTCCACTCGCCGCCGATTCTGCGGAGCACGAACACCTCCCGGTTCAGGTCCACCACCTCCTTGCCGCCCTCGAGCACGGCCGCACCATTGTGGTGAAAGGTGCGGACCATGCCCGTGTCGCCCCAGGCCTCCACGGAAGCGTAGCCGAACACGGTGGAGAACTTGGCGTCCTTGAACAGCGCATCGTAGGCGGCCTTGCGCTCTTCTGGCGTTGCGAACGTGGCGCGGTTGTTCCATTCGGCGACGCTGCCGGGCGCGAACATCGCCATGATCCCGGCCGTGTCGCCGGCGTTGAGCAATGTCTCGTAGCGATGCACGACGTCGTAGACTTGGTGCTGCTGCGCGGCCACCTGCGGATCGGAGGAAAAGCTCGGCGCGCCCGCTGGTTCGGCGGCGCACACAGGGAGGGCGTTCGTGGCAATGCTGACTGCAAGTGCCGCAGCGGCGGCGACGCGTCGGACGGAATGCATACTCGTCTCCTCGATATTGCAGGGGCGGAATCAGTCCCGAGCTGGCGTGCCCAGTGGATGACGCGAGACAAGCTAAAGGATGGGCGATCTGGAAACAGTCACCGCCCGTTGGATACAGTCTCCCAATATTCCGACGATGCGGCTGGCTTCGCACAGCGATAAACGCCGACCGATCGTCGCTCATCCGAAAGCCATCTCGTGCTTCGGGCGGTGTTCTCGGAGCGGGTGGCCGCTCTGGTGCAGAAGTCTGGAGAAAGCCTGATGAGCAAGTTCGACGACCAGCAGATCGACAGCACGCGCCGCACGATCCTGGGCCTCGCCGGAGTGGCCGCCGCGGGATCGGCCCTTTCAGTCGTAGCGCAGGCGCAATCGACCGCCCCGTCCAAGGCCACCACGCCACAAACCGGCGTCGGCGTGTCCGGCCCGTTGAAGTCAGCCGGCGTTCTCACGTTCGGGGCCAACGATGTCTTGTTCGTCGGCGACATTGCCGGGACGGCCGTGCACGCCTTCGCGCTCCGTCCGACAGATGTCACATCCCAGCATGACGTGAAGATGGGCAACTTCCACAACTTCGAGGGCCGCGACCTCGTTCGTGGGCTCGACGTGAAGCTGGCCGGGCTGTTCGCCACAACCTACGACAATATCGTCGTCAACGACATGGTCGTCCATCAATCTAGCCAGCAGATCTTCATCTCGGTCGAGCGCGGCCGCAGCACGGACGCCATCCCCGCAATCGTCAAGGTGAACCGTGGCGAGCTGGAGATCCTGGACCTCAGCCCCATCCCGCACACGCAGGTCGCGATCCCGAATCTTCCGGACCCGAAGGCCATGCTGGAGTTCGAGCCGCAGCGTAATTATGCGATCACCGACGTTAAATACCACGACGGCGAGATCTTCGTGACCGGCGTTTCGAACCAGCGCTTCGCGTCCACGCTGCACCGCATTCCGTACCCGTTCACGCCGCAACTGGAGAGCTGCACGGTGGAGATCTGGCATCCCGTGCATGGGGAGTGGGAGACCCGGGCGCCGATCATCCGCCAGCTGATCAAGGACGTCGGCGGTGTGCCCTACCTGTTCGCCGTGTATGGCTGCACGCCGCTTGTCCGCTTTCCGCTGGCCGCGCTGAAAGACGGCGCCCATGTCCGCGGAGAGGTGATCGGCGAGCTCGGCTACGGGAGCAACCCGCTCGACATGCTGTCCTTCACCGATCCGTTCGACAAAAAGGAATACCTCCTGGTGACGATCGACGTGCGTAGCGCGTCCCGTATCGCTGTGCTGGATCTGGCAACGGCGCCGCCGGAGCCGAGTGACGTTCCCATCAACTTCGGGCCGAGCGGCCTGGGTCGCACCCAGGGATTGCTGCCGATCATCGCCGACCATTTCGCGATCCTAAATCCGAACTGGGCCGTCGAGATTCACCGGCACCAGAAGACCGGGTATCGCCTGGACATCAGCACGCTGGCGCTGCCGTACTTCTTTGAGCGGCGGGACGGCATGGCCGAGATGAACTGGCCCGGCGCCCCCGACCCGTTCGGCTACGGTGCCCATCGTGGCGAGATCGCACGGGGGATTTGAGTCTGTTCGCCGCACCATCGATGGCCGTGGAACCCGGTGGCGATGCCGATGAAAGGCGGGGCATCGTTCTGCACGGGCTGCGCCAGGCTTCGGTATCGGCGCTCCGCGACCACCGGGCAGGCGGTGGCGCGCTGGAAGGTATCCTGCGGGTGACGGTCGAAGGCTCCGACGGGCCGGATGTGGCGGGACGATGCCATGTGCTCGAGACCGGGCTGCGGCTGGTTCCGCATTTCCCGTTCCAGCCCGGGCTGGTTTACCGGGCGACCTTCGATCCCGCGACCGTTCGGGGTTGCCGCCCTGAAGACGCCCTTGAGCTTGTCTTCTCCTTGGATCTGCCGGACCTTCCGCCAGCGACGGTGGTCGAGCATGTGTTTCCGTTCGGCGACTGCCTGCCGGACAACCTGCTTCGATTTTACGTCTGCTTCTCGAACCCGATGCAGCGCGGTAACGCGCAAGGCGAGATCACCGTGCTGGGGCCCGACGGCCGACCGGCGGCCGATGTGCTGTATCGTCCCCCGGCGGAGCTCTGGGACCCGGCGATGCGGGTGCTGACGCTGCTGCTCGATCCTGGCCGGCTGAAGCGTGGCGTGGGCCCCAATCGGGAACTGGGACCGCCGCTCGAGCCGGGCCAGGCATACATGCTCGTCGTCGGCGGGGGAATGACGGACCTGTTCGGCCGCCGGCTAGGGGCCCCGATGATCAAGCGCTTCGAGGTCGGCCCGGCGGCGCGAGAGCCGGTCGCCATCGACGCCTGGACCATCGTGCCGCCCACGCCGGGTGGCTGGGAGCCGTTGGTGATCATGTTCCCGGCTGCGCTCGACTGGGCGATGCTGTTCAACGCCGTCACCGTCGCAACCTCGGCCGGCGAGCCTATCCCCGGACGCGTGATAGTCGATGAGATGGAGACCCGATGGAGCTTTACCCCGAGCCTCCCCTGGGCTGCTCGTGCCTACCAGATCCGGGTCGACTCCGATCTCGAGGACCCCTGCGGCAACACCCCGCTCGCGGCCTTCGACCGTCCTTTTCGAACCGCGATACCCTCATGTCGCGGGAGCGGAGTTCATCCGATCCCATTCATCGTCGCTCGAAACCCAGCCCCTAATGGGAGGTCGGCTCTGATGCTTGCCCCTGAGCCCACCGTGAGAAGCCAGAGTGCAAATCGCTGGACTTAAAAGTCCGTCATCGCGTTCCGGCGTGCCGCGCATTCGCGCGCCAGAAAGTCCAATAACTCCCGCACCGCGGGGAGCAGCCCGCGGCGCGACGGGAACACGGCATGCACGATCCCGGACCGCGGTCGCCAGGCCGGAATGGCCTGAACGAGGCGGCCGGCCCGGCAGTCCTCGAACACAAGGAGCGTCGGTAACTGCACCACGCCCAGTCCGGCCAGCGCAGCCTCGCGTAGCGCGGTCATATCGTCGGTCACGAACCGTGGCATGTAGGGTATGGTGACGGCGCGCCCCGTGCCGTCATGCAACTCCCAGCGATGTGTGGTGCGATGCGAGACAGTGCCCAAGCTGGGCAGCCCCGACAAGGCATCGGGGCCGTCGAGCTTTGTGGGAACCAGGCCCGGATGCGCAACTAGACATTGGCTGCTATCGTCCAGGCGCCGCATGATCAGCTCCGTTTCGTCCAGCGGAGGGAAGCGCACCCGTATCGCGATGTCGAAACCTTCCGCGATGACGTCCACCTCCCGATTGGTGCTATCTGCATGAAGGCTCACGGCCGGGTTCGCGGCCATGAAGCGCGACAATAGCGGCCCGAACTGGAACGTCATCAGCGCGACCGGGCAGCTCAACCGCACCACGCCGCACGGCGCGGCCCGGCTTTCGGCCACCACCTGCTCGGCCGACCGCGCCGCCTCCAGCATGGCTGTACAGCGCGCGTAGAACTCTTGTCCAATCTCCGTCACCCCGAACGCGCGGGATGAGCGCTGCAATAAGCGCGCGCCGAGTTCGTCTTCCAGCGCAGCGACCCGCCGGCTGAGCAACGATCGCTGCACGCCGAGCGCTCGCCCTGCGGCGGAAAAGCCGCCCTGGTCGACCACCTGCACGAAGTGACGAGCATCGTTGAGGTCCATCGTCCTAATTGTAGGACGCTGCGGTGTCGATTGTCACCGTTCTGTCGGACCGGCAACGACCAATGTCATCGAGGCGAACCGCGGGCAGGACCAAGAGCCCGGCAAGGTTTCGCCGGAGCGGACAGATGAACAACACGCTGGAACTCGGCCTCGACACGTTCGGTGACGTTACCGAGGCACCAAACGGAACTCTCCTGCCGCATGCACAGGTGATCCGGAACGTCATTGCCGAGGGCGTGCTGGCGGAACAAGCTGGGCTCGACGTTTTCGCGGTAGGCGAGCACCACCGCGCCGACTACGCGGTTTCCTCGCCGGAAGTGGTGCTCGCAGCCATCGCCGGGCAAACCAGCCGCATCCGGCTCGGAACCGCCGTGTCGGTGCTGAGCTCCGACGATCCGGTTCGGCTGTTCCAGCGTTTCGCCACCCTTGATGCGGCTTCCTCTGGCCGGGCGGACGCGATACTCGGTCGCGGCTCATTCACCGAATCTTTTCCGCTGTTCGGCCATGACCTTGCCGACTACGAGGTGTTGTTCGAGGAGAAGTTGGCCCTGTTCAACGCCCTGCGCCGTGGCGGGCCCGTCACTTGGAGCGGTAGCGTGCGGGCGCCACTTGCCGGCCAGACCGTATACCCGCCGGTGGAAGGCGGATCCTTGCGGACGTGGGTGGGCGTGGGTGGCAGTCCGGCATCGGTGGTGCGGGCCGCCAACTATGGCCTGCCGCTGATGCTCGCGGTGATTGGTGGCAACCCGGCGCGGTTTCGTCCGCACACGGATCTGTATCGTCGGGCTGTTGCCGAGGCCGGTTATGCATCGCTCCCGATCGGCCTTCACTCCCCCGGCCACGTGGCCGACACGGATGAGCAGGCGCTTGAGGAGTTGTGGCCGCATCACCGGCGGCAAACGGCCAAAATTGGTGCCGAACGTGGTTGGTCGCCGCTATCACGGCAGGATTTCGAGCGCGAAGCTCGGCACGGGTCGCTCTATGTCGGATCTCCGGAGATGGTCGCACGACGCATCGCAACCACTGTGCAAACCCTCGGCCTGTCCCGGTTCGACCTGAAATACAGCGTCAATCAGTTACCTCACCCGGTTCTGATGCAGGGGATTGAGCTGTATGGGCGCCGGGTTGCCCCCCTGGTGCGCGACATGCTGGCGACGGACCGGACTGCCTTGGCAGCTTGAGCGGGACGCCATCAAACGCTGGTGATATCTGGCGCTGTCTAACACAGACACCGTTCTGGCCTGCGCTGCATCAGTGGCGCAGGCCATGTCGTCGTGCGCGGGCTGAACGGCACCTTCTGAACTAGCTCGGCGCATAAAAGGCGATCCCCTCGGAAACGAGGTCCGGCCGCGTCGCCAGGATGCTTGCCTTCTCGCTGGCGTTCTGCGTGAACAGATGAGTTCCATGCACGGTGTCGAAGAGGCGGAACACCGCCGTGTCCCCGGCCTGTGGCGCCTCGTCCTCGTAGAACGCAATGCCTTCGTACGCCATTTCGGACGATCGCGTCGTCACCAGCGCGTCCCGTTCGTGGGCACTGGCCGTGTAGAAATGCGTGCCGTCCACCCTGTCGAAAAATCGGAATACGGCCTCGCTCGACGATGAAGCGCCTGCTTGGTTGTAGCCTTTCAGCCCAATTCCTTCAGACACCAGGTCAGGCCGCGTCGCCACCGTGGTTGCGGCTTCGGCCGCGCTTGCGGTGAAGAAATGCGTGCCGTCCGACGTGTTGAAGAAGCGATGTATGGAAACCTGATTTCCCGCTAGAGCCTCTGTGCTGATCGTGGTCCAGTCGCCCCAGTAGGCGCCGTTGGAGGCACGCACGGTCACCAGATCGGGCACATCCGGCGAACCACCGTTAAGTGTGATCTGGGATAACGAGGATGCGGTCACGGCCGTTGAAGCGGAGGTCGCGACGACGGACGTGCCGTTCACGGTGAACCAATCCGTCGCAGTGGTCGTGTAAGCTTGATAGGACGTAACGGCTTTGCCCGCCGGATCGGCCGCGGAGAAGATGGTGGCCAGATTGACGGCCTCACCGGCGGAGATGTCCACCGTCGGGACCAGCGTGGCGACCACCGGTGTATCCAGCCGGAAGATCACCACCGATTTATCCATTGCGCCTTGCCATTCCTGGGGCGCCGGGTGTGCCGGCTGGATGGTGACATCTGTGGGCGAGCCGTCATCGGCACCGTTGACGATCATCCCCTCGGGGGTGACGAAGGTGATGTTGTCGATCAGCATGGCCGTTGCGCCGGCGCCCGATACGCAAGTGGTGATGTGCCCCGTGCCAGCTGACGTGATGAAGCCGATCATGTCGCCGGTGCGTACGCTTGCCGCCCAATCACCAGTGGACCCGGCGGGTCCATTATAGGCGATGAACCATTCGCCGTTAGCTGCGCCGGCCATGTCGACGGCGCTCTGCACCGGCAAGGAGGCGCCAGCCTCGGCGGAGATCGTGCTTGCCAATATCCAGCAGCCTTCCGTGTTCCATGACAAACCGTCGAATGTTTGTGCCATGGCGGCAATGGAAAGCGGCGTTGCTTGCGGCGGCACCGTGCCGTGGTAGCCCGGTTCGGTCGCGACGGTCAGCGTGTCGAGATACCCCGCCGCATCATACTGCGCGAGGGAAATGCCGCTGGAGGCGTAGGGATTGGCGATGCCCGCATCGCTTGTGCCGAAGAGCGAGAGGTCGGTGATATCCGCGGTGCTGGTCGATGCGGTGTAGCTGAGTTGGTCGAGAAACCCGTATGTCGAGTTCGAGTAGCGTCCGGTGGCCGCACTGTAGGTGAACACGATCCCGGCGCCTCGAGCGTCGCCTTCTAACGCGCTGAAGCCGAGCGTATGGGAGTTACCGCTAAAGCTGCCGGTCGTGTCCGACGAGACGTTTGTGTATTCGTTACGATCATAGCCGTTCAGCACCAGGTAGGTTGGATTGCTGGACGACGCCGGGACGGCAACCAACTGCGACAACGGAGTTGATTGTCCGGGTAATACGACCAACGAAACTCTGGTAAAAGCAACGCTCATTGCAACAAATTAGCGGAAAATCCGGTTCAACACAACCTTAGGTTGAGACGAGGCCGGTATTTCAAACGAACTTTGCTGCTTAACGAAGGGGTCGAACGGACTGGCGGTCTAGTGGTCAAAACCTGACAGAAGAGTCCTGAGCACGTGGGCAGTATGATCCAATTTCATTGACGCCCTGCGTTTCTGGCCGGGAACCAAGCGTTAGATTCTTACCACTAGCCGATTGAGCTCAGGCTGAAGCAGTGCGGTGTAGATACGCCTAGAATCTTCGGCCCGGGCGGTAGAAACCAGGTCTCGGTTCATAGCCATAACC
>JBPBQE010000185.1:0-9039 GCA_050954595.1 Janthinobacterium lividum | reverse complement strand
GGTGCTGCCGTTGCGGCACGCGCACGATTGGTTAGGCTTGCATCAGATTGTGGCGGCCAAGTAGGCGCTTTGCGCCGCCTGACTCCTGCCGCTTCGTCATTGTCCGAACGGGGCCCACCGGTGGAAGCACTGAATGGGTTGGTCAAGCGGTGACGTTCCACCACAGCAACTTCAGGCAAGAAAAAGTGCCCTATACCATAGCTCGGAGTGGCTGCTTTGCGCCGCATCTCGGACGTTCACCTACTTACCTTTGGTGCTCCGAAGCGGACCTAGCCAACCGGCTTGCATGCGCTTCATCTCGGACCCTCGTCGCCACAGACACAACAGCTTGCTCAGCCCGCTCCGGCTCCAATTCCGAATGCGCATAGCTGAACATGATCGGTGTGATTGCCGTCGATCTCCGGGTATAGCCCGGTGGTCACCATTGGACGCGAGATACGATCGAAGCGTTCAGTGTTGCATTCCCCACTTGCGGACCGTCCGGGTCTCCAACGTACGGAAGACGAGGTTTTCGACTGCTAGTCCGATCAGGATCACGGTCAGTAGCCCGGCGAAGACACTAGGGATTTCGAGCTGGTTCTTGTTCTCGAAGATGAACCAGCCCAAGCCGCCGGCGCCGGACGAGACGCCAAACACCAGTTCGGCAGCGATCAGAGTGCGCCAGGCGAACGCCCAGCCGACTTTCAGGCCGGTCAGAATGCTCGGGAACGCGGCCGGGATCAGGATCGCGATCACGTAACGGAACCCGCGCAGGCCGTAATTGCGGCCGACCATGCGCAATGTCGGCGAGACACCACGAAACCCGGCGTGGGTGTTGAGCGCCACTACCCACAGCACCGAGTGGACCAGCACGAATACGAGGCTGCCATTGCCGAGCCCGAACCACAGCAGCGCGAGCGGCAGCAGCGCGATGGCCGGCAGCGGATTGAACATCGACGTCAGCGTCTCGAGCAGGTCGTTGCCGATCCGCGTGTTGATCGCCGCCACCGAAAGCAGCATCGCGAGCGTGACACCGATGGAATAGCCCATCAGCAGCACCTTGATTGAGGTCGCGGCGCGGGCCGGCAGGACACCGTTGGTGATGTTCTCGAGCAGGGCTTGGATCGTGGCGGTGAAGGTCGGGAAGAGCAGCTCGTTATCCGCGTATCGGCCATAGGCCTCCCAGATCAGCGCAAGGGCGATGATCAGCGCCGTCTTGCGGATCCAGCCCTGGTTCCAGACACGTTCCCAGGCCGGGATCGGACGCTCGACGGCGTCTAGCCCGGCAAAGGCGGTGATGGCGTATTGGCGTTCGGGCCGGGGCGGCGGGCTCATCTCGTTCATGCGAACAGCATTTCGTGGATCTTGGTTTCCAAGCCGACCATGGCCGCCGGGTCGGGCGCCTCGCGCGGGAGGCTGTCTAGTTCGGCGCGCACCTGGCCGGGATGGGGCGAGAGCAGCAGGATGCGGTTGCCGATCTTGATCGCCTCATTGATCGAGTGCGTGACGAACAACACTGTGAAGCGAGTGTCGTCCCACAGGCGGAGCAACTCGTCCTGCATGGTGCGCCGGGTCAGGGCGTCGAGTGCGGCGAAGGGCTCGTCCATGAGCAGGATCTCGGGCTCCATCGCCATGCCGCGCGCGATCGCGACGCGCTGCTTCATGCCGCCCGAGAGCGTGTGCGGGTAGGATTCGGCGAAGGCGGTCAGGCCGACCTTGTCGATGTAGTAGCGGGCTCGTTCGCGGGCTCGGGCGGCGGGCAGCCGGCGGGTGGCGAGCAGCGGGAACATGATGTTGTCCTGCACAGTCTTCCACGGCAGCAGTTGGTCGAACTCCTGGAACACCATCATGCGGTCCGGCCCGGGCTCGGTGATGCGGCGGCCCTTGAGATGGAACTCGCCCTCGACCGGGTCGAGATAGCCGGCGACGGCCTTGAGCAGCGACGACTTGCCGCAGCCGGATGGGCCGAGCAGCACGAAGCGGTCGGCAGGAAAAACGCTGAAGCTGACGCGGTGCGTCGCGGTGACGATACGCTGCGTGGTCTTATACTGCAGCGTAACGCCGCGCACGTCCAACAGGGGCTCGGCTTCGACCATTTCCATCCCAACCTTTCGATAATGATCCCTGCGTTGCGTCGCGCTGTCCACTGTTCTCCAATTTGTCTACGCTCCCGACAAAATACGGGAGGATTACAATGCGTCATGTCCTAGTCGCCCTGGCGGCCCTGTTGCTTCCATCGATCGCGCCCTCGCAGGCCTGGGCGGAGACCAACGAGATCCGCATCACCAAGCAGCCCGGTATCATCTACTTGGCGCCGATTGTGATGGAGCAGCAGCACCTGATCGAGAAAGCGGCCGCCAAACTCGGTGAGCCCGATCTTACGACCAAATGGATAACGTTCGGCGGCGGCGGGGCGGCGATCGACGCGCTGCTCTCCGGCAACGTCGACATCGTCACGACGGGGGCGAGCAACATGCTACTCGCCTGGGACCGCACCAAGGGTCAGGTGAAGGGCCTCTCTGGGTCGTCGTCGACGCCGATGTGGTTCATCAGCGACAATCCGGACGTCAAAACGCTGCGGGACCTCAAGCCGACCGACAAGATCGCGGTGCCGACGGTAAAGATCAGCAGCCAGGCGATCATCCTGCAGATCGCCGCCCGGCAGCTCTATGGCGACGCCGATTTCGCCCATTTCGACATGATGACGATGACACTGAGCCATCCGGACGCGCAGGCGCAGCTGACCAGCGGCCATGGTGGCGGGCTAACCGGTCATTTCTCCGGCGCGCCGTATCAGGCGGCCGAGGCGAAGGTGCCCGGGCTGCATGTGGTGACGACGTCGGAGGACATTCTCGGCTCGAAGTTCAGCAACGCGGTGTATTTCAGCAATACCAAGTTCCACGACGCGAACCCGGTGGCGATTAAGGCCTTCATGCAGGCGTCGCAAGATGCGGCGGACTACATCATCGCCCACCCGCGCGAGGCCTGCGAGCTCTATATCAAGGCGACCGGGGAGAAGACGCCTTTGGACGTCCTTATGGCGCAGATTGGCGACCCCGCCCGTAACTTCGATACTGCCCCGGTAGGGATGATGCGGATCGCCAATCACATGGCGGACACGAAGGTGCTCAAAACTCGGCCGGCGTCGTGGCACGATTTTTACTTTCCCGAGGCATATCACCTGAACGGGAATTAGAGTGTCCAATAGACCGCCGTCTCGAAGCCGTAGAAGCCTTTGAGACGGCGGACGTGGCGACCTTCCGCCGCCGGCCCAAGACCTCGCCGTCGCAGTCACGTGGCAGGGTAGGCCAGGCAAGCCGCGGCAGGCAGATCAATGATGACGTGATCGCCGGTGCGGAAGCGAGGGGTGGTTCCGGCCTCGACGACCTCAATGCGGGCGCCGAAGGCATCGACCTCGTAGTTGGTCTGGATGCCCATAAAGCTGGCGCGGGCAATGCGGCCGGCGGCGGTGGTGTCGTCATCGCGTTTGATGTCCAGCCTTACGTTCTCGGGGCGGATCATCACCTGGACCTCCTGCCCGGCCGTGATGCCGCGGGTCATGCGGGCGTCGAACGCGCCGGCGGCGGTCTGCACGGAGCCGAACGGGTGCGCCACGGTGGCGGCGCGTCCTCCGATGCGGTTGGTCGATCCGGTAAAGGCAGCAACGAAAGCGTCGGCCGGCTCGTTGTAGAGCTCGGTGGCCGGGCTGAGCTGGAGCAACTTGCCGTCGCGCATAACGCCTATGCGGTCGCCGAGGACCACCGCTTCTGATTGGTCGTGCGTGACGTAGAGCGCGGTGAGCCCGGCCTCCTTGACGATGCGGCGCAGGTCATCGCGCAGGCGAAGGCGCAACTGGGCGTCCAGATTGCTCAGCGGCTCGTCCAGCAGCAGGAGGCGGGGCTTGTAGACGATGCTGCGGGCCAGCGCGACGCGCTGCATCTGGCCACCGGAAAGCGCGGTGACGGGGCGATCCACGTAGGGCTGAAGTTGCACGATCTCGATGGCGTGCTCGACCATGGCGGACTTTTCCGCGCGGGACAGGCCGCGGCCGGCCAGCGGATAGGCGACATTCTGTCGCACCGTCATGTGTGGCCAAACGGCGTAGGATTGGAACACCATGCCGAAATTGCGCCGGCGCGGCGGCACCAGGATGCCCTGCTCGGGCGACGAGATGATCTCACCACCGACCCGGATGATGCCGCCGGTGGCATTCTCCAGCCCGGCGACGCAGCGCAACGTGGTGGTCTTGCCGCAGCCGGACGGGCCGAGCAGCACCACGATCTCCCCCGCGCCTACCGTGAAGCTGACCCCGTCCACGGCCGGGCGCAGGCCGGGGGCGTAGGCCTTGCTGAGGTTATCGATGCGGAGTTCGGCGGACATGGGCGCTACTGCCGGTAGCCGTAGGTCTTGTTCCACTCCTCGACCCAGGCGTTGCGCAGGGAGGCGAACTCTTCGTTGTTCGGCAGCCAGACCGGGCTGGTCTTGGGATCGAAGCCCTTGATCTCACCCGGCGGGTCCTTCAGCGATGACAGGTTGCCCTGCTGGGTCATGGTGAAGGCCTGGCCTTCCCGCGAGAGGCAAAAGTCGAGAAAGAGGCGCGCCGCGTTGGGGTTGGCAGCGGTCTTGGGAATGCCGCTGGCGTAAGGGACGAGCGGGGTCCCTTCGGGCGGGAATACCAGCTCGACGGGGGCACCATCGCGCCGCTTGGTGTAGATCGCGTTGGCGACCAGGGGCATGACGTTGACCTCGCCACGGATCACAGCGTCCGAGCCGGGGGCGCTGGAGGGATAGAGCGACGGCTTGGTGGCAGCTTGGCGGGCCCAGTAGTCGGGGGCGAGCTTCTGGCGCTCGAACATGATCCGGGTCCAGGTGGTGCCGCCGGAGGGGGCGATGACTTGGCCGATGGCGCCGCGCGGGTATATGGCTGGGTCGGTGAGGTCCATCCAGGTCTTTGGGACGGTCTTGGTGGTCTCCGTGTTGTAGGCGATGCACCAAGTCGGGGTGATGCGGGGCCACAACTTGGACGAGATGCGAGCTTCCGGCAGGTAGTCGGCAGCGTTGGGCGGGGCATAGTCGGCGAACAGGTCGTCGATCGACTTCATCAGTCCGCGATCGGAATGGTCCACGATGTCGGCGACGAGTTTGCCGGCCGACGCCTCCGTTCGCACGCGGGTGATGAGCTGGCCGCCAGAGGAGCGGACCAGCTCGACCTTCACGAAGGAGAACCGCTTGTTGAAGAACTCGGCGAACTCCTGTTCCGGCTCGGTGAAGGAGGCGGTGTACATCACCAGACGGCCTTCCTTGCGGGCGGCGGCGACCAGCTCGGCGGAGGGCTGGTAGCTGTCGGCGGCCCGGGCGGAGCGGGTCGCCGCGGTGGCAGCGGCGGCCAGGAGCAGGGTGCGGCGTGTGACCATGGCGGGTTCCCTCGTTAGGTGGATGGCGCGCGGTCGAGCCGGCTGCCGCGGGAGAGTAAATTGCCGATGCCGATGACGAGCCCGAGCAGGATCACCTGCACGAGGCTATAAGCGGCGGTGATGCTGAGATTGCCGCCCTCGTAGTAGTTCAGCAGTTGGACGGACATGACCATGGAGCCGCTTGAATAGAGGAACAGGGAGGAGCCGAGCTCACGGGTGGAGAGGATGAACAGCAGGGTCATGGCAGCGGCCACGCCCGGCCGGGCCAGCGGCAGCACCACGGTGACGATCGTGCTGAGCATGGACCGGCCGCAGATCCAGGCGGCTTCCTCCAACTCGCGGTGGATCTGCATCAGCGAGGTGGAGAGAGCCTTGACGGTGTCGGGGATAAAGCGGGCGATGAAGGCAAGGGCAAGAATCCACAGCGTGCCATAGAGACCGCCAGGCAGGCCGATCCAGGCCCAGAGATAGGCGACGCCGATGACCAGGCCGGGGATGGCGACCGGCACGGTGGCGATGGCGTCGACCAGAGAGCGGCCGGGCGCGCGGCTTCGGGTGACGGTGTAGCCGATGGCGAAAGCAAGCACGCCGCCGACCACGGCCGCGATGAGGCCCACTTTCAGCGTGTTGACCAGCGCGGTCACGGTCTGCGGGTTCGAGAACAGCCGGTCGAAATGGACGGTGCTGTATTGCTTGAGGTCGAACAGGCTCGGTAGGTCGCGCACGAACAGGAATTTGCGGAACCCGGCCACCATCAGCGCCAGGGTGGGTAGCACGACCACGATCATGAGATAGATGACGGCCAGGCCCAGGGTCACCCAGCGCCAGGGGCCCAGGCGCAGCGCGCGCGGGCGGAAGGCCTTGCCGGCGACAGTGGTGTAGTTGCGGCCGGAGAGGACCTTGTTCTGCAGCACCACCAAAACGCCGGTGACGGCCATGAGCAGGATCGCGACAGAGGCGGCTTGGCCGTAGAGCGGGGGCGACCAGTTGGTGAGCGTGTAAATGTAGGTGGTCAGCACGGGGATGTTGGCGGGTGTGCCGAGCACGGCGGGGATGCCGTAAATCCCGAGCATCACGACGAAGGAGAGCAGCATGCCGGACACAATGGCCGGCAGGATGAGCGGGAAGGTGACGGTGAGCATGGTGCGCAGGCTGCTAGCGCCGCTCATCTCGGCCGCTTCCTCGAGCGAGGGATCCATGTTCTTCAGCGCGGAGGCAGTGAACATGTAGACGTAGGGGGCGTAGTACATCCCGAACACGAAAATGATGCCTTCGGTCGAATACAGGTTGACCCGGAAGTCGAGGCCGGACTTGGCCAGTACCATGTTGATCAGCCCGGTCTTAGGCGATCCGAGGATGGCCCAGGCGACGCCGCCGACGAGCGGGGGAACGAAAAGCGGAAGGAGCCCGGCTGCGGCGATGACCCTCTTGGCCGGCGTGTCGGTCCGCACGACGATCCAGGCGAACGCGAGGCCTATGAGGACGGCCAGAGCGGTGCCGCCGAGGCAGGTGGTCATCGAGTTGAACAGGGCGAGATGGACGTTGTCGTTGGACAGGACGGCCCAGAATCGGTCGAGCGAGAGGGTTTCGAGCCGGTAGCCGTCCACCACCGGGTCGCCCCCGGTGAGGGCGCCGACGACGAGCATGGCGACGGGGTAGATGACGAGGAAAGCGAGGATCAGCAGCAGGAGGCCGGTCCAGATCGCGCCCGTCAGGCGAGCGGAGGGCCGGGTCGTGCGCCGGCCGGCGGCTGGCACGACTTCCAAGGCCACGGTTCCGCCCACTGACCCAACGTGCTCCCGCATGACCCCTCCCGTCGGCGTCGTTGTTCGACGTTGCACGGGACGCTAGCGGGTCCAAGGTCTTGCGTCATCTGTTGGTGAGAGTTGCTGCATTGGCAGCCTCACCTGGGAAGCGAGAACATTCGCCCACTAACAACCTAGGTGGTGCGCCAAAAACCGGGCCTGTGATCGGCGGCTTTCTTCGGTTGGCATCTCCCAACTTGCCTGTCCGCTATCGGCCAGAGTGGGTTTAAATATGTTTAAATTTTGATGGTGGTGGTGGCGACAACTGCCACGCTTCATCAGGCATTCTGATAGTTGACTGGCATGCTATATTCGAACAGCGGCAAGCCATCGAGTGCCTTCCGTCGTTCACCGTCCGGATTGCTCGCGAGTTTGCTCTCAAGGGAGAGCAGCATCGTTTTTGAACTTTCTGCCGAAAAGCGTTGCCAGTCGGGAAGCAGGGGGTTTGACGGATCTCCCCGATGAGCGAACGCGGACCAGGTTGCCACCATCATCTTCGTCAGCGGCGATATGTGAGGTCCGGTGCTCACCAAATTTACAGCCGCAAGCGCGGTGCCGAACACAAAGGGCACTTCCAATGTGTGCGGTGATTGAAGCAACCCATCACGGACGGGGGTGCGCCAGTCGAAGACATACGTGTAGACCGGAGCCGATGCCACGCTCGCCTGCAGAATGGCTTCGCGTGTCGTACCGCGGCGGTAGGTATAGTCGGTCGTCACGGCCGCCATGATCGTGCTCGGCGTGGCATCCGGCATAGCATCCCGATAGGCGTCGACGATCCGTTTCGTGGCGCCCTCATCGGTTTTCAAATACCGACCGATCCGGCGAGCAACCTCGGCCGCGTCGAGCAAGAAGTTGGCCATATTGGCCGCCATGTAGAGCGTCGTCTCGGTCGCAGCATTGCCGAACATGGTCGGGATCGAAATAGCGCCTGCTGGTGCAGTTGGGTCGAATGGGTTGGCAGAGAAGGTAATCCCGTCGAGCACCGGGCGGAACACGGGCGGCATACCCTTCAATAGTGGAATTAGCTTCTCAGTCGGCACCGCCTGCAGCGCCGCCGCCGTCGGCCGCTCGAGTTCGAGCTTTCGCGCCAGTACATGGGCGTTAGCCGCAGCTTCCTCCTGCGATGCCAAGCGTAGACTGCCTGAGCAGCTTTCGGCGATCGCCTTGTGGAACAGTCCCCGTGCTGCGGGGCAGGCGAGCATTGCACTAACCTTTGCCCCGCCGCCCGATTGGCCAAAGATCGTTACGTTGGCCGGATCACCTCCGAAGGCGGCAATGTTGTCACGCACCCATTTTAGTGCCTCAATGATGTCGAGCACCCCGACGTTGCCGGACTGCGTGAAGCGCTCGTCGGGATCGTCGAGCTTAATGTAACCAAAAACATTTAGCCGGTGATTGATGGTCACGACCACGACGTCCCCATCGCGCGCCAACACGGTACCGTCGAAGCCCGGTGCCGATCCGGCACAGCTCACCCAGGCACCGCCGTGAAGCCAGACCATGACCGGGCGTTTGCCCGTTGACGATGCCGTCCAGACATTGAGTGACAGGCAATCCTCTGCTGTAGGCTGCAAGGCGGAATACCAGTTACCGAGATCGTCGTTTGAGGCAGGAAGTTGCGGCGCCGAATGCCCGAAGTCGATCGCATCGCGCACACCTGCCCAAGACCCCGGTTTTTGTGGCGGCAGAAAGCGGTTAGCGCTTGCTGTTGTAGCGGCATAAGGAATGCCCTTGAAACTTTGGGCGCCATTACCTGCGGTACCACGTATTTTGCCGCTGGACGTTTCAACGATATTGGGAGCGTCTTGCGCGCGAGCACGATACGCTGCTCCAGCGAG
>JBPBQE010000175.1:0-9040 GCA_050954595.1 Janthinobacterium lividum | reverse complement strand
GATGTGATGCTCCGCGCGGCTTTGGTCAAGCCCTTGCTTGCGCGCCGACCGCCAACCCGGCACCAACACGCAGCCGAGATGGAGTGGCGCGATGGCCGATCGTTACGAGTTGTTGATCAAAGGTGGCACTTGCATCCTGCCATGGGGCGAAGTTAGCGCCGATGTGGGAGTTGTTGCCGGTCGAATTCAAGCAATCGGGGCGTTGGGGGATGCCACGGCCGAGCGCACGATCGAGGCCACCGGGCTGCATGTGCTGCCAGGGCTGATCGATCCGCACGTCCATCTCCGCGACCCCGGCGATCCCGCCGTCGAGAGCATCCCGACCGGCACCAAAGCCGCCATCCTCGGCGGGCTTACCGCCGTGTTCGACATGCCGAACACGGCGCCATCCATCACCAACGCCGAGCAGGTCGCTTGGAAACAGGACTACGTCGAGCGCGTCGCCTGGTGCGACATGGGCCTTTACGTCGGCGGCACCCGCGCCAACACGCCGGATCTGGCGACATTGGAACTGGAGCGCGGCGTGTGCGGGGTGAAGGTGTTCGCCGGGTCGTCGACGGGCGATCTGATGATCGAGGACGACCCGTCGCTCGAGGCGGTCATGCGGTCCGGCCATCGCCGCATCTCGTTCCATAGCGAGGACGAGTATCGGCTGCAGGAGCGCAAGCCGATGTTCAAGCGAGGCGACCCGTTCAGCGACCACGCGGTCTGGCGCGACGTCGAATGCGCGTTCCTCGGCACTCGCCGGCTGATGGCGCTGGCCCGCAAGGCCGGCCGCGCCGTGCACATCCTGCATGTCTCGACCGCCGAGGAACTCGCCTACCTTAAGGATTTCCGCGACGTCGCCACCGCCGAGTTGCTGGTCAACCACCTGACCCAGTGGGCGCCCGACGTTTACGACAAGCTCGGTGGCTATGGCGTGATGAACCCGCCGATCCGCGACAAACGGCATTATGACGCCGCCTGGGCCGCGGTCGCGGACGGCACCGCCGACACGATCGGCTCCGACCACGCCCCGCATACGCGGGCGGCCAAGGAACGTCCCTGGCCCGATACCGCTGCCGGGCTGACGGGGGTGCAGACACTGGTGCCGTTGATGCTCGATCACGTGAATGCCGGGCGGTTGAGCCTGGGTCGCATGGTCGATCTCATGTCCGCCGGCCCGGCGCGGGTCTATGGCGTGGTTGGCAAGGGTCGCCTTGCCGCGGGCTACGACGCCGACTTTACGCTGGTCGACATGAAGCGGCGGCGCCGGATCACGAACGACTGGATCGTGTCGCCCTGTGGCTGGACCCCGTTCGACGGCACCGAAGTCACTGGCTGGCCGCAGGCGACGATCATCCGGGGACAACTGGTGATGCAGGACGACGAGGTGCTGGGCACCCCGACGGGACAGCTCGTGCGGTTCGCCCGGTAATCAGCCGGGCGAGGCGGCGCCGAAGCCGCCGCCGCCGGGCGTCTCGATGACGAACACGTCGCCCGGCGTCAGCTCCGCGCGGTCGCGGCCGGACAGTTCCGTTCGGCCGCCACCGTGCCGCTCGACCCACTGACGACCCGGCATGCCGTCCGCGCCGCCGTCTAGGCCGAAAGGCGCCACGTCCCGCCGGCTTGCGACGACCACCACTGTCATCGGTTCCTCGAACCTGATCCGCCGCACCGAGCCATTGCCGCCCCGTGACGCCCCTGCCCCGCCGGAGCCGCGCCGGATGCCGAACTGCTCCAGCACCACCGGATAGCGCAATTCGAACACCTCCGGGTCGGTCATGCGCGTGTTGGTCATGTGGGTCTGGATCGCCGACGCGCCGTCGCCATCCGGCCCGGCGCCCATGCCGCCGCAGATCGTCTCGTAGTATTGCCGGGTCGCATCGCCGAACAGCACGTTGTTCATCGTCGCCTGGCTGCACGCCAGTCGTCCCAGCGCCCCGAACAGCGCGTTGCACACGGCTTGGCTGACCTCGGTGTTGCCCGCCACCACCGCAGCGCCCGGTGCCGGCGACAGGAACGTCCCCGGCGGGATGATCAGCGTGATCGGTTTGAGGCAACCATCGTTGAGCGGGATGTCCTCGCCCACTAGGCAGCGGAACACGTAGAGCACCACCGCCCGCGTCACCGCTGGCGGCGCGTTGAAGTTGGCGGGTGATTGCGGCCCGGTGCCGGTGAAGTCGACCACCGCCGACCGGTTCGCCCGGTCCACCCGGATCGCCACGCGTAGCTTCGCGCCATCGTCCATCGTGTAGTCGAAGCTGCCGTCGCCGATGCGGTCCAGCACCCGGCGCACGCCCTCTTCGGCGTTGTCCATCACATGGCGCATGTAGGCGCGCACGGTCGGCCAGCCATATTGCCGCTCGACCCGGCCCAACTCCTGCACGCCGCGGGCATTCGCCGCCACCTGCGCCTTGATGTCGGCCACGTTGACGTCCGGACTCCGCGCCGGATAGCGCGCCCCGTCCAACATCGCCCGGAACCCGGCTTCCTGGAACTCGCCCGCCGCGACCAGCAGGAAATCGTCGATTACGACCCCCTCCTCTTCCAGAGTCCGGCTATTGGGCGGCGTGCTGCCCGGCGTGGTGCCGCCGATATCGGCATGGTGCCCACGACTGCCGACAAAGAAGCGGATCTCCTGCCCGTCCGCGTCGAACACCGGCGTGATGACGGTGATATCCGGCAGATGCGTGCCGCCATTGAACGGATTGTTCAGCGCGACGACGTCGCCGGGTCGGAGCGAGGCGCCGCGGCTGCGCAGCACGGTCTTCACGCTCTCGCCCATGGCGCCGAGATGCACCGGCACGTGCGGCGCGTTGGCCACCAGATTGCCGGCGGCGTCGAACAGCGCGCAGGAGAAGTCCAGCCGTTCCTTGATGTTGACGCTCATGGACGTGTTCTGCAGCACCGCCCCGGTCTGCTCGGCCACGTTCATGAACAGGTTGTTGAACAGCTCCAGCAGCACCGGATCCGGCTTGGCGTCCTCGGCCGCGACCCGGCCGATGGCGGCAGCGGTGCGCCGCATCAACACGTGGTCTTGCGCCGTCACTTCCACCGTCCAGCCAGGCTCGACCACCGTTGTCGCAGTTGCCTCGCGCAGCAGCGCCGGCCCGGCGATGAGGTCACCGGCCCGCAGCGAGGTCCGCTCGAACACCGGTGTCTCGTGCGCCCGGCCGCCGCTCCACATGGAGACGGTGTCGACCGGCTCCGGCGCCCCACCATCGCGCGCCGGCAGCATCGCTTCGGTTACCGCTTCACCCGCAGCGACGGCTTCGACCGCGACCAGCTCGGCCACCAGTGCCCGGCCCGGCGTGACGAAACCGAAGCGCGCCCGATGCGCCGCGGTGAATGCCGCATTGATCGAGGCCACGTCGCCCTCGAGCGCGACCGGCAGCGCCGCTTCCGTGCCGGCGTAGCGCAGGTGGACGGATCGTTGGACGGTCGCGATCGCCGGGTCGGCACCTTGCTGGAGCAAAGCGGCTAGAGCCGTCTCTGCCAGGCGCGCGGAGACCCGGCGCACCTGGGCCAACGACTCGTCCGACCAGGGTAGCTCGATCGCTTGCTCGCGCAGCACCGCCTGATCGGCGAGCCCCATGCCATAGGCGGACAGCACGCCGGCATACGGGTGGATGAACACCGTCTGCATCCCGAGTTCGTCGGCCACCAGGCAGGCATGCTGCCCGCCGGCGCCGCCAAAGCATTGCAGCGCGAAGCGCGACGCGTCGTGACCTTTCTGTACGCTGACCTGCTTGATGGCATTGGCCATGTTCGCCACCGCCACCCGCAGGAACCCTTCGGCCGCCTCGCGGGGATCGGCCCGGCCCATTTCGGCCGCCATGGTCGCGAACTTGGCGCGCACCGTGTCCGCATCGAGCCGCTCGTCGCCGCCGGGGCCGAAGATCGCGGGGAAATGCGCCGGCTGCACCTTGCCGACGCAGACGTTGGCGTCCGTCACCGTCAACGGGCCACCGCGGCGATAGCTCGCCGGGCCCGGATTGGCGCCGGCGCTGTCGGGCCCGACGCGCACGCGAGCACCATCGAAATGCAGGATGCTGCCGCCGCCGGCCGCGACCGTGTTGATAGCCATCATCGGCGCCCGCATCCGCACGCCGGCGATCTCCGTCTCGAACGCCCGCTCGAACTCGCCGTCATAGAGGGCGACGTCGGTGCTGGTGCCGCCCATGTCGAAGCCGATGATGCGGTCGAGCCCGGCCATCTCCGCCGTCCGCGCCGCGCCGACGATGCCGCCGGCCGGCCCCGACAGGATGGCGTCCTTGCCGCCGAAACTATGCGCCTCAGCCAGGCCGCCATTGCTCTGCATGAAGTAGAGCCGGGTGCCGCCCAGCTCGGCCGCGACCTGGTCGACATAGCGTCGCAGGATCGGCGACAGGTAGGCATCCACCACGGTGGTATCGCCGCGCGGGACCAGGCGCAGCAGCGGACTGACTGCGTGGCTGGCCGACACCTGCTGGAAACCGGCTTCGGCCGCCAGTTCGGCCAGCCGGCGCTCCATCTCCGGATATTTCCACGCATGGATCAGCGCGATGGCGCACGCCTCGATCCCGTCGTTCCGCGCCGCGCTCAGGGCCGCCCGCGCCACCGCCTCGTCGAGCGGTTCGAGCTCCCGCCCATCCGCCGCGACCCGGCCACCGATCTCGGCAACCTGCTCGTACAACATCGTCGGCAGCGTGACCGTCAGGTCGAACAGCCGCGGCCGCGCTTGATTGCCGATCCGCAGCACGTCGGCGAAGCCACGGTTGACCAGCAACAGGGTCCGCTCGCCCTTGCGCTCCAGCAGGGCGTTGGTGGCGACGGTGGTGCCCATCTTGACCTGATCGATCATCCCCGGCGGGATCGCGTCCCCAGAGGCCACACCGAGCACCTGCTTGATGCCGGCGATCGCGGCGTCGCGATATCGGTCCGGGTTCTCGCTCAGCAGCTTGTGGGTCGACAGCGTCCCGTCGGGCGCGCGGGCGACGATGTCGGTGAAGGTGCCGCCACGGTCGATCCAGAACTGCCAGCCGTTCATGTCAGAATCCGACCTGCACTTTCATTGCCTTGGTTCGATCGCCGGCCAACTCAAAGGCGCGCACCGCATCGTCCAAGGGCACGACCTCAGTCAGTAGCGGCGCCACGTCGATCGCCCCGCTGCCCAGGAAGCCGACCGCCCATTCGAACTCGCGGTCGAAACGGAACGTGCCGCGCAGTTGGATTTCCTTGGCCACGATCGCGTTGACCGGCAGCGTCATGTCGCCGCCAAGCCCGACTTGGACGATGACGGCGCCGGGTCGCGCGACGGCGATGGAGGCTCCCAGTGCCGCGGCACTGCCGGACGCTTCGAACACGACATCGAAATAGCCTTTGCCGCCCGAGAACCGATCCAGCCCGGCCGGCTCGCTGCGGACGTTGACGGTGGCGTCGGCGCCGATCTTGCGCGCCAGCGTCAGCGGCGCGTCGGCCAGATCGGTCGCGACGATCTCCCGCGCCCCGGCCTGCCGCGCCACCAGGATCGACAGCGCCCCGATCGGCCCCGCGCCGGTGACCAGAACGCGCTTGCCCAACAAAGGCCCGGCCTGCGTCGCCGCATGCAGGCATACCGCAAGCGGCTCGGCGAACGCCGCATGCGCCGTGCTCAGACCCGGTGGCAACTTGACCGCCTGCGCCTCCGTACAGGCTAGCATCTCGCGGAACCCGCCCTGGATATGCGGGAAGCGCATCGCGCTGCCGAAGAACCGCATGTCGAGGCAATGCCGCGGCTTACCCTCCATGCAGTATTCGCAATGCCCGCAGGGATTGCTCGGATCTACCGCGACCTTGTCGCCCACCGCCACGCGCGTGACCTCGGCACCCACCGCCGCGACCTCGCCGGCGATCTCGTGGCCGGGGATCAAAGGCTCGCGGATACGGATCGCGCCAAAGCCGCCGTCTTGGTAATAGTGAAGGTCGGAGCCGCAGATGCCGCCGTTGCGGATGCGCACGTGCACGTCGCGCGCGCCCAACGCTGGCAGTTCCGCCTCGCCGATGCGCAGGTCGCGCGCGCCGTGGATAATCGCAGCTCGCATGGTGTTTCCCATTCTACAATACCGCCGACATGCCGCCATCGACGTAGATGATCTGGCCATTGACGTAATCCGCCGCACTCGACGACAGGAACACGCAGGCCCCAACCAACTCGTCCGGCCGGCCCCACCGTCGCGATGGCGTGCGCCCCTTTACCCAGGCATCGAATTTCGGATCGTCCATCAACGCCTGGTTCATGTCGGTGGCCATGTAGCCCGGCCCGATCGCGTTGGCCTGGATGCCGTGCTCGGCCCATTCCGCCGCCATCATCTGCGTCAGTAATTTGATGCCGCCCTTGGCGACCGTGTAGGGCGCCACCGTCGCCCGCGCGAATTGGCTCATCAACGAACCGATGTTGACGATCTTGCCGGACTTACGCGGCACCATGCGGCGCGCCGCCTCCCGCCCGATCATGAAGGCGCTGGTCAAATTGGTGTCGACCACGCGACGGAAATCGGCCAGGTCGAGGTCCAGCATCGGCTTGCGAAACTGGATGCCGGCATTGTTGACCAGGATGTCGATCTCGATGCCCTCGCGGTCGAACCGCTCGAACGCGGCAACGATCCCCGCCTCGTCCGTCACGTCGAATGCCGCGCAATGCACGGTGGCGCCACTCTCCCGCAGCTCGGCGGCCGTGTTCTCCACCCGAGCGGCATCGACGCCGTTGATCACGATCTGCGCTCCGGCGCGAGCGAGACCCTCGGCCATGCCCCGCCCCAAGCCACGTGACGACCCGGTGACCAGCGCCGTGCGCCCGGTCAGATCGAATGAACTGAGCATCCCGTTTCTCCTGCTACGGCTTGCTTAGCCGAGCACGCTATAAACTCCAATCACAGGCTCGATTGTGGTAAGCCGGCACAGCATTAGATCGAACTGATGAGTACCGACGCGAAACGCTACTACGCGGTCCTGGGCGTGGACTCGCTGGCCTCGGCCGAAACCATTCACGCCGCCTTTCGCCGCCGGGCCAAGGAATTGCATCCGGACGCACAATCCGGCGATGCCACCGCCTTCATCCTGCTCAAGCGTGCCTATGACACGCTACACAATCCAGTCGATCGTGCCGCCTATGATCGGGTCTGTGCGCCCGCCCCGCCGGTCGATCCGCCAGCGCCGTACGCAGAGCCGTATCGGCGGGCACAGCCGATGCCGGCACCGCCATTCCCGCATGCAAAGCGTCCACGGCGCCCCGCCCCGCGGCGTAGCGTCAGCATTCGACGTTATGTGGTGGCTTTCATCATCATGGCCGTCATCTCCCTCGGTGGCGTCGAAGCCATGATCATGCTCACCGAGGCGCCACCGTCCATTCGGACACGTGCGAGCGGCAAGCAGGCCGAGGGTCCGGTTGCCACGGCAACACCGGCACCGACGAACGAGACGTCGCAAGCACCGGGTTCGAGCAAATCCGGGTTCTGGGATGCAGACCCGGCGCCGACGCGCCGTAAGTAGCCCGTCGCGCCTCCAAGGCCGTCATTGCTGGACTTCGGCGCGAGTGGCCAAAGTTCAGCAACTAGCTTCTCGTCAGAACGACAGCCGGATCAGTAACGACCGATAGTTGCGGCGCGTCCGCAAGTCACTCGATCTTCAGATTCGACGCTGCAGCCTTGCCGCGCTCCATGACGACGTCATAACTGACGTTCTGGCCGTCGTTCAGGCCCTTTAAGCCTGCAGCCTGAACCGCGGTGATGTGTACGAAGACGTCTTTGCCGCCATCGGAAGGCATTATGAAGCCAAAACCCTTGGTGGCATTGAACCACTTCACCGAACCCGTAGCCATGACCGTTGTCACTCCAATAGTTAGCCCGGCAAGAGTGCCGGTATGCGTATGTGTATGAGCTTTCGAGCAGCTATGCTCGTTTTTACAGTCGTTAGTTCAAATTCATACAAATGCGCACCGAGCAGTTTTTTTCAACCAAGTCAATCACGCTATCGTTATCAGAGCCTGTAAGCAGTTATCGGACGACGTGCCGCGCATAAAAAAAGGGGGCAAGCCCGAAAGCTTGCCCCCTGGTTTGGAGACGAGGACTTTAGAAGTCCATGTCGCCCATGCCGCCCATGCCGCCGCCCGGAGGGCCACCGGGCGGACCCTTCTTCTCAGGACGGTCGGCGATCATCGCCTCGGTCGTGATCAGAAGGCTCGCCACCGAAGCCGCATCCTGCAGCGCCGTACGAACGACCTTGGTCGGGTCGATGATGCCGGCCGCGATCATGTCCTTGAACTCACCGGACTGAGCGTCGAAGCCAAAGTTGTAGCTGTCGTTCTCCAGCACCTTGCCGGCGATGACCGCACCGTCTTCACCAGCGTTCTCGGCGATCTGACGCAGCGGGGTCTGAACCGCCTTACGCACGATCTCAATGCCGAACTTCTGGTCTTCGTTTTCCGGCTTCAGGTGAGCCAGCACGAGGCTCGCACGCGTCAGCGCAACACCACCGCCCGGAACCACGCCCTCTTCAACGGCCGCACGGGTCGCGTGCAGTGCGTCGTCGACGCGGTCCTTGCGCTCCTTGACCTCAACCTCGGTCGAGCCACCGACGCGAATGACGGCGACGCCACCGGCCAGCTTGGCCAAACGCTCCTGCAGCTTCTCGCGGTCGTAGTCCGAGGTGGTCTCCTCGATCTGCGCACGGATCTGGTTGCAACGGCCCTTGATGTCGTCGGCCGAACCAACGCCCTCAACGATCGTGGTGTTCTCTTTCTCGATCAGCACGCGCTTGGCGCGGCCGAGCATGTCGAGCGTCACGGTCTCGAGCTTGATCCCGAGATCCTCAGAGATCACCTGGCCACCGGTCAGGATCGCGATGTCTTCGAGCATCGCCTTGCGACGATCGCCGAAGCCCGGCGCCTTCACGGCTGCGACCTTGAGGCCGCCGCGCAGCTTGTTCACCACGAGCGTGGCCAAAGCCTCACCCTCGATGTCCTCGGCGATGATCATGAGCGGACGGCCGCTCTGAACCACGGTCTCGAGCAGCGGCAGCATCGCCTGCAGACCCGAGAGCT